>CANIZT010000061.1 GCA_947471905.1 Verrucomicrobiaceae bacterium
GAGGTGTAGTTGCTGATAGGTTCAGGAGACATGAGAGGGTGCAAACGACTATCCTTACTGCTTGTAGATGACCACCACGCCCGATGACGGACCGCTGGGGGAGAAATCGTTGCCGAAGCCGACAGTTTGTAGATTGGCGGCTTCAACGCCGAGTTCGATGAGGCGCTGACGCACGGCAAGCGCACGGCGATCCGAAAGAGCGCGAGCGTGGTCCTCTGGCAGATTGGGCGGTGCATAGCCGGCGATGATGAGACGGCTCCTTTTTTCGGACACCATCTCCTTGGCTAAGCTGCGAACTGTCTGCTCATGGGATTCGGTGAGCTGGAATCCATCTTGGTCAAAGACCAGCGCCTGACAGGCAGGCTTGAGACCATTGCTCAATGGAGAAGTAAATCCATCCCGCGGGCCAAGTGCATAAACAACGGCCTCGTCAGCAGGATTCCTCAGGAACGAGGGCATGGGAATGCTCCCGCAGGAAGAAAGCAGTAGTATAGTGAATGCTGATGAAGCATTCATGATGGCGGCAAAGGCTGATCTGAAATTCGTCATTCTGATTTCATCATTTCCTACCGCATCCAACGGGGTTCGGTGATGCGGCCAAAGCCGCGGAGGAGTGCGCGGCGGTTCCCGCTGCGCAGGTCTTGCACGAACAACTCGCCATGCTGGACGTAGGTGAGGAAATGCCCGTTCGGACTCCACGATGGATGCTGAGCACCACCAGCCTGTAGGATGTGAGCACCGCCATTGGGATAGGGCTTGATGGCGACGGCCCACTCGCCGCTTTTGCGTGTGGTGAAGGCGATATTTTTGCCGTCAGGCGACCATTCGGGGTCGGTGCAGAAGTGATAGCCGGTGCGCCAGCGAAACAGGCGTGAGCTGCCACCTTCTTTCTGTGGAACTTCGACAACAAACAGTTTTGGACCGTCGCCATCATCGTTGGAGAAGACGATGTGCTTGCCATCAGGATGCCAGGAAGGACTGGCCGGCGCACCGATGGAATCACTCACGCAAGCGGCGGTGTTGGTGTTGAGGTCACTCACGAAAATTTCGGGATTGCCGATGAAACTCATCACGGCGGCGAGATGAGTGCCATCAGGCGAGAAAGCCGAGCCAAAACTGCTGCCCGGAGTGTCAGTCACACCTCTTTCCCACCCAACATTGAGATCAAGCAGGCGAATAATAGGGAAACCACTGCGGTAGCTGGTGAAGGCGACCATGGAGGAGTCAGGCGCGAGTGAGGGAGATACGGCGCCGTTTTTATCATGTGTGACTTGATGCACTTCGCCACCTTCGGCATCACAAACGTAAATCTGCCGCTTCCCGGTTTTGTCGCACACAAAAACGATGCGACTCGTGGCGAGGCCAGGCCTGCCGGTGATGGTGTAAATCACATCGTCGGTGAGTGCTTTGAGGTTTTCATCGAGACCCGGAGCGGCGTAGCTGCGCTGAAAGAGTTCTTTGCCTTTGGCATCACGGAGTTTGCCAGTGACACGTCCGCCAATGGAAGATCCCTCGATAGCGAAATCGATTTTCTCATCGGTTCCGGCCACGAAGAACTCACGTGAGGCTAGTAGTTCTTTGCGCAGCGCATCCTGGGCGCTAACCGCCATGCCTCCGGTGAAGGGACCAATCCGAATGCGCGGCATCGATTTCTTCTGGTCCTCAATCTTGGCCTTGTTCCCTAGGCCAATCCAGCCGCGCAGGTTCTCCATGATGCCAGCCTCAGCTCGTGTGCCGTGACTGGCAGCGAGCGTGAGGATGAGAAGCAACGCACGGGAGATCATGGTGGGTTTCAGGGCAGCAGGAGAAAGTTGAGTTCCAGATCGTAGCTGTCTTTGGAGAAATTTGAAGGTAGTGCTGTGGAAATTTTTTTCACTTTGGCCGCCGTCTCAAGAATGGACTGGTCTAGGACATGCGAACCGGAGAACTTGCTCATTTGCGTTTTCAACACGCTGCCATCCTTGCCAATGGATATGTTCAGTCTTGCCTCGCGCTGAGTAGTGGGCACGGCATCAATGGGCGGTGCGGTCCACCCGGCCAAAAATGCACGATTTACGGCTTCATCGATGGGATCGAGGTTCACCTCCTCTTCTCCCTTCTCTTGTCCTGGCAGCGGCACCGGCGGCGGGCGCATGGCATTGAGGCGCGCAAAGTCCATGAGCGTGGGATTAGCCATGGGTGGGGGAGGGACGGCATAGGTGCCATAGCCGCGTTTCTCTGGTGCACGCCTTAGGGTGATGCTGCGATTTGCCGCAGGTTTTGGAGCCGGTACTGCGGGCGCAAACAGTGGCGTGCCAGAATCGTTCGGGACGGCCACCATCTGGTGCTGCTGTACGGGTGCAGCGATCAAGGTGGCTTTTTGCACCGGCGGTTCTGCACTCGGTTTCGGCTTTGATTCAGGGGGTGTCGCTTTGGCTGATTTCGGGGCTGCTGCCAAGACTTTGGCCTTCGAGGAAGCAGCTGCCGAAGAGGTGAAATCGCCGGGCTTCATCCAAATCAGCACCTTCTCTTGGGCGTTGCGACGGCTGGCACCACTTTCATGCCACCAACACCAGATGCCAAAGGCCACTGCCAGATGCAGCGCTACAATGAAGATCATCGAAACGGAGATCGGTTCCAGTGTGGTGGGACGACTGTGTTTCATCTGGAATCAAGGATCGTCGGCATGCGTCGTGACGGCGGTCTTCTGGATGCCCGCCGTTTCGAGTATTTGCATGATTTCCACCAGTTGCTGCACTGGTAGGTCGCGGTGAATGCGCACTTGAATGCCAAGGCCTGGCCGACTCGCGGCGAGTTGTTTCAATGAGGCGGGTAGATCGGCACGCGCGAGCATGGCGGCGTTGAGCGTGACAGACTGGTCGTGGTTCATCACCAGCGTCAGTGTTTCCGCCGGTGCCGACACCGCCTTCGCCACGGCTTGGAGCGTTGGGGGCAGCATGGTTTTGTCCGCTTTGAGCAGAGGAGCCGCCAGCAGGAACACAAACAGCAGTATCAGCACCAGATCGAGCAGCGGAGTGATGCTGATCTCAGTGATGAGGCGAAGCTGATGCCGGTTCGAATGGCGTTTCATGCGCGGACGTGGGCGGCGTGCATTGCGGCGGGCAGGGGAGAGGAACTGGTGCCGGTGAAGGCAGGCATGGATGGGCTACCGAGTCCATTCATGCTAGGCAGTGCTTCATTGCTAAAACGATGATCCACAAACGTGCGGTCAAAACCGGCGCTGAGTTCACTGGCGAAGTTATCGAGGCGCACCACCATGCCCCGGATGCGGTTCACGAGGTAGTTGTAGCCCACCATGCTAGGAACGGCCACCAGCAGGCCCAGCACCGTGGTCACGAGCGCCGTGGTGATTCCTGGTGCCATGGCGGCCAGGGTCGCGGCCTCACCGACATGGGTCATCGTGCTGAAAGTATCGAGCAGCCCCCACACGGTCCCCAATAGTCCGAGGAATGGTGCACCACTCAGCGCCGTGGCCGCCACGCTCATGCGGGCCTCGAGTCGTAGTGCCGCTTCCGCCACACTGCGCTCCATCGCTGTCTGTACCGCGCTCATTTGTGAAGGGGTGATGCGGCCCGCGCCTTGCAGCCTTGCGGCAAAGGTCGAGCCAGGCTCATCCTCACCCAGCAGATACCACGACAACTCACGGCATGAGGCATGGTAGATGTGGTAGAAGGAGGAGAACTCGTGATGCTCGCGCTCTTGGAATAACTCCAACGGGTGATTGCTCTCGCGGAATTGCCGCAGAAAAATGAGATTCGCCCGTTGGACGCGGGAGAGCAGGAAGTGTTTGCTCAGAATCACCGCCCAACTCGTGATCGACAGCAGCGCGAGGATGCCGCAGATGACCCAGCAGGTCAGATTGCTGTGTTCCAGGCCATACAGCAGGCCGGGTGATAGAAAGGATTCAAGAGGCGGCATGACGAAAGAGGGGTGCAGCTAGTTAAAGAACCTTAACAGTCGGGCGTCAACCGGTTTGCCGGAGCAACGGCGGATCAACCCTACCTCAGTGGAGTCATCGGGCGCTGAGTCAGTCCGAAGTCGGAGATGCCATAAATGATGTTGGACCTGATCATTTTGGCCGTTCGGCGGATCGTTCTGAAAACGCTAGCCAACGACTGCTCGTCTGGATTTTCAGCCCCTCGACAAAACCTGCCACTCAAAGTAGAATCACGCCATGACTGCCACCGTGGAACGCATCAAACAGCAAATCCGCAGCCTTGCCTCGGACGAGGCTGAGGAACTTCTTCGTGATCTTCAGCACGAATATCCCAGCCATGCCCGCAGTGGCGATGAGACTGAAGCAGGCTCGATTGAGGCCGCGTGGGACGCCGAGATTGATGTTCGCGTGAAGGAGATTGAGGAGGGCAAGGTCGAGTTGATTTCAGGTGCGGAATTGCGCCGCAGCACGGATGCCCTCATGTTGCAGCTCGGACTCAAACGTCCGGCATGAGCGATGAGTTTAACATTCATCCCGCCGCGCGGGACGAACTGCATGACACGATCCGCTATTATGCCGGTCTTGATGAGGATGGATCACTCGCCTTTGATTTCGAGGCGACGTTCTACCGTTACACGGCAACCATCGTTGCCAATCCGCTGCTCTACAACATCCGTCGCAGAGCCGTGCGCCGGGCGAACCTCAAACCCCGGTTCGATGAATACTACATCGCCTACATGATCTGGCGGGAGAAGGTCGTGATTCTCGCCATTGCCCACGCCAAACGCCGCCCCTACTACTGGCGCAAGCGCATCGGTGAGGCGAAGCAGATGTTCTGATCCGCCAGCCTGCTTGCGCGTCAATAGCATTCAGTCGTCCTCGACAGTTTGGCATTTCATCCAATGGTTGGGCGCACCAATGAAAACTGCATTACTAATGGCAACCTGGCTCTTGGGTATCACGAGCACATCTTGGGCCGACACAAAAAATGAGGAGTTGTACCTGAGCCTTATACACAAACTACAATTCGTGGAAAAATATGAGGATCTAAAGGCATTGATACCCAATTGCCCTCCTCCCAAGCCTGATGCGGGCGATCACAACACCGAGGTCATCATCAAAACCAAGTTGTTTGGCCTCGATGCCCAGGGCGAGTTCAACTTTCACAAAAACATACTGGTTTCACACGGCTTCTCCATTGAGGCACCTACCTACAAGGACGCGCATCATGTGTTCCTGGAGGCGGCCAGGCTCCTGGACAAGCAGGTCGATGGCATTCATGTGGGCGCTAGCCTGCCTTTTGGCCTGGACGATGAAGATGGTTCCGACGGCCCAAAGGACGAGATTGACCTCTTCATTAGTGGGGAGCATCGAAGAGCTTCCTTCGGATTGGGGCTCCATTTGCGCCGCGAATCCTTGAGTGTGGGTTGGGGTGCCCAGCAGATCACGTCTGACCAAAAAGCAAAGTGACGACACAAGAGTTTCGGGCGAAAACGGCTCAATGCGCCTGCAGCCAGTTCAATCCCGTTCCCGCCTCGACCTCAACCGGCACGCCTTCGAGCGGTAGTGCGTTCTTCATCGCATCGAGAATGATCGAGCGGGCTTGATCGACTTCGCCCTCGGGCATTTCGAAGAGGAGTTCGTCGTGGACTTGGAGGAGCATGCGGGTTTGGAGGCCGGCTTTCTTCAAAGCGGTGGCGACGTGGATCATGGCGAGTTTGATCATGTCGGCGGCGGTGCCTTGGATGGGGGTGTTCATGGCGACGCGTTCGGCGGCGCCGCGGATGGTGGCGTTGCCGCTGGTGATGTCGCGGATGATGCGGCGGCGGCCGGTGAGGGTTTCGACGTAACCGCGAGTTTTGGCATCTTCGACGATCTGCTCCATGAAGCGTTTCACGCCGGGGAACTGCTTGAAGTAGTTGTCGATGATGGTGGCGGCCTCGCCGCGTGGGATGCCGAGGCGCTGGCTCAGGCCGAAGGCGGAGATGCCGTAGATGATGCCGAAGTTGACCATCTTGGCGGTGCGGCGCATCTCGGGCAGCACGCCGTCGAGTTCGACGCCATAGACGCGCGCGGCGGTGGCTTGGTGAATGTCGAGACCTTGGGCGAAGGCTTCGATCATGGCCTTGTCGCCGCTGAGCGCGGCCATGACGCGGAGTTCGATCTGCGAGTAGTCGGCGCTCATCAACACCCAGCCGTCGAAGCCGGGGACGAAGGCCTTGCGGATCTCGCGGCCGAGGTCGGAGCGGATGGGGATGTTTTGCAGGTTGGGATCGCTCGATGCCATGCGGCCGGTGGCGGCCATGAGCTGATGGAAGGTGGTGTGAACGCGGCCGGTGACCTTTGAAACGGCATGCGGCAACGCTTCGACGTAGGTGTTGTTGAGCTTGGTGACCTCGCGGTAATCGAGGATGTCCTGAATGATGGGATGCAGGCCGGTGAGTGACTGCAAGACCTGCTCGTTCGTCTGATACTGGCCGGTGGCGGTTTTCTTCGGCTTCTCGATGAGCTTGAGGCGGTCAAACAGCACTTCGCCGAGCTGTTTGGGGCTGTTGAGGTTGAAGGGGCCGCCCGCGCTTTCCTGAATGCGTTTTTGCAGCTCGGCGGCTTTCTTGTCGAGTTCAACGCCGTACTCACGCAAGGCCTGCACGTCTATCTTCACGCCGAAATTCTCCATGCTGGTGAGCACGGGCAGCAAGGGCGACTCGACGGTGTCAAACACGCGCGTCTGGCCATGCGGAGCCATTTCAGGCCGCAGTTTGGCCGCAAGCTGCCAGGTGACATCGGCATCCTCGGCGGCGTAGTCGGCGACTTTGCGTGCATCTTGCGCCGCCACGTCGGCCATGGTCGATTGGCTGAACAAATCGTCCTTCTCGACACCGATGAGCGCCGTGATGGGCACGGGCGTGTAGTGCAGGTAGGTCTCCGACAAGAAGTCCATGCCGTGGCGCTGCTCAGGCTCGATCAAGGCATGCGCGAGCATGGTGTCGAAATACGGGCCGCTGACCTCGACGCCATGCGCAAGGAGCACGCTGAGGTCGAACTTGAGGTTGTGGCCGATCTTCTCGATGCCATCGCGCGTGAGCACGTCGCGGAATTCTTCGAGCACGGACTTTGCGGCGGCTTTGTCGCGTGGGAAGTGTGCGAACCAGCCTTCATGAGCCTTCCATGAGAAGGCGATGCCGACAATGTTGGTGTCGCGTGGATCGAGTCCGGTCGTTTCGAGGTCGAAGCAGAAGGATTTCTGCTGGGCGAGCTGGGCGAGGAGGTTTTGACGTTCTTCGGCACTCTGCACGAGATGATAGACGTGCGGCGTGTCGGCGATGGTGGTGAGTTTGGCCGGGGCAGGGGCTTCAACTTCCGCAGCAGCGAAAAGATCGCTCGGCGCGGCTTCGGCAGCGGCTTTGCGGCCACGTCCGGCTTTGAAGTCATCGCCATAGAGCCGACGACCGAGAGCGTTGAACTCGAACTCGGTGAAGAAGGCTTTTAGCGCGTCGTCGTTGTGCGGTTTGAGGATGAGATCGGCGACCTGTGCATCGTAAGGCGCATCCACGAAGATGGTGGCGAGCTTTTTGGAGAGCAGGGCGTCATCCTTGCTGGCTTCGATTTTTTCCTTCTGCTTGCCTTTGAGCTGGTCGGTGTTGGCGAGGAGATTTTCGACACTGCCGAATTGCTGGATGAGCGCGGTGGCGGTTTTTTCGCCAAAGCCTTTCACGCCGGGGATGTTATCGACGGCATCGCCCATGAGCGCGAGGATGTCGATGACCTGCTCCGGGCGCTCGATGCCCCAGCGCTCGCAGATTTCCTTCACGCCGAGGATTTCCGTGTCGGCACCCTGACGGCCGGGTTTGTAGATCTTGACGTGTTCGGAGACGAGCTGGCCGAAGTCCTTGTCCGGCGTGACCATGAAGGTCTCGATGCCTTCTTTCTCCGCCCGTTTGGCCAGGATGCCGATGATGTCGTCGGCTTCGTAACCATCGCGCACGAGGATGGGCACGTTCATGGCCTCCATGAGGCGTTTGATCTGCGGGATGGCCATGCTGATGTCCTCCGGCATTTCCTCGCGCTGCGCTTTGTAGGCGGGGAACATCTCATGGCGCGGGGTCGGTGCGGATGTGTCCAACGCGACGGCGAGATGTGTGGGCTGCTGATTTTTGAGGATGTCGAGCAGCGTGTTGGCGAAACCGTAGAGCGCAGAGGTGTTCAGCCCGTCGCTGGTGCGGATGGGGGCTTTGATGAAGGCAAAGTGCGCGCGGTAAAGCAGCGCCATGCCGTCGAGGAGGAAAAGGCGTTGGGACATTCGCCGCCAGACTAGGCGGGCGTGATGCGGGTGCAATGGCTCAAGCGCCTTGCAACGTGAGCGCGGCGTCTTCCATGGCGCGGCTGGCTTCGGTCTCGTCGTTGACGACCTGTGTGGCACCGAGACGTTTCAAACGATCGACGTCGGAACTGAAGCGTGCACGGGCGAGCACGGCGATATCGGGACGATGCTCGCGGATCATGGCGAGTGCCTGTGCATTGACGGTGGCATCGGGAAAGGTCAGCGCGACCATGCGGGCGCTCTTCAATTTCGTGAGTTCCCAGGTTTCCTCATGGCTGGCGTCCGCAAAGAGCACGGCCTGACCCTGACGTTGAAGATTGCGCACGGTCTCGGCATTCAACTCGACGACGAGCGTTCGCACACCGGCGTCGGTCAGGGCCTTGTTGAGTTTTTCACCGACGGGACCATGTCCGCAGATGATGGCGTGATCTTTAAGTCCGGCGACCCGCTGGCGCAGGCTGCCAGCGTCGAATTTGACGGGTTTGCCACGGCCCCAGCCGCGTTTCACGAGCCAGTCGCCGAGCGGTTGGCCAAACTTGAGCAGGGCAGGAAGGAGGCCCATCGACAACGCACTGGCGGCGAGGAGTGTCTGCTGGGTGTCATTGTTCCAGAGGGCGAATCCGCCTGCTTGCTGAAGCAGCACAAGCGAAAATTCCCCCGCACTGCACAAACCGATGCCTGCCATGAGCGCCTGACGATGCGCGAGACCTAATCGACGCCCGATGACTGTAATAAGGCTGGCTTTGGCGAGCATGAGCGTGGCGGTGAGGCCACAGATCGGCAGCCAGAGCACAGCGGCAGCCTTGATGTCGATCATCAGGCCCACAGAAACGAAGAACAGCGTGAGGAAGAGATCCTTCAATGGCATCACGTCTGCGAGGATGCGGTGCTTGAATATGGACTCACTCACAGCGAGTCCGGCGATGAAAGCACCGAGCGCGAGGCCGAGATCTAGTAGTCCACCAATGAAGGCGAGACCGACGCAACTGCCAATCACTGAGAGCGTGAACAACTCACGGCTGCGCGTGTGAGTCACGGCATTGAGCAGCCAGGGAATAACCCAGCGTGCCGCTACACCGGCCAGAATGACGAATGCTCCGCCACGCAATACCAACGAGCCAAGGCGCGGCAGCAGTGATGTCTCAACACCCGCTTCTGGCAGTAGCAACGGCAGAAAGAGGAAAAAGACGATGATGAACAGATCCTGAAAAATCGCGACGGCGAGTGCCATGCGTGCGCCGGGACTGGATTCGAGGCCGAGGTCTTGGAAGCTTTTCAAGCTAACGGCGGTGGAACTCATGGCGAGCGCCACGGACAGAATGACCGCGCCCTGCCAGGAAGGATGGATCAGGGTTGAAGTCGCCGCAGTTACAACAACGCAGAGCCCCATCTGCCAGCCACCGCCGACAAAGGCGAGACGGCGCAGGAAGCGCAGTTCACCCAGTGAGAACTCCAAGCCAAGAGTGAACATGAGTAGCACAACGCCAAATTCAGCCATCTGCGAGACACGCTCATGCGATTCACCACCACCGAGCAGATCCAGCACACCAGAATTGGCGATCACAACGCCGCAGATAAAGTAACCGGCCAGCATCGACTGCCGGAGCCGCAGCAGGAGCAATGAAACAAGCACGACACCCACGAGCATAAGCGCCAGCAGCGCAAAGACAGGCGGAATGCCCTCGGCGGCGGCGATGAGGGGGGCGAGTGTCATGGCTCAATTTTTCATCGCTTTATTATGGCTGATGATCAGCATGATGAGGCGGCATCTCCTTAAAGCATGGCAAAGCACCTCACCAAGGCTGTTCGCGGTAGAAGTTGAGCGTCTGAGCAAGCCCAACCTTCCATGGGACCCTGGGTTTGTAGTCGAGCGCCTCACGTATGGCCGTCACGTCCGCCTGCGAATGACGAATGTCACCTGCTCTGGCGGGTTCAAACTGTGGCTGAATCTCTTGTTTTGTTAGTTCATTGATGCCGGCAACAAGTTCAAGCAGTGAAATGCTTGCGCCGGTGCCGCCATTGAAGACCCTCCCGGCGACTTGCTGTTCTGGTGCTTCAGCTGCCAGCAGATTGGCATGAACGATGTTGTCGATATAAACAAAGTCGCGTGCCTGGCCACCATCACCAAAAATCACGGGCCGCTCGCCGCGCAGCATTGCGGTGCAAAATTTGGCGATGACACCGGAGTAATGCGAGTTGAAGGACTGGCGCGGCCCGAAGACGTTGAAGTAACGCAATGCCACTGTGGGCAGGCCATAAAGCTGATGAAAGATCTGACAGTAGCGTTCGCTAGTGTATTTTTGCAGACCGTAGGGGGTGATAGGCTGCGGTGGAAGGGATTCGTGCTTGGAAACCTCCTCAGAATCACCGTAAATCGCCGAGGAAGAGGCGAAGAGGAAGCGTTTCACTTGAGCATCCCGGGATGCGATGAGCAACTTCAGCGTGGCATCCAGATTGTGCTGATTGGTTTCTAGCGGGTGAGCAACCGATTGCGGCACCGAAGCCACGGCCGACTGATGAAACACCCAGTCGCAACCGGGAACAATCTTTGCCAGCAGGCTTTCATCACGCACATCACCCTGAATGAATTCCACTGCATCGGTCGGTGTCCGCCAGGACAGATTTTCAAGTCTGCCGGTGCTGAGTTCGTCGATCACGCGAACCGTGGCGCCTTGACGGCACAGGGCCTGGGCAAGATGCGAACCGATAAATCCGGCGCCGCCGGTGACGAGAGCTTTCATGAGGGCAAAAGATCAGAGCATCCAAATGACCGCGAGAATGCTCGTTCTGGCGAGGAATTTGTTGCGTCTGCCCGGCAATTTTGCGCAGGGAAGACCCGGGCAGAACGGGATTAGGTGTCAGCTTTCGCGTTTCTCGTCACTGCTGAATTGAAGATGATAGAGCTTTTGATACAGCGTATTGCGGCTCAGGAGATCGGCGTGGGTGCCGCGGTCCAAAATAAGGCCCCGATCCATGACCACGATTTGATCGGCTTCCAGAATGGTAGAAAGCCGGTGGGCGATGGCGACAACCGTTTTGCCTTCAGAGAGGATGTGGATGGCTTCCTGGATGATTCTTTCGCTCTCGGTGTCGAGCGCTGAGGTGGCCTCATCCAGCAGGAGGATGGGCGCATCGCGCAGAATGGCGCGGGCGATGGAGATGCGCTGCTTCTGACCGCCGGAAAGGTTGCAGCCGCCTTCACCAACGATGGCATCATAGCCATTGCTGATCTGGATGATGAACTCGTGTGCATGGGCTTTTTTGGCCGCGGCGATAATCTCGTCTTCGGTGGCATTCAGGCGGCCGTAGCGAATGTTTTCACGAACTGTGTCGTGGAAGAGAAAGGTGTCCTGACTGACGATGCCGATATTGGCCCGCAATGATGCCTGGGTGAGAGTGCGAATGTCGCAACCGTCAAGAAGGACAGCGCCATCGTCGGGATCGTAAAACCTCAGCAATAGGGAATAGAGCGTGCTTTTGCCGGCGCCACTGGGACCGACAAAGGCGTAAAATTTGCCGGGATCGAGCTGCAGGTCGATGCCTGCGACGGCGGGTGTGTCTTTTTTCTCCCCGCTGCGCTCACGATAAAAGAAAGTGAGGTGTTGAAACGTGACCGCACCTTGTGAACGACCGGCATCGACCGCGTTTTCAGCGTCCAGAATGTCCGGTTTGCGCTCCAGCAGTTCAAACACCATGCTGGCAGCCACGGTGGTTTTTTGCAGCAACATCTGCACGCGGCTGAGTTCCTTCACCGGTGGATAAATCTGTGTGAGTGCCATGACGAGCAGGAAGAAGTTCTCCGCCTCCAGTCCCCGATGCCAGGCATAAACCAGCCCTCCGGCGATGCCGAATGAGGCGACGGTTTCGACAATGGGACCAACGAGTTCCATAGCTTTCGTCCAGCGCACCATGTTGCGCGTCATGCTGGCGTTGCTGCGATCAAACCGCAATGCGGCGTGGTCTTCACGCGCGTAGGACTTTACCAGCCGGATGCCGGCAAAGGATTCCTGCATGGCAACCATGAGGGCGCGGGAATCATACTCCTCCTGAGTGCCTGTTTTACGGACGCGTTTGCCGATGCGGATGATCGGCAACAGGCAGGCGGGAAACACCACCAAGGACATGAGGGTAAAGATCCAATCCTGGGCAAACAAGACGACAAGGATGGAGATGATGGTCAGCGGGCGCTGGGCCAGCGTTTGAATGAGCATCATGGCGTTGCGCTGGACCACGGCCGTCTGGCTGGTGACCGTCTGCATCAGCTCTCCCGTTTTGGCGCTGTTGAAAAAACCCGGGGACTGGCGCAGTACACTGCGAAAAGCGTCGTTGCGAATCTGATAGACCATTTTGCTCGTCACCCAGGCCTGCATGTAGCTGGACAGATAACCTAGGAAGCCACGGATGAAGATTAGCACGGGAATGAAGGCGCAGGCAATCATCACGCCTACGAGACCGACCGGCGTGTCGTTGCTCACGCCGAGAATTTCGGCCAGGTTGATCTCACCGATCAGCGGCAATTTCGTGGCCTCGCCCAGCGTGCGGGTCTGGCCTTTCAACACGAGCGAAAAAATCAACTGAAAGCCGATGAGCATGACCCCGTTGAATATCGCGCTCAGCATTCCAAGCACGATGCTCAGCGCAAAACGACCCTTGTAAGGAAGCAGGTACTTCCACATGGATTTCATCGTCTTCTTCACCACCTCAGGAAGGTTCGGGTCGGTGGGCAAGAGGCGCTGTTGGAGCGGCTTGTTCAGTTGTGCGGGCATGGAAATAGATCGCCATTAACTGCGGCATCTTCATTCACACAACATCGAAGTGCGCCTTCGCCGCCATTCATCCTGTGTTGACGTGGCAGCGTGCCACGGCTTTACATATCACTCGACGCGGGTTTTTGTCCCGGTCATATTATTTTATCCTATGCCCGGCAAAAAGAAATCGCCACCGACTGTGCTGCTCCAATGGCAGGAAAAACTTAACAACCGCTCGTTGAAGATTGGTATCATGGGCATGGGTTATGTGGGACTGCCGCTGGGTCTGCTGTTCGCCGAGAAAGGATTCTCTGTCGTTGGGATCGATCCAGACGAGCGTCGTATCCGAGTTCTGAAACA
The DNA here is from genome assembly GCA_947471905.1 of Verrucomicrobiaceae bacterium. Lineage (GTDB taxonomy): Bacteria > Verrucomicrobiota > Verrucomicrobiia > Verrucomicrobiales > Verrucomicrobiaceae > Prosthecobacter. The sequence continues at coordinate 13,367 of CANIZT010000061.1, forward strand.
GGGGCGTTCGCCAATCCGGCATATCAAGGACGAGCGTGTGCGGGCGGTGCTGAAGAAAGGCTTTTTTCAGGCCACAGCCGAGCCCGCCGGGCTGAAAGGACTCGATGCGGTGCTGATCTGTGTGCCCACACCACTCACCAAACAGCGTGAGCCTGATCTTTCGTATGTGGAATCGGCGTCGCAGTGGGTGGCTAACAATGTCGGCCAAGGCTGTCTCGTGATTTTGGAATCGACGACGTATCCCGGCACAACGCGCGATGTGGTTGCCCCCATTTTGAAAAAAGCCGACTGGAAGCCCGGAACAGACATCTTTCTGGCCTACAGTCCAGAGCGGGAAGATCCGAATAACGCTAATTTCTCCACCGCCAGCATCCCTAAGCTCGTCGGTGGTACGGATGCTACGAGCTGCAAGCTGGCCTGCGCACTGTATGAGCAAATCATTTCCAAGGTCATACCTGTCAGCACGGCGGAGATCGCTGAAGCCGCTAAGCTGCTGGAAAACATTTTCCGCTCCGTGAACATTGCGATGGTCAACGAATTGAAGATTGTCTTTGATCGCATGGGCATCGACATATGGGAGGTTGTCAACGCGGCGAAGACCAAGCCATTCGGTTTTATGCCATTTTATCCCGGCCCCGGCCTCGGCGGGCACTGCATCCCGATTGATCCGTTTTACCTGACCTGGAAGGCACGCGAGTTCGATATCTCCACCAAGTTCATCGAGTTGGCGGGCGAAGTAAACACGCACATGCCGTATTTCGTGGTCTCCAAACTGCAGGATGCGCTTGGTCGCTCTGGCAAATCGCTCCAAGGCAGTCGCGTGGTGCTTCTCGGTCTCGCTTACAAGCGTGATGTGGATGACTTTCGTGAGTCGCCTACGCTCAAGCTCATGGAGATCCTGGAGCGCCATCAATGTCGCGTGGAGTATCATGATCCCTTTATCCTGAAGTTCCCGGGCGACTACCATTTTCCGAACCTCAAGCCACGGAAGAGTCGGCCGTTCACCCAGCGCACCTTCACTGCGGCGGATGCCGTGCTGATCTGCACCGACCACTCCAATGTGGACTATCGTGCGCTCAGCCAATGGGCACGGCTCATCGTGGACACACGTAACGTTCTGCCGCCCGACGGTAAAAAAATCTTCCGTGCCTAATGAGACTGCGCAGCATCAACGATCTGTGGGAAAGTCCGACGGCGACGACTTTCATCATCGCCGAAATCGCGCAGGCGCATGATGGCAGCCTTGGCACCGCGCATGCCTACATTGATGCAGTCGCAAAGACCGGCGCAGATGCGGTGAAATTTCAGACACATATAGCTGCGGAGGAAAGTTCGGCGCTTGATACCTGGCGCGTCAAGTTCAGCCACCAGGATACCACGCGGTACGACTACTGGAAGCGCATGGAGTTCACCGAGACTCAATGGCTCGAACTCAAGCAGCACGCCGAAGAGAAGGGGTTGGTGTTTCTCAGCTCGCCCTTCTCGCTCGCTGCCATCCGTCTGCTGGAACGCATCGGTGTTCCCGCATGGAAAGTTGCTTCCGGTGAAGTTACCAACCGTCTTTTTCTAGACGCCATGATCGTAACCGGTAAGCCGGTGCTCGTCTCCAGCGGCATGAGTTACAGCGAGGAAATAGACGCTACGGTGTCGCTGCTGCGTGCTGCCAAATCACCCTTTGCCGTGTTGCAATGCACCACTGCCTATCCTTGCCCGCCGGAGCAGGTTGGCATTAATCAAATCGCCGAACTGGCCGCGCGTTACGACTGTCCGGTCGGCATATCGGATCATTCAGGCACGCCGTATCCATCCCTGGCCGCCGTCACGCTCGGGGCGAAGCTGATTGAAGTTCACCTCACTCTCAGCCGCGAAATGTTCGGGCCGGATGTCGCCGCTTCACTCACCACGCTGGAGTTTGCGCAGATGGTCGAAGGCGTGCGTTTCATCGAGAAGATGCAGGCCAGCCCGCTGGTGAAAAATGACTCAGCAGAGCAGATGGCGGCGCTGCGGCGCATGTTTGGGCAGAGCCTCGTGGCCGCCGACGATCTGCCCGCAGGCACCGTGCTTACGCGAGAGCATCTATCCTGCCGTAAGCCCGGTCATGGCATCGCCGTGGCTGATCTGGAAATGGTGCTCGGCAAACAACTGAAGCACGCCGTCCAAACAGCTCAGTTTCTCAGCGTGGCTGATTTTCAGTGACGCTGCCTGCTAGCACGGTCTGGTAAAACTCCGCCAGATTCCGACTGTAATCGCGCAGGGTCGGCAGTTCGCTTCTGCGGCGTCGTTGATGCGCCAAAACCGCCGAACGAAACGTCGCATCGTTCAGCGTGCGACACACTGTGGCAGCGTAGGCAGTGGCATCACTTACCTCGAACAGAGCCGGATGTTCCGGCCCGAGGACGGCTTCATTACCCTCGATGCGTGAGGCAACAATGGGCAGCTCGCAAGCCATGGCTTGTAGCAGCGCCAGCGGCTGGCCCTCCCACGTCGAGCCGAGGGTGAAAACGTCCAGCGCCTGCAACCATGGTGCGATGGGGCGGCGTGAGCCCATGAGTTCAAAATTCACCAGTTTCTGCTGCTGCGCAGCTTCAGCGATGCGGGTGCGCTCACCACCTTCACCGAAGGCGAGAAAGCGGCCGGCAAAGCCGAGTTGATTGAGCTTTACCGTCATCGTCACATTCAAAAGATGATTTTTTGGCGGTGTGAGCGCCGCCACAGTGCCGATCAACGGTGTGGTCGCATTCAACCCGAGCGACTGCCGCAATGCCGCACGATCCGCCGCCGGATGAAATGTGTCCTCATCCATGGGATTGATGAACACGCGCACGCGTTCCGGCGCGATGCCAAACGCACGACACAAATCCGCGCGGGTCTGCGCTGACAGCGTGATGTGCGCCGCAGTGCGGTGCGAGAGCGCACGTAGCACCAGTTTCCGCCGCCAGCGCATCGTCGCATACGTTTTGTGATGATGCATGACGGCTGGAATGCCCGCACGCCGTGCAGCTAGCACGCCATAGACATGCGCGTTATAGACATGCGTGTGCATGATCTGAACGCTCTGCTCCCTTAGCCATTTTGCGAGCTTCAACACGGCACCGAACCGAAAGCGCTTGCCTGAAACCCACGGTAGCAGCTCCACCTGACCGGGAAATTGATCCCGCAGCGCTTCGCCCACTTTTCCCAACTCCTGCAGGCACACGATGCGCATTTCCGTGCCGGCGGGGGCCGTGCGCAGGATGTCACCCATCAGGTCTTCGGCACCGCCGACGGGCATGCGGATGAATACATGTGCGATCTTCATGAACTGCGGCGGGGGGAAGAAAAAATGAGATGACACGCGGGCATGATGCATGAATGGGGTCTTGTGATCGAACCCCATTCCAAAATGCTGTTGTTTCCGGTCGAGTCCATCGTTCGGGAGCTGGATTATCGTTGGTGCCCGGCCAGGCCGGGACAGGGCTTGTCATGGCAGAACCATGCCATGCGTGAAGGTGGCGTCCCAGACAGCATGCTGCGGGCAAACGTTGCGGCAAGCACATCCTCAATTTACAGACTCTTTTAATGGACCGCTTTGCCATGAACCGGCTGCTGACACGAAAAATTCATGACTGGTATGCAGGCATAGCCTCAGCGGTATCCACACTGAGACGCACGGCGACGCCGCCGGCGGGGTCTCTGATCGAACAATGGCAGATC
>CANIZT010000062.1 GCA_947471905.1 Verrucomicrobiaceae bacterium
CAGCGTGCGCCTGATTTTCACGCGCGACTCACGTCTTGCGCTCCCATTTTTTACCTCTAGCCTCCGCCGTCTTCGATCTCTCCACCGTCCATGAGTCTCTACGATCAATTCATCCAATGGGTCAGCAGTTTGAATGCGCAGATGGTGGCGGACTGGTTCCGCACCATGGAATGGCATCGCGTGCTGCCGGAGATCACCGGCAAGTTCATCGGCTTCCTGCTCGGCTTCTTCGCGAGCTGGTTCTTGTTGTTTCGCCGCCACTTGAAGGCGCTCGACCGCCTGCGCCGTGGTGATTCGGATGACGTGCTGTTTCAGGCGCACTTTCTCTCTCCAGTGCCGGGCACGGGTGATTTTGTGCTGCTGTTCCGCAATCTGACATCGTCCACCACAGTGAACGACCTCTACGACAATCCCGCCGCGCGCAAAATCGTGCGTGAAATGGCGGACTACACCAGTCTGCGGAATCCCGTGCTGCGCACCGAAGGTCTGCTGGGTTTTGAAGTGCTCAACGACGCTTTCAATCACATCGCCGGTCATCTCGCCACCACGCCCTTCCCGCGCGAGACCTGGCTCTTTGCCATGACCTGCGAGGACCGCCAGGTCGTGCGCCGCAAATGTGTGCGCTGCTTCCTCATCCGGCCCGCAGATCTAGAACGCTTCGCCAATTGGACCTGGTGCCGTGAAAACATCCGCTGTGAGCAGCCATGGCACTGGTATCGCATCGTGGCGCTGCATCAGCTCGCAACGCAATGGCAGCAGGAGGAGAAAGACGCGCAAAATCCATCATCCAAAACGCAGGGCATGCCGCTCGTGGACAAGCACGCCACGCACCGCCGCATTCGTCCGATCTCGGTCGGCATCTTCACCGCCGAAAAGCCCGTTGGCGAACCCGCCGCCATTGCCTGGCCAGCTCAAGAGTGGGAACTCAAAAAAATGGGCCTCGATCTCAACGCTTCATCAGCATCCTGATCGCAGCGAGCAGCGCAATCAATCCCAGGCCAGCGCGCCAATCGAGCCACACCGGCGAATCGGCAGCCTTCGCTTCCGCCTCGCCCTCGATCTTAACCGTCTGCGGCAGCAGATCGGCTATTTGAGTCAATTCCGGCAGTTGCTGTCCCGGCATCGCCTGATCCTTGACCATCTTCTTCCAATCCACCGCCATCACGAGATCAACACCCGGATTCTGCTCCTTCACCTGACACGAGCATGAGCCGATCAGGAACTGTGCCGCACGGTCCACCGTCTCAACGCGAATGCCTTTGCCCACGAGTGCATAAAGCACCCGACCCTGGCCGAAAATGGGAAACGCAATAGGATCATTCATTCCACGGAGATCAGGCTCACTCGCCAGCAGCATCGCGATGAAGGCGCCCTCCGCCGCATCATCACGCTTCAACCGCAGCGTCGAAAACTCCAGCCGCAAACCATCACCAGGCACTGAAACGAGGCCGTTCTTGATGTCCTGCTGGTCGAGCTTTGGCAGTTCCATCACGCCAGAAAGATATTCGAGTCGTTCATCAAGAAATTTGGCAGCCGCAGTGTCCTTGGCGTCATCGCCGCTTTCCAACAGCACCCAAACAGCGCTCTCCCCTGCCCCCAGCCGTTCTGCGATCTGCTGACGTGCTGGCGAATCGAGCAACGTCTTCACATTCGCCTCATTGAAGTCCGCCGACCAGATCACCTCATCGTTTCGCATCATCAGTGGCTGACGCAGTTCGATTTTCGGCACAGCTGCGTTCGTCACTTTGAAGTTGCCGTCCAGCTTTGTACCATGCGGCATCGTCACACGATACGGATCCGCCGCCCAATGCTCCAGCGCATAGCGAAACACCGGCACCGAGCATGCAAACGCAGACGAGGCGGTGAGAATGAAAAAAGCGATAAGGCGATGAGGCATGGGTCCGGCACAATACGTTGCTCTTCCGATGAATTCGCCATCATGCGTGCGTTTTAATTCGACCATGCGCCCGCTCCTGTTCCTTCTCGTTCTTGCCACCGCCCGTGCCGACTGGCCCACTTACCTGCACGATGCCTCACGCGTCGGTGCCACCAAGGAGGAACTCAAACTGCCGCTGCAAGCCGAATGGACGTTTGAATCACCGACCCCACCGAAGATGGCATGGGCGGGTGAAGACGGTCGCGTCTTCGAAGGACATGTAACCTTGAACCGCATCCGCTTTGATGACGTGTTCCATGTCGCCATCAGCGATGGGAAGGTATTTTTCGGTTCCTCGGTCGATGGACGCGTGATCTGCCGAGATCTAGCCACCGGCATGGACAAGTGGTCGTTCTTCACGAATGCACCAGTGCGTTTGGCTCCAACCATCGCCAACGGAAAAGTCTATGTCGGCTCCGATGATGGCTACGCCTACTGCCTCGACGCCAAGACGGGCAAACTCGTGTGGAAACTGCGCGCAGGGCCGCATGACGAGCGCATTCTCGCTCGCGGCCGCATGATCTCGCGCTGGCCGGTGCGCACGGGCTTGCTGGTGAAGGATGGCATCGCGTATTTCGGCGCAGGCGTGTTTCCGCATGAGAAGGTCTTCATCTATGCCGTCGAAGCGGCCACAGGGAAGGTCATTTGGAAAAATGACGCGATCAGCGAGAAGGACGCGGGCCGCAATGACCTCTCGCCCCAAGGCTACATTCTCGCGACGAAGGACGTGCTGTTCGTGCCATCGGGTCGTTCGCTCGCAGCCTCGTTTGATCGCAAAACGGGTGAGTTTCTATCAAAACCGGAGCCGGGCTGGCGTTCCGACGCGGGTGGGCAGATTGGCGGTTCGCAGGCGTTTCTGGCGGATGATCAAATCTACGCGGTGGGTGAGCATCACATCCTCGCACTCGACCAGGAGAAGCAAAAATCCGGCTTCGGCTGGTTCGCCGGCACGCAGATGACATTGGCAGGTGACATGGGTTACATGGCGAACGGCACCAAAATCATCGCCATCGACCGCATCAAGCACGCCGAAGGCACGCGCATTTGTCATGCGCATGAAATGGCCATCGCTAAAATCAGCGCTGACTTGAAGAAACATCCGGCGCTCGCCGAAGCGAAAAAATTCCAAGCCGCCGAAGCCGCCGCACGCAAAGTCAAAGACGATCCAGCCGCCTTTGCGAAGGCGCAGGCCGAACTGGCCGCCGTCGCAGCCAAATACGAGCCGCTGCGGATCACCTACAAAGCGAAGCAGGATGAGAGCGCGAAGCACAAGGCCGATCTGGCGACTGCCGCCGATGTGGGTGTGAAATGGACGCTTGAATCGCCGCATGAGTCCGCCTTGATCGTTGCAGGCAAAACGGTAATCGCTGGCGGCAAGGGCGAAGTGATCGCCATTGATGCTGAAACGGGCAAGCCAGCCTGGAAAGCCGCCATGGATGGCGAAGCGCGTGGTCTGGCGGTTTCTGACGGACATCTCGTCGTCAGCACGACAACGGGACGTGTTTATGCCTTCGGCGTGAAAGCGGCTGAGCCGATCGCGGTCAAGAAAGCCAATGATTTCCCGTCGGACGCCGCGCATGCCAAAGCGGCTGAAGCCATCTTGAAGCAAACTGGTGTCACGAAGGGCTTCTGCATCGTGCTCGGCAATGACAAAGGCCAGTTGGCCTACGAACTCGCCAAGCGCAGCGAGTTGATCATCTTCGGCGTGGATGCGGATGAGAAGAAGGTGGCTGCTGCGCGCCGGGAACTGCTCGCGACAGGCCTTTATGGACCACGCATCACAGTGGATCACCTCGATCTCGCGGTGATGCCCTATTCGAGCTACTGCGCCAATTTGATCGTGAGCGACAGCGCCGAACCTGTCGGCGTACCAGCGGATGTGGCACGGCATTTGAAACCGATTGGCGGCAAATTCTGCTTCAAAACGACACCGAAGACTGAAGCATGGCTCGCTGAGACGAAACTCACCGAGGAGAAGGCCAAGATCACGAATACAGACGGTTGGAGCATCCTCATGCGTGCCACTTTGCCCGGAGCGAGTTCGTGGTCGCATCAGTATGGCAACGCAGCGAACACATCGAGCACCGACGACCGCCGCATCAAAGGCGGGCTCAGCGTGTTGTGGTATGGCGATCCCGGTCCGGGTCAGGTGGTGAATCGCCACGATGGAGCCGTAGGTCCGCTTTCGACCAATGGTCGCTTGTTTGTGCAGGGCGAGGACAGCGTGCTGGCCTACGACGCCTACAACGGCCAGTTCCTCTGGGAGACGAAGAACCCCGGCGCGATGCGCATCGGCGTGTATAACGCCCGCGAGCCTGGCAACATGGCCGCGAGCGATGATTACCTCTTCATGCTGATGGAAGAGGACTGCATCCAGTTCGACGCCGCTACCGGCAAAGTCGTGCGCATCCTCACGATTCCAGGCGCAGGCACCAAGAAGGATCTGCAATGGGGCTACATCGCCTACCACGACGGCCTGCTCTACGGCACCGAAACGGAGCGTGTCGAAAAAGCCGCCGAAGTCGCACGTCGTGGCAAAAGCGGTTCCATTTCGACGGACAAGATCTTCGCCTTCGATGTGAAGACCGGTGCGTTAAAATGGACGCATCAGGGCAAGCACATCTCGCACGTTTCCATCGCCATCGGCGACGGGCGGCTGTTCTTCATCGACGCTTCGCTCACGCCTGAGCAACGCGCCCTCATGCTCGCGCAGGACAAGACCGATCTCGCCAAACTCACCGGCAAAGAGCGTGAACTGGCCGAAGATCGCGTGAAAAACAACGATCTGCGCATGGCCGTGGCGCTGGATGCCGTCACAGGTAAGCAGCAGTGGGCGAAACCGGTGGATGTGACCGATTGCAGCGAGATCGGCATCGGCGGCGGTGCACTGACGCTGATGTATCAAAACGGCCACCTCGTGCTCGGCGGCGCAAACGCCAATGGGCACTACTGGGAGCAGTTCTTGAGCGGTGAATTCAAACGTCGCCGTCTGGTGGTGCTCGACGCGAACAAAGGCGAGAAACTGTGGGCCAAGGATGCAAACTACCGCCACCGGCCGGTGGTGATCGACAACGAAATCATCGCCGAACCATGGAGCTACGACCTCTACACCGGTGCGCAGAAGACCCGCAAGCATCCCATCACCGGTGAGGAGTCCGCGTGGATGTTTGCGCGGCCCGGTCATCACTGCGGCGCCATCTCCGCCACGCCGAACATGATGTTCTTCCGCTCCAAGTTCACCGCGTTCTATGATCGCGACAGCGACAGCGGCACGGAACACTTCGCTGGGCATCGTCTCGGCTGCTGGATCAACACGATTCCCGCCAACGGCCTCGTCATGATCCCCGAAGCCAGCGCGGGCTGCGTGTGCCTCTTCTCCATCGCCAGCACGGTCGTCTTCGAACCGCGTGAAGATCGCATGAACTGGGGTGTTTACAGCGCCGACGGAGCTTCCCTGCCCGTGCAGCACATGGCGCTCAATCTTGGCGCTCCCGGCGACCGCCGCGATGCGCACGGCAAGCTCTGGCTCGGTTATCCGCGTCCTAGCAGCCGTGCCGGCATCGACCTGCCGCTCGATTTCAAACCGCAGTATGCCAAAGGCGGCGGCGCATACAGCCTCAACGAAGACAGCCATCCCGTCACCGGCCACGACACGCCGTGGATCTTCACTAGCGGCCTGCGCGGCCTCACAAAGCTCGACATTCCCGTTTTGGCGAAAGGCCAGCCACCAGCGACTTACACGGTGAAACTCATGTTCGCCGCGCTCGAAGGTGACAAGCCCGGCCAGCGTGTCTTCGACGTGAAACTCGGCGACAAGGTGGTGCTGAAGTCTTTTGACCCCGCCACACGCAAAGGAGCTGTCGTCGAAGAATTCACCAACATTCCCGCGACGGAGAACCTCGTCGTAGAGTTGATTCCCGCGAACCCAAGCGTCGAGCCAATCCTTAACGGCCTCGAAATCCTGCGCACGAATGCGATGGAGATCACTGACGGCGTGGCAGAGAGATGATGCACCGCAGTGATGTTTCGTGTAGGCTGGGAATGCCTTGAATCCCGTCTCCTGGCTCGAAACTCATCGCGGACGCTACAGCGTCGTCCGCTGGCTATTCCCACGGCTGCTGGCGGCGATCTATCTCATCGCCTTCATCTCCTGGGGCCTGCAGTATGACGGACTGGTCGGCGAAAACGGCATCCTGCCCGCGAAGAACCTGCTCGAAAACGTCCATGCGTTCGAGGAGCGCGAGCACCAGACGCTGCTCTGGCAGTTCCCGAGCATCTTCCACTGGCATTACAGCGATGCCTTCGCGCACGGCTGCCTGATCGCGTGCTGCATCCTCGCCGTGCTGGTGATCGCCGGTGTGGCACAGGGGCCGTTGCTGGCCCTACTGTGGCTAGGCTACCTCTCCTTCGCCACCACGGGTGACATCTTCATGGGCTATCAATGGGATGCCCTGCTGCTGGAGGCCGGATTCCTCGCGCTGTTCATCGCACCATGGAGCTTGTGGTCATGGCGCGGCCTCACCGAGCCGCCACGCGGTTCCATCTTCCTGCTGCACTGGCTTCTTTTCCGTCTCATGCTGCTCTCCGGCTACGTGAAGATCGGCGGCGTCGATCTGCCGTGGGAAAACATGACCGCGCTGCTCTATCACTACGAAACGCAGCCGCTGCCTAACGGTCTGTCGTGGTTTGCACACAATGCACCGCGCTGGTTCCACATCGCGAGCTGCTGGATCATGTATGGCATCGAACTCGTGCTGCCTTTCGCCATTTTCTTCGGCCGTTGGGGCCGTTTGTTCGCCGCGCTCGGCTTCCTCGGCCTCATGGCGATGATCTCCGCCACTGGGAACTACAATTTCTTCACCCTCCTCACTGCCGCGCTCGCCCTAACGCTACTGGATGACCGCTGGTGGCCCAAGTTCGTACGCCGCTGGCTGCGCATCGACGCCGAAGCGCCGCGCCCGTCTTTTCGACGCTGGACTCAATGGCCCGCCCTCGCGGTGGTGCTGCCCATCGTCTTCGTCACTTTGCTGGCTGCCGACTCCTTCCTCGCGGGACGCATTCGGAACTACCAGCTCAAGTTCTCCTACAGCGTGCACGCCGAGCTCGACGCGCCCATCGCCCGCACACGTTCCTTCAACGCCTACGGCCTGTTTCAAGACATGACCGAGGAGCGCCCCGAAGTCCTCATCGAGGTCAGTGATGATGGCGGCCTGTTCCTGCCGCTCGACTTCAAATACAAACCCGGCGATCCCAAAACCGCGTCGCGTTTCATCGCCCCGCATCAACCACGCCTCGACTGGCAGATGTGGTTCGCAGCGCTCTACCCGGGCTACGATCCGCAGCGCGATGCCAATCCCGGTTCCCCGATGCACTGGTTCGGACAGTTCATCACCGCCCTGCTCCAGCACAAGCAGCCGGTTTGGGATCTCCTCGAACCACCACCCTTCCCGGTCGAAAAAATCACCCACATCCGCGCCCGGCTCTACCGCTACCACTTCACCAAGCCCAAAGTGCAAAAAGTCTCCGGTGAATGGTGGGAACGCGAGCATATCGGCCCATTCAGCCCCACCATGACGCTGAAATAAGCCCGAAGTGGCTCTTAACCGCCAACACTTCGCCTTTCCTCTTGCTTCGATCTCAAATAGCGCCACAATCGCGGCCCCTCGCTCCTTATGGGAACGCGGGAATCACAATCGGGGCGTAGCTCAGCCTGGTAGAGCGCTTGCTTTGGGAGCAAGAAGTCGTCAGTTCGAATCTGGCCGCCCCGACCATCTGAAATTTCAGATCTCAGATTTCAAATCTCCCGATGTCCGCCCTTTACGCCGTCGCACTCAGCACCTTCAAGGAAATGGGCTGGCACTACCGCGAAGTCCCCGCCCAGGAAGTGATCGAGTCCGACTTCGAGGCGCATCACACGAAAATCCCGCTGCACATGCAGATTTTCGGCGAAACCCACATCGCCAGCGTCGTCGCGCTTTCCTCGCTCCAAGTTCCCTCCACGCATCGCCTTGCCGTGAGCGAACTCATCATGCGCACGAACAAGGAGCTGAACCTCGGCAACTTCGAGCTCGAATGGGACAGCGGTCAGGTGATGTTCCGCATAAGCAACGTCTTCCCGCCCAACCGACACGACCAGCGCATCCTCGCCAGCATGGTTCACTCCGCTGTGGCCGAGACTGACCGCCTCACACCTTACCTCGGCGAAATCGTCCGCACGCCCAAAGGCGAGCTGCTGCTGCTCAAGGTTGCGGATTTAATGAAACGCGAAGATTTGCTCCCGCCCGCGCCCGATGCAGAGTGAGCGAGCTTCATGTCCGCCCGCTACATACTCCAGCAGCATCCAGCCTTCAGCGATCCGCTGACCAAGGAGGATTTGTACACGCTTGTGGCCCGTGGTTCCCTCGCCCGTGGCGAGATGTGCCTCGATGAGGCCACCGGCCTGACACACACCGTTGGCGAACTCGTCAGCGGCATGCGCCCGAGCAGCACTCAATCGCGTCTGAACCGCCCTGCTTACAGGGAGATCGGCCCTGACACTGAAATTCCCGACGAGGTGGACGAAACAGTCGAAGAGGAAGAAGCCGAACCTGAGGATGATGGCGATGACAACGATGATCGTCGCTACACGCCCAGTGGCGAAGTTCTACTGCACCACGCGCATCCTTCCTGGCTTGGCTACACGAAGGCGCTCTTTCTCGTTCTACTGCTCCTCGTCGCGGCCGGGCTGCTGTTCGTCATTCAACTCGAATACGCCGTCATCGCCCTGCTCTGCGCGTCCTCCACGCTCATCGCCATCGGCATCTCACGCTACTCGCACGATTACATCGTCACTCGCGAACGCGTCGAGCTGATCTGGGGCATCATTGGTCGCAGTTCCAAAGAGGCGCGCATCTGCGACATCCGCAGCATCGACGTTTACGAGTCCGGCCTCAAAGGCCTGCTCGGCCTCGGCACCATCGACTTCTCCACCGCCGCGAATGCCGGCATCGAAGTGCAGTTCAAAGACATGCGCCAGGCCCACGAGGTGAAAGACCTCGTGCGAAAGCTCCAACGCGGCGGTCCGGTGACGGATGATTGAATCATCGGCATGAAATGGCTCCTCCATGGCTTCTGCGTCGCGCTGCTCATGCAAAGCGCGGCTCATGCGCAGCTCACTCGCGCCATCGACATCCGCACGCTGCCCTACGAGCGCAGTTTGGAGAAACTCCCCATCGATCTCACCGCCACCATTGGCTTCGTCGAGAGCGGTGGCACCGCTTTCGTGCAAGACGACAGCGCAGGCACGCACCTGCACTTCAAACCCGCCCGCAATGATCTCCGCGTCGGTGATCAGGTCCGGGTCAAAGGCACCACCACTGCCGGACTCTACTTTCCCGGTGTCGATGTCACTGAACTGCTAATCCTCGGTCACACAGCACCTCCGGCCGCCGTCCCTGCGACTTACGACGATCTCGCCACCGGCCGGTTCCATTACCAACGCGTCGTCGTTGAAGGTTTGGGCCGCACTTTGACCCCACTCGATGAAAACCGCTCGCTCCTCCGTCTCGCGATGGGCAGCCGCGTCATCGAAGTGCGCATCGATTCGCCGCCCGAATCCGCTCCCGCTGTCATTGACGCACGCCTCCGCATCACCGCCCTCGCCGCCGGTGGCATCAATGACCGCCGCCAGCTCGTGTTTCCGTATCTGCGCGTCACCGATTGGAGCGATGTCACCATCAGCCAGTCGGCACAAGCACCTGAAACACTCCCGATCATCTCCGTGGCCACGCTGCTGCGCTTTGGAGCCGCCGATGAGCCGCATCATCGTGCGGGTATTCGCGGAACCGTGCTCGCCGCATTCGCGGACGGCCGTGTTTTCCTGCGTGATTCGACACCACCGCCACCGCCACGCGAAACACCGAAAGACGAGACTCCCAAGCCTCCTCAATCGCCTTCCATCGCCATTCGTCTTACCTCTTCGGTAGCTCTAACACCCGGCCAGCTCGCGAAAATTACCGGCTTCCCCGTCATGACCGGCTTCAGCGCCTCGTTGGCCGATGCGCTTGTTCTTGCCGCCGAACCTGGTGAATCACCTGCCGCCTCGATTGTTTCGCTCCAAGAGTTTCAAAACGGCTCTCACGACGCCGATCTTATTCAACTGACCACTCCTGCCGTTCTGAACGATTTCTTCCGCACCAACGACGGCTACGAACTTCGCCTCACCTCGGCAGGCATCTCCATTCGCGCCTTTTTGTTGCAAACATCCGCACCAGCGCTCGAAATTGACTCTGTGTGCCAACTCTCCGGCATCTGTCTCGTCGAATCCTCCACCGACAAAGGTTTCCGCTCTCAGTCCGACCGTGCTTCATTGCTGCTGCGTTCCATCAACGACATCCAAGTGCTCAGCACCGCACCCTTCTGGACCGCGAAGCACCTCGTCATCGCCATCGCGATTCTTGGCGGCATCATTTTACTCACGCTGTTCTGGATCACTCAGCAGCGATTTCAAATCACCCGTCTCGAACGCAAAATCACGCAGCAAGCCACGCTCGACGAGCGCCAGCGCATCGCCCGCGAATTCCACGACACGCTCGAACAAGAGCTCGCCGGTCTCTCCCTGCGTCTCGACGCTGCCACCACACGTCCGCTCGAAGACAAGACCCGCACGCTGCTCGAAACCTCCCGCAGCCTCGTCTCCCGCATCCAAAGCGAAGCCCGCAACCTTGTCTCTGACCTCCGCGACACCGAGCATGCCACCACACTCGCCGAAGCGCTTCAACTGCTCGCCTCTCGCGCGCCCGAATCCATCGCCATCACGCTCGATCTGCATTCCATCGGTCCCATCCCGCCCCATGTGACTCATCACCTCCGCATGATCGCGCAAGAAGCCGTCACCAACGCCTTTAAACACGCCCAAGCATCTCAGATCACACTCCATCTCTCCACGACTCCAAAGCTCCTCACCCTTCGCATCACCGACAACGGCCGCGGCTTCGATCCCAGCGCCGAAACCCACGGCAAGCCCGGCCATTTCGGCTGCATCGGCATTCGCGAGCGCTGCCGCAAAATTCATGCCGAAGCAGAATGGCAAAGCCAGCCCGGCCAAGGCACATTTATCACCGTGACGCTTCCACTTTGATCATGCTTACCCTTCTCCTCATCGACGATCACTTTGTCGTCCGTAGCGGTCTCGTTGCCTCCTTGGAGCTTGAAGACGACCTCAAAGTCATTGGCGAGGCCGACCGTGGTGAAGATGCGGCCAAACTCTTCGCCAAAAAGAAGCCCGACGTCGTCCTCATGGACCTCCAGCTCCCTGGCATCAGCGGTATTGAAGCCACCGCAGCATTGATTCGCGAACATCCCACCGCCCGCGTCCTCATCTTCTCCACATTCGCCCGCGACGATGAAATCCAGGCCGCGCTGAAAGCCGGAGCACTCGGTTACCTCCAAAAATCCTCCTCCCGAGACGATCTCCTCACCGCCATCCGCACCGTCGCCCAAGGCGAGCGCAGCTTGCCAGCCGAAATCGCTCAGCGTCTCAAAGACCGCCTCGCCGAACCCGAAATCACCCCGCGCGAACGTGAGATCCTCGTCCTCATCACGAAAGGCAACGCCAACAAAGAAATCGCCGCCATCCTAGGCATTGGCGAGGACACCGTGAAGCAGCACGTCAGCCGCATTTTGATGAAGCTCAAAGTCAACGACCGCGCCCAAGCCACCGCTGAGGCCATCCGCCGGGGTTTGGTGCGAATCTAGCCCCCTCACGAAAGTGGGGTGTCGGAATTGCTGAAACTGGCTCTCAATTGCCGTTCTTAGCGACATGACGCGCTCCGTCCTCCTCAGTTCCCTCTTTCTCACCTCTGCGGCCCTCGCTCAAAACGACAGCGCGGGCAACGATGTCTCGGACAAGCCGAAGCTCACGCCGGTCATGCAGTGGCGCTTCGATGACGCCAAGGAGATTGGACCGCGTGCGCCGATGTATCCCGGCTTTCCAGAAGCCAACACGGCGATGCTTTTCACCGGCGATGGCATGAAGTCCGTCGTCGAGGTGAAGGACAGCGAGGCTCTGCGCTTTGGACTGAATGACACGATCACTCTCGAAGCTTGGGTCAAGCCAGCGGGCGTTTCGGGTGCGCCTTACATCATTGGCAAAGGACGACTCGGCACCAAGGAGTTCGGGGCGAATAATCAAAACTATGCGCTACGTCTTCAAGCGGGCAAAAGCGGTGCGCAGATCGGTTTCCTCTTTGCCAGTGCCAGCGTGCCCGGCGGTGAGAAGGGCGACTGGCATCGCTGGTGGTCGAAGGCCACACTGCCCAGCGCAGGCTGGCACCACATCGTTGTCACTTACACTTTCGGTAAACCAAAAAGCATCAAGGGCTACATCGACGGTCGTGAGACTGACGGCGACTGGGACATCGGCGGCGCCACGGATCGCGCACCCGTGACGGATGGTGATGCGCTTTTGATTGGCTCAGGCTCCACCCGCGTAGCTACGCATTCGTTTAAGGGCTGGCTTGATGACGTGGCCATCTATCGCGGTCCCATCGACCTCGACACGCTGAAGTCGCGCTATCGTTTCGTGCCACCGCCGCCGCCCATCGCGACAAAGGATGTGCCCGCAGGCCGTGTGCTCGTGCAACTCGCCGAGGAAGGCATGCCCGATGCCAGCGCGTGGCCCAGCGAACCGCCAAAGGTCGCCGAGACCTACACGGAAGACGTCTTCGGCTTCCTCGACGTGCCGCAGAAGTATGTCGATACCGGCGTGCGCGGTGAGCGTCATGTGCCCTTCCTGCTGCGTGCCGCCGCGAGCGTGACCTTCCCGAAAGGCAAGCACCGCGTGCTGCTGCGTGCTCGTGGTGCCACCAATCTCTACCTCGACGGCAAGACGATCCTCAACACGCCCTTCCCGCCGAATGACAGCGACGGTCATCACCTCGTGGCCGATCAGAAAGACTACCTCGACCTTGGCCCCGACTTCCGCTTTGTGCCGCCCGGCAATCGCGAATCCTGGTGCGAGATCGTCGGCACCGGCAAGCCGCAGTTCATCGTGCTGGAAACGCTGGTCGGCAGCTACGCGGGCAAAGCCGTCCGCCGTCCCGAACTTGGCGAAACCGTCGTCGCTTGGTCGCCTGAAGGCAGCGAATCATGGAAGCTGCTCGCACCCGGCAAACGCGAGGTGCCTTACAACGACGCTGGCTGGGCTGCTTATGAAACCGAGCGCACCGCGCACTACGATCAGGTGAATGCCAAAGCCCGTGCCGCCATGCGTGCGCAGTTCGATGGCTACTGGTCGAAGCGTCGCGAGGCCGCGAAGCAGTGGCTTGCGAAGTCCGAAGAAGTCAAAGTGCCCGACTTGCCCAAAGGCTTCCCGAAAGGCAACGCCATCGACAATTTCATCGCCGCGAAGATTGCCGCCGTTTCCGATCAAGCCGCGCACAAAGGCAGCATCGACTTCTTCAAAGAGGTGCAGCCGTTGTTTGAATCCAAGTGCATCGAATGCCATCGCGGAGCCAAGGCCAAAGGCGGTTTGAAGCTCGATGCGCTCGCCGATGCCCTCAAAGGCGGCGAATCCGACGGCGCAGCCATCGAGCCCGGCAAACCGAAGCACAGCGCTCTGCTCACACGCATCCTCTCCGACGACGAAGACGAGATGATGCCGCCCAAAGGCGAGCGCTTGAGCAAAGATCAAGTCGCCCTGCTGACCAAGTGGATCGAGGAAGGCGCGAACTGGCCTGAGATCAAAGCCGATCACCTCACACTCACGCCAACCACCGACGACCTCACCTTCCTGCGCCGTGTCACGCTCGATACCATCGGCGTCGTGCCATCGCTTGAGGAGATCACTGCCTTCCAGAAGGATCCAGATCGCGCTGCCGTCATCGAAAAGCTCCTCGCCGACTCACGCTGGGCCGATCATTGGATGGGTTACTGGCAGGACGTGCTGGCGGAAAATCCAAACATCCTCAACCCCACACTCAACAATACCGGGCCCTTCCGCTGGTGGCTCTACGAGTCGCTCAGGGACAACAAGCCGATGGATTTCTTCGTCACCGAACTGCTGCGCCAGAAAGGCAGTGAGCGTCTCGGCGGACCGGCTGGCTTTGGCACAGCTTCTCAGAACGACGTGCCGATGGCCGCGAAAGGCACCATCGTCAGCGCCGCCTTCCTCGGTGTCGAGATGAAGTGCGCCCGCTGCCACGACTCACCGACGAACAAGTCCATGCAGGAAGACCTCTTCCAGCTCGCCGCCATGCTCGGCAGCAAGGAGATCGAGCTGCCACTCACGAGCACCGTGAACATGGACCGCTTCAAGACATTGACGCGCAAGCCGCTCATCAGTGTCTCTCTCAAGCCCGGCACCAAAGTGCAGGCGAAGTGGCCCTTCGCCGAGTTCTGTGATCAGACCGCAGCCTCGCTCGCTGGAGATCCGAAAGACACGCGCGACCAACTCGCCACCATGATCACCGCGCCGCAGAACGAGCGCTTTGCGCAGGTCATCGCCAACCGCATCTGGTCCCGCTTCATGGGGCGCGGCATCGTCGATCCCGTGGATGACTGGGAGAAAGGCAAGGCCACGCATCCCGAGCTGCTCAAATGGTTGGGCCGTGAATTCGTGCGCGGTGGTTACGACATGAAAAAGCTCGCCCGCACCATCCTCACCTCCAATGCCTATCAACGCGCGACCGATTCCACGTTGAAGGAAACCAGCCCGCTCTACACCAGCCCCGCCCCTCGTCGTCTCTATGCCGAGCAGATCGTGGACAGCCTCTTCGCCGCCACCGGCAAACCTTTCCGCACCGAAGAAGTCTGCCTCGACATCGACAACACCCGAGACCTCAAAAACGCCATTCATCTCGGCAAACCGCGCCGCAGTTGGATGCTCACCAGCACCAGCAACGAGCGCGACCGCCCCAGCCTCAACCTCCCCCGCATCCAGGCCGTCACCGACGTGCTTGGCGCTTTTGGTTGGCGCGGAGCACGACAAGATCCCACCAGCAAACGCGACGCTGATCCGAACGTCCTCCAGCCCGCCATCCTTAGCAACGGCACCGTCGGCATCTGGCTCACCCGATTGAGCGACGATCACGGCGTCACCCAGCTCGCCTTGAAGAAGCAACCCCTCGATCCATTCATCGACCAGCTCTTCCTCAAACTCCTCACCCGCCACCCCAGCACCGAAGAGCGGGAGCTTTACACCAAGCATCTCTCCGAAGGCTACGAGTCACGCCTCAACACCGTCCCGACCGCAGACATTAAATCCACGCGAACGCGCACTCCTTATGTCAGTTGGTCCAATCACCTCGACGCCGAAGCCACCAACGTCCGCATGGCCCAGGAAGCCGCCGCCCGCACCGGCGACAAGCCCACCGACCGCCTCAACGCCGACTGGCGCCAACGCCTCGAAGACATCCTCTGGGCCATGCTGAATGCGCCAGAGTGGGCTTTTAGCCCGTAATGGCAAGAACTTGAAACATTGAACCTGAAACCTGAGACTCTGCCCATCATGAAACGCCGTTCCTTTATCACATCTGCCGCCGCTTTCGGCGCTGCGCCGTTGTTTGCTAATAACACGCCTATCCACACGCCGAAGGGCAAGGCAGAGCATTGCATTTTCATCTGGCTCGGTGGTGGCATGGCACAGATCGATACCTTTGATCCGAAGAAGCTCGGCGATAACATGGGCAAGCCGCAGAAGGCGGGATCGCTCTACAAGTCGATCGACACCACGGTCAAAGGTGTGCAGGTGACCGAACACCTGAGTAAGACGGCGAAGGTGATGGAACATGTCACGGTGATGCGCACGGTGAACCATCACGTCATCGACGAGCACGCCTTCGCCACGAACATCGTCCACACGGGCCGGATGATCTCGGGCAACGTGGTGTATCCGAGCATCGGTTCGATCATCGCCAATCAGCGTGGTGCCGCGAGTGCTGATGTGCCGGCTTATATGTTGATCGGTTACCCGAATGTGAGTCGTGGCCCAGGGTTCCTCGGCGCTAAGAGTGGCTATGTTTATCTCACCGACACCAACACCGGGCCATCGGGTTTCACCCGGCCTGAATATGTGGATGAAAAGCGCGCGGAGATTCGTCATCAACTGCTGAAGCCGCTGATGGCACGCACTGCTAAAGGCTCTTCCGCAGCAGACTATGAATTGGCCCAACAAGAAGCGCTACGTCTCGCTGGACCGAAGTTCATGCGCCACTTCAATCTCAAAGAAGAGCCTGACTCCCTGCGCAACGAGTACGGAGGCGAGTTCGGCCAGCGCTGCCTGCTTTCTCGTCGTCTCGTGCAGGCTGGCGTGCGATTCATCGAAGTCTCGCACAACCTTAACTTCATGAACGGCACGGGCTGGGACATCCACAATGAAGGCTTCAAGAATCAGCATCTGCTCATTCAGGAACTCGACACCGCCCTTGCGGCTTTGATTCGCGACCTGAAGGACAAGAAGCTCCTCGACAAGACGCTCATCGTCGTCGGCACGGAGTTCGGTCGCCCGCCGGAGTTCGACGGACGCGGCGGACGTGGCCATCAGGGCACCACCTTCTCCATGGTGCTTGCCGGTGGCGGACTGAACCACTGCGGCGCGTATGGCACCACGGATGAACTTTCCAAAAAACCCGTCGAGAACCCCGTCCCGCTCGTCGATTTCCACGCAACGGTTCACGCTGCGATGGGCATCGATCCAAGCAAGGAACTCATGGATGGCACGCGCCCCGTGCCCATCACGGATGGCGGCAAAGCGGTGGCGGCTTTGTTTGGGTGAAGCGCTCGCGCAACTCCACTCGCACCTGACAGTCGCAAACATAAACGCACATTCATCTGTGCGTGAGGCAGGCGTTTATGCTCGCGGGATTTTCCATGCTGAAGGCAGTTCACCCCTGCCCCTGCCATGAACCTCCCCCGCACCTCCCTGCGTATCCTATTTATTGCTGCTGCGCTCGCCTCAGCAGTCCCATCATCCCTCATCCATG
>CANIZT010000063.1 GCA_947471905.1 Verrucomicrobiaceae bacterium
AGGTCGATGGCACCAAGAACTTCTGCACCAGCGACGACCTCTGGTTCCGCCCCGTCAATTTCGTCAACGCCCCCGACGGCTGCCTCCACGTCTGCGACATGTATCGCGAAGTCATCGAGCACCCCTGGAGCATCCCCGACGACATCCACACCGCCGTCGATCTCCTTCGTGGCCGCGACAAAGGCCGCATCTGGCGCTTAGCGCCCAAAGTAGTCCCGAGCTTTAGCTCGAACAGCATCCGTGACGGGCTAAAGCCCCGCACTAATTTGCTCAGCCAAGCGAGCACCGCCGACCTCGTCGCCCTCCTCGACCACCCCAACGCCTGGCACCGCGAAACCGCGCAGCGATTGCTGTTTGAGCGACAGGACCAAACCACTGTGGAGCCAATGCGAGCGATGGCGGAAAACGCAAAGACACCCCAGGGACGCATCGCTGCGCTGTGGACGCTCGAAGCCCTGTCCCACTTCAACACGAAGTTGCTGGTTTCTCTGAATGGTCCGTTGGATGGCATGCCAAGAGGTCCTGTTCCTGGGAAACTCGTTCCTACCTCGGAACCTAGTCGTTTGAAGTTTGTGCCGCATCCGTTTCACGACCGCGGTAGTGGTCTTCTCTTTCTGGCATTCGCAGACGAGTCTGAGCAAGTTCAGATGCACGCTGTTATGATTGCTGAATCCGGTTACCAGCCGGAGGGCTTAGCAGAGAGTCCGGCGAATATTGGGTTCGCCCAAACTTTGCGGGAGCTTGCAGATCATCCATTTGTCGGGGTACGGCTAAAGGCATTGCACGCCTTGCGTGCCTACGATTCCCACTTTGGCAGTCCATACCAGCAAGCACTATCCAAAATTCTGCTGCGGGACACCCTGGAGGCATGGTCCCGCGCCTTAGTTTTCTCCTCCGATTATCGAGGCTCCTTGTTGAACAGCTTCCCAGGAGTGGTGCAACGAAAGCAAAGAGGAGATGAAGTCCCGCTCAATCTGATAGGCGACCTTGCTGAAATGGCGGGAGCCGCTGCGAGGGAAAGCTCCATCGAAGCGGGCATTCGGAACGCGCTGACTCAGGGGTATGACGACCCAGTTTTGAGGTTTGTGATGCTGCATATCGGTCGTGGACTGAGCCGCGCTGGCAAGCGATATGCGGACGTTGTAACCAGCCACGTAGCCCTTGCAACATCTGCCTACACAGCCCAAACGCAGATGAACACGGCTCTCAAAGCCAGCGAATCACTAGCCGTTCGTGCCGAGTGTGTCTCAACAGCAGGCTTCTTCATGGTGTTCAATGTCTTTCGCTATGCGTTTCCGAAACTCATCACGCCTGATCAGCCCTCCGAACTCCAGCTCGCCGCGCTCGAAGCCCTTGGCAGCTATCGCGAGCCTGCCGTCGCCGACATGCTCATCGAAGCTTGGCCAAAGATGACGCCGGTGCTTCGTGACAAGGCCACCACGATCCTGCTCTCGCGAACGGATCGCATCGCGAAGCTGCTGGATGCCATTGAGGCGAAGAAGATCACGCCCGCGCAGCTCAGCGTCGCCGCGAAGGCCACGCTGGAACGGCAGAAAACGCCCGCGTTAGCCGAGCGCATCGCCAAGCTCATCGGCGATGGCTCGTCGTCGAATCGCAAGGAGGTGATCGCGAAGTATGAAGCCGTGATGTCAATGGCGGGCGATGTCGCACGCGGCGAGAAGGTGTATGAAACGGCCTGCATGGTATGTCACCGGCACTTGGATCGCGGCAATGATGTGGGGCCGAACCTCGGCACGATCAAAGGCTGGCCAGTGGAGCAGATCCTCACTAACGTGCTGGACCCGAATCGCGAAGTGTCGCCGAACTTTGCGCTCTACATCGTTGAAACGAATGATGGACGGACACTGGCGGGCCTGATCGCGAGCGAGACAGCGGGCAATCTCACCCTCAAACGCGCCGATGGCGGCACGGAAACCGTCTTGCGCAGCGAGATCAAATCCCTCACCAGCCCCGGGATCTCCCTCATGCCCGAAGGTTTGGAAGCGGTAATCAAACCGCAGCAGATGGCCGATTTGATCGCTTACTTGAAGGCTCCTTGAACTGGGCAACCGCAACTCAGGACTTCTTTATCTTCTTGAACAGCATCGCAAACAGTCCGCCCAAAGCTCCCACGATGGCACCAATGATGGCAAAACGTCCGACACCGTCGAAGATTGAAGTGCTTGCTGGCGGCCCCTCCACACGCGGGTTGGCAGCCACCACGGCATCGCACCAGGTCTTCACAGCTTTCTCCACCCACTGGCGATCAGCTTCGGATTTGAGGTCGGCATTGGCATAGAGGTAAATGAGACGCCCGTTGACCGGCACGATCATGCTGGCGACCACGATTTTTCCTTTGATGGCATTGTCACCGGCTTTTGCAGCGACATTCATGGCCATCGTGAAGCCGAGACTGTTGGGCGAGTCGTCAAAGTAACCCAACACCGCGACATCACTCACGCTGAGCGCCGCGTCGGCTACAGTCGCGTCCTGAAACGCTTTTTTGCCTTGCCGGAAATTTTGGCGACCTCTTGGCGAATGTTCTCCATCACCTTGTCGAGTTCCGCTTTCGTTTGCTGCTTCATCTCACCAAAAGTGCGATCTCCGATCTCTCGATTTTCGAGGGTGCGCAGCACCTGCGCATTAAAGCTGTGTCCTTCTTCGGCAGTGTTGCTCTTGGGGGCTTCAAATCGAGCCAGATAACGATTGGAGGCAGGCAGCATGGACTCCAGCAAGCGATCCGACTCGGCATTCAACCCATCAACCCGCTGAAATCCCGCAGGCGCCGGCAGTTTGATTTTCCGTCCGCCCACGTCCACATCTTCGCGGGGTGTTGACTTGGCGGATTCCTGACCGTGCGATGACAGTGCGATGGCGAAGAGAAGTGTTGTGAGGACGGACGATAGTCGCATGCTGCCGAGCATTCGCAGTCCGTAGGACAAATCAAGCCACGATCGGCGCGATGACTTCGCCATACACGTCAGTGAGCCTGAAATCACGGCCTGCGTAGCGATAGGTCAGCTCCTCGTGATTGATTCCCATCAAATGAAGAATCGTCGCATGCAGATCATGCACGCTGGTCGGATTGTCCTGCGCGGCAAAGCCGAATTCATCCGTGCTCCCGTAAACGGTGCCACCTTTGATGCCGCCGCCGGCCATCCAGACGCTGAAGCCGTAGTGATTGTGATCGCGGCCAAGTTTTGATTTACCGCCGCTCAACTCCACCGTCGGGGTGCGGCCAAACTCACCGCCCCAGATGACAAGTGTGTCCTCCAGCATGCCACGCTGCTTCAGATCGGCCAGCAGCGCGGCGATGGGCTGATCGATCTGCGCTGCAAGCTTGCGATGATTCGTCTCGATGTTGTCGTGGTTGTCCCACGGCTGCCCCGCGCCATGCCAGAGCTGCACCATGCGCACGCCGCGCTCCAGCAGCCGACGCGCGATGAGCGTCTGACGCGCATGCACGCCCTCGCCATACAGTTCGCGGATGTGCTGCGGCTCCTTGCTCACATCAAACGCATCCGCCGCCTCGATCTGCATGCGGAAGGCCAGTTCGAAGCTCTGAATGCGTGCCTCCAGCCGCGGATCACTGCGCTGCTGACGATGCGATTCGTTGATATGACGCAGCAGTTCGAGCTGACGAAGCTGCACTCGCGAATCCGCATGCGGACTGCGGATGTTCTCGATCAGGCGGTCCACCGCCTCGTGCTTCGAATCAACATACGTGCCCTGAAACGCACCGGGAAGAAACGCCGACTGCCAGTTCTCCGCGCTTTTGATCGGCATGCCGCCCGGACACATCGCGATGAAGCCCGGCAGGTTCTCATTCGCACTGCCGAGGCCATACGTCAGCCATGCGCCCATACTGGGACGCGCCTGGATCGAGTCGCCGCAGTTCATGAGCATGAGCGACGGCTCATGATTCGGCACCTGCGCCTGCATCGACCGGATCACCGCGATGTCGTCGATGTGCGCTGCCGTTTTGGCAAATAGCTCGCTCACCTCGATGCCACTCTGCCCGTAGCGCTGAAACTTGAACGGCGATGGGAACGCCGCGCCCGTCTTCCGCTCCGTGATGCGATGACTCGGCACCGGTTTGCCCGCGTAGCGCTCCAACGCCGGCTTTGGATCAAACGTATCGACATGCGACGGCCCGCCGTTGAGGAAGAAATGGATCACTCGCTTCGCCTTCGGCGCAGAGTGCGGCTTCGCCGCCTGCAAATCCGCCAGTCCAAGCGCCGCCATGCCCATGCCTGAGCGGCGTAGAAAATCTCGGCGTGTGAGAGGTGGATTCATATCAATCAACAAACATGAACTCGTTTGAGAGCATCAGCACCTGCACGAACTGCTCCCAGGCGTTGAGTTGGGATTTCGGCTGCGCAGAAAAGTCCTTCTTGGCATCCCACGCATCGCTCGGGGTGTCGCCGCCAGCGCCCGTGGTCGAGGTAACGGATGGTGTAATCTTGAGCGACCACAAAAACTGATCGCTGTTCAGACCGTTGCCGATATCAACGATGAAATCGAACGCATCCCCGGTTTGGAAAGCAATGGCATCAAGGTTCAGATCCGCTTTGGAGTCGAGCAGCGTTGTGCTGCGCAGTTTGCCGAGGCGCGAGTGGCTCACGAAGGCACGAATGCCGTCACCCACCTCGGGTTCGTGGATGAGTGTGGAATGCAGATCATAGCTGCCGCCGGCTGGCGCGATCCAGCGACGCACGACAGCGTGTTTGCGGTCATTGCCGGGATGACCACCTTCGGCGGTGAGTTGTGCCCAGCCGAGTTTCTCGTTGGGCCACGCTTCATCACCCTGCCAGGCGCTACCGGTGAAATGCGGCAGCGGCTTGAAATCCTTCACGCGACCCGTGCCCTCATCCCATTCGCCGTATCCGTATTGCCAGGACTTCGAGTGATCGGCCTCAGCGATGACAGGCGTGGTGTCGGCTTGAACAAAGCGCTGGGCAAAAGCCAGCTCGTCGGGTGTGGGACTGCGTTGAAAGAGCTTGGCGTAGATGAGGCGAATCTTTGCTTCGTCTGACTTGGACGCAGCAGCCTTTTGGACGAGCGCCTTCGCCTGCTGCACGACAAACGGGTGATTCAGACCGAAGAGCGCTTGTTGTGGCACGGTGGTCTCGTTGCGCTGCGGAATGGAGAGATCAGGATTGGCGAAATCGAAGGTGCGCATAACCATCGGCATGTTCTCGCGATCCACGAGCGCGTAGAGAGTGCGGCGCGTGTTGCTGCTCGCAAATAAAGCATCAGGACGCCCGCCCATGCGCAGATTCAGCCGTCCTGCGGCGGCAAGCCACGCATCGCGTGCTTCCTCGAAACTAAGGCGATGTGGATTCATGCGGGAGAGCAGACGGTTGTCGGGATCGCGCGGATCACTCGTCTGGCTGCTCTGCTGGTAGGTCTGCGACAACATGATGAGCCGATGTATCGCCTTGATGCTCCAACCGGAGTCGATGAAGCGTTGGGCGAGCCAGTCGAGCAACTCGGGATGGCTCGGCGGGCTGCCTTGCTTGCCAAAATCGCTCGGCGTGCTCACCAGCCCGCGTCCAAAATGGTGCTGCCAGATGCGGTTCACCATGACGCGGGCGGTAAGCGGATTGCGCGGGTCGATGATGTCCTGGGCGAGTTCAAGGCGTCCGCTGCCTATTTTGAAGGGCTGCTGCAGACCGAAGGCGCTCAAGAACTGGCGTGGCACCTCATCGCCTTTGGTGAGCGGATTGCCGCGCGTGAACACACGCGGTGTGCTGGGCAGTGGACGATCAACCAAAATGGTCGCGTGAGCAGGCGTTGCGTTGTTTTTGATGAGGAAGCGATCCACGTCGCCTTGCGACCTCCACAGCTCGGTGATGATGCCGGTCGGGAAAAACATCTCGATGTTCGCGATGTGCTCATCAGGCACATGGGCGGGCGAATCGAGGCTCTTGAGCACTTCGTCGGTTAGTTCCACGCCCGGATGTTTTTCTGTCCATGCCTTCCAGCGATGCACGATGAAAGGATTGAGGTCTTTCTCGTCAATGATCTGGTCGAAGCCCTGCTCGGGATATTTTTCCAACTCGGCCACGGCCTTGGTGTAGTCAGCAGCTCGCGAACGCGTGCGTGCCATCTGCTCCTCGCGGCGTTTCGTCATGAGATCGCGGTTCTTTTTCACCAGCGCGGTGAGTTCGGCGTTTTCGCCATTTGCACACGGCACCAATGCCTCCGCGCTGCTCTGGAAAACGCCGTAGAGCGCGTAGTAGTCGCGCGTCGGGATGGGATCGAACTTGTGATCGTGGCAGCGTGCGCACGCGACCGTGAGCCCGAGCGTGCCACGCGTGACGACGTCGATGCGGTCGTCGATGATGTCATGTGTGACGCCAAGAAAGCGCCGCCCAAGCGTGAGAAAGCCCATCGCAACGAGATCTGGTGACTTCGGCGGCACGACCTGATCAGCGGCAATTTGTAGCAACAGGAAGCGGTCATACGGCATGTCTTCGTTCAGCGCGCGCACGACCCAGTCGCGATACGGCGTGGCATGCACCCAGTTCTTTTCCTCGCGGGCATAGACGTAGCCTTTGGTGTCCGAGTAACGGGCCACGTCCAGCCAGTGACGCGCCCATTGCTCACCGTAATGCGGTGAGGCGAGCAACTGATCCACGAACTGCTCATATGGCACGTCTATTCGTTCTGGAGGAAGCCCCGTGAGATCAAAACTGGCACGGCGGGCTAGCGTGCGGGCATCGGCGCGTGGCGAAGGCTTCAGGCCATGCTCGGCGAGCTTGCGTTGAATGAACTCATCGATGCTGGTGCCTTGGACCGGCTTCAGCGGCTGAAAGGCCCAATGCTCCGCCGAGAAGAGACTCGTGGAGACAAACAAGGCGCCAAGCTGGAGGAGACGATGAAACACAGCGTGAATCAATACGCCTCAGTCCTGCTTGATCCTTCCCCCGTGAAGATTTGGATGAAGAGCGCATCGACAGCGGCGGTTTGCCCGTTTATCTCGAAGCATGTTCACAGGTCTCGTCGAAATCACCGGCAGCGTCATTTCCCTAGAGCCACGCGGCGAAAGCGCGCGGCTGACGTTGAATGTGGGCGCGATGGCTTCCGAACTGGTGGATGGAGAAAGCGTTGCGGTGAATGGCTGCTGCCTCACGGTGACGGCGAAGGACGCGTCGAAGCAGACGGCGTACTTTGACTTGCTGATGCAAACCCTGAAGGTCACGAGCCTCGCTGATCTGCAAACCGGCTCACTGGTCAATTTGGAGCGTGCGATGGCGATGGGCGCGCGGTTTGGCGGTCACTTCGTGCAAGGGCATGTGGATGCGACGGTGAAGATTCTCGATTGGAGCGAGCATGGGCAGGATCACCGGCTGGAGGTGGAGATTCCGCCGGAACAACGCGGTTTGATCATTCCGAAGGGCTCGATCTGCCTGGATGGCATCTCTCTGACTGCTGCGGAGGTGACGGAGAGCACGGTGGTGTGCTGGATCATCCCGCACACATTCCAGGTCACGAATCTGCACACGAAAAAGCCGGGTGACCGCCTGAACGTGGAGTTCGACATGCTGGGCAAGTATGTGCGCGAGCTGATGCGGCGGTAGCGCAAGCGTCCCGCTTGCTGTATCCGGCGTATTTGAAGCGTCCCGCTTGTTTCCAAACCGCAACCGGGACGGTTGCACTACATGCCTGTTCTCGAAGTCGAATCCCTCACCAAAAGCTACGCGGAGCGCCCGATCCTGCGCGGCGTGTCCTTTAAGCTTGTGCAAGGCGAGCGTGTGGCGCTGCTAGGACCTTCGGGCAGTGGCAAGACGACGGTGTTGAACTGTGTCGGCGGTGTGGATCGCGCGGACAGTGGCAGCGTGACGATTGCAGGCCAGGTACTTGCCGATTTGAGCGCGGATGGGTTGGCGCAACTGCGGCGCAGGCACATCGGCACGGTGTTTCAGTTTTATCATCTGCTGCCGACGCTGAGCGCGGCAGAGAACATCGAGCTGCCGCTGCAATTGCTCGGTGTGCCGACGAGCGAGCGTGAAACGCGAGTGCGAGAGCTGCTGCAGCGTGTGGGCATCGCTCATCGTGGCGCGGCGTTGCCAGGTCAGCTATCGGGCGGCGAGATGCAACGCGTGGCGATTGCGAGGGCGGTGGTGCATCGCCCGTCGTTGATTCTGGCCGATGAGCCGACGGGAAGCCTGGATTCGGCCACGGGAGCGCAGGTGCTGGAGCTGCTGGCGGAGATTGTGAGTGAAACCAAAGCGGCGCTGCTGCTGGTGACGCACAGCCCGGAGGCGGTGAAGCATTGCGAGCGCGTTCTGCGCATGCAGGACGGTCAAATCGTCGAAGGCGCATGAGCACGGTGCTTCTCATCTTGCGGCGTTGTGCTTTGCGGCACTGGCGGCTGGCTTTGCGGCAACAGATTGCGCTGATGCTAATCCTGGCGCTGGGATCGAGTGTGTATCTGGCGGTGCGATTGGCGAGTAATGCAGCGTTGTCGGGCTTTGAGACCTTCACGGATGGCATCACGCGACAGCCGGAATGGACGGTGCAGGCGGTGAGTGGTGCTTTGCGCGAAGATGATGTGCGTGAGATGCGCGAGGTGCTGGGGCATCGACCGGTGAGTTTGCTGCCCGTGGTGGAGGAAACGGTGACGCCGGCGGCGGATGCGGGAAATGGTGAAATCGGATCGCGGGCCACATGGCGGCTACTGGGCGTGGATTTTGTGGCGCTGCTGAATCTGCGTGGCGAAGCACCAGCGGGACTCGGTGCGAATCTGCAGGTGGTGCGTTCGGGAGTTTATGTGAGTCCGAAGCTCGGCGTGAAGGAGGGTGAGGAACTGCGGCTGATTGTGGATGATCGCGTGATCGCGCTGAAGGTGGCCGGGGTGGTGCCGGAGACGCCGGGAGTGCCGAGTTTGCCTGCGCATCTGCTGCTGATGGATTTGCCGGAGGCGCAGTTGATTTTGCTACGTGGCGACAAGGTGGATCGCGTGGAGGTTTTGGCACAAGACAGCGCCTTGTTTCCGAATTTGCGCGAGGAAGCGGGGGAGTTACTCAAATCGCGCTGGCAGGTGACGGGCGGGGCGAATCGGCGGCAGCTCGCAGGGACGATGACGCAGGCGTTTCGGCTGAATTTGACGATTCTCTCGCTGCTGGCGTTGCTGGTGGGCGGTTATCTCATTTTTCAGGCGCTGGATGGCGTGGTGCTGCGACGACGGGAGGAGATTGGCATTTTGAAATCGCTCGGCGTGACGGATCAGGCGATTCAAATCGCGTTTCTCATCGAAGCGGGGCTGCTGGGACTGTGCGGTGGTGCTTTGGGCGTGCTGCTGGGCTGGCTAGGAGCGCAAGGTGCGGTGGGTGGTGTGACGAAGACGATGAACGCGCTGTATGGTGCGACGAGCGAGCAGCAGGCGGCGCTGAGCTTGAGCGAAGCACTGCTGGCGCTATCGATTTCGATCCTGGCGAGTCTCATTGCCGCATGGTGGCCGGCACGAATGGCGGCACGCACACCGCCAGCACACATGCTGGGACGACATGCGACGCCGTTTGAAGGTGGAACCGTGTGGCGTGTGGAATGGATCGGCTGGGCGATGATGCTGGTGGCGGTTGTGCTGGCTGAGGTGCCCGTGCTGCGGTTTGCGAACGGAACGCGGCTGCCGCTGGCGGGTTATGCAGCGGCGTTGCTGTGGCTAGTGGGCGCGGGACTGGCGGCGGGCGCGGTGTTGCGCTTTTTGGCGAGGCAAAAAGTGACTTCGGCGGTGTGGCGCTTGGCTCTTTCTCAACTGCGGCGACCGACGGTGCGGCATCGTTTTGCGGTGGCGGCTTTGGCGAGCGCGGTGGCGATGACGACGGGCATGGCGGTGATGGTGGCGAGTTTTGACCACACGATGCGCGGCTGGATCGACCGCACGATGAAGGCGGATATTTATGTGAGCAGCGCGGGTGCGCAAAGCGCGTCATCGACTCATTTCATCTCGCCGAAAACGGTGACTGAGCTTGGAAAGGAAAGCGAGGTGGCGGAGCTGGCCTTTGTACAAGCAAAGACGCTGCTGTGGCATGGTGGCGAGGTGCTCATTCTGGGCACTGATCCGGTGTTTGCGCACAAGCATGGGCTGTATGCGTGGGTGCAATCTCCAAAGCGAGATGAATGGTGGAAGGAGGAAGATGGCATAATTCCGGCGATCATGAGTGAGAGCTGGAGTGAGCGGTTCGGGGCGCAGGTGGGCGATGTGATTGAGCTGGCGGGCCGCAAGGTGCGCGTGGTGGCGATGAACGCGGAGTATGGCAATGAACGCGGATCGCTGACGCTGCCTGCTTCGGTTTTTCGCGAATGGTTTGAGACGGACGAGGCTTGGCGTGTGGCAATCATGCTGAAGCCGGGCGTGGATGCAGAGACGGTGCGGGATCGAATGCAACGCCAGCAGCCGGGTTTGAGCGTGTTCACCAACGCGCACCTGCGAAGCGAGGCGCTGCGCATTTTCCGCCAGACATTTGCGGTGACGCATGCGCTGGAGGTGATCGGCGTGATCGTCGCGGTGGTGGGTCTCGGCTTGGCTTTGGCGAGCCTGATGCTGGAGCGACGGGCGATATTGGCGACACTGCGATCACTGGGCATGACGCGGAGTGAGATTGCGAGGTCGGCGGCACTGGAGGGGCTTGGCGTGGCCTGTGCGGGTGCGTTCACGGGCATTGCGGCGGGTTTGTGGCTCGGGTGGCTGCTCGTTTATCGCATCAACAAGCAGTGCTTCGGCTGGACGCTGCAATTTCACGCGGTGTGGTGGCATCTGGCGGTGCTAGGTGCTGCGGTGATCGTCGTTGGCATGCTGGTGGCCGCACTGGTTGGACGATGGGCGGCGATGCTGCCAGCAGAACACACGGAAGAATGACATGAAATACTGGATGCTGCTTTTTCTCTCGATGACAACGCTGCTGCATGCGCAGACGACGGCGGATGGGTTTGCGATTCCGCAAGCGGGGCGCGTGTTTGTGTTTCCACGCGATCATGGGAGCCATCCTGAGTTCCGCACGGAGTGGTGGTATGTGACGGGGCACCTGGACGCGCAGAATGGGCAGCGGTTTGGCTTTCAGGTGACGTTTTTCCGCCAAGCGCGGCGCGAGGATGGCCAGACGCTGCATTTGCATCTGGCGCATGCGGCGCTGCTAGATGTGCAAACAGGACGGTTTGTGCATGATGAGCGATTAAACCGCGAAGGATGGGATGCGACCTCGTCCGAGAAGACGCTGGCGGTGCGGAATGGGAACTGGTCGCTGAAGCTGGATGAGGCGACGCAGCGGATGCACACCGCCGCGACGATGAAGGGCGAGGTTTTGCTGCAACTGGAGATGGAAGCGGTGAAGCAGCTCGTGGTGTTCGGGAAGGATGGTGTGTCGCTCAAAGGAGCGACTGCTGAGGCTGCGAGTCATTACCTAACGTGGCCGCGTTTGAAGACGACGGGCACCGTGAAGATCGGAGCAAACGAGCATGCGGTGAGCGGGGAGGCGTGGATGGACCATGAGTTCAGCAGCAGTCAGCTTGAAGACGGTCAAGTGGGCTGGGACTGGGCGGCACTTCAGCTCAAGGATGGCCGTGAGATCATGGTGTATCGCATGAGGAGGAAGGACGGCTCGTTGGATCCTGCCTCGACGCTCTCAGTGGTGGAGCGTGACGGTAAGGTGCGGCAACTGAGCAGCGATGCGTTTGCCTGGGAGGTGATCGAGAAGTGGAAAAGCCCCCGCAATGGCGCGGAGTATCCAATTCGCGTGCGGGTTCGCTTTGAGGGCGAATCGTTTGAGCTGCGGCCACTCGCAGAGGATCAGGAACAGGACGGAGGGATCACACGGCTGCCGTATTGGGAGGGCGCGTGTGATGTGATGGATTCACGCGGGCAGATCGCAGGCCGTGCGTTTTTGGAGCTGGCCGGGTATGCGGGAGATCTGGCGGGACACCTTTCGCCAAAGCAATAGCGCCCTAAATCAAGAATACTTCACGTCCTTGCGCGGCTCCATCTCGAAGGCGGTGGATTCTTGCTCGGAGATGTTGGGCTTGAGGACTTCCTCGCGGAATTTGATGTAGTGCGGATCGTCCTGGCAGATGGCGAGCTTGTCCATGCTCTCGACTTCGAGATAAACAAACCAGGGATAGGGATCGGAAGGATTGACGCGCTTGCCGGTTTTGACGGTGAGCACTTCCTGTACGCGCAGCAGCATCACGCGGGTTTGCGACATCATATGCTCCAGTTTTTCCTCCGTGACCTGGGGCTTGAGCTGAAACAGGCTGAGGTAAGCGATCATGGAGGCGATAAGTCTGCTGCAAAGACGACGGACTACGACTTCCAGTCGAGGACGCCTTTTTTCCATGCATAAACGAAAGCGACGAGCAGAATCGAAACGAAGCCCGTGGCGACGGCGAGGATGGAGGGGCCGAAGGCGGCGAGGTAGTCTTTGTAAATGATGGCCCAAGGATAAAGGAAGACGACTTCGATGTCGAATAGCACGAAGAGCATCGCGACGATGTAGAACTTCACGCTGAAACGCGGCTGACTGTCGCCCACAGGAAGCATACCGCACTCGTATGCGGAGTCTTTGATGGTGTTGCGTTTGGCGGACTTCCCGAGCAAGGCGGAAGCAATGAGAGTCACGACGGCGAAGCCACCGGCAATAACGATCTGAAGCAGTACGGGAATGTAGTTCTCAAACATGGGGTCGAATGATGGTGGATGGGTAGCGAGACGCTGGGCAGCGTCAAACTCTGAAACAAAAAGGGCCGCCATGCACGAAGCATGGCGGCCCTGAATGAAAGCTAAAGACTAACGAGCAGCAGCGGCGGCGGCGGTGCGTGAGACGACCGCTGCTGTGCGGGCGGCGATCGCAGCATTATGGGCAGCGCGCAGTCCTTCGAGGCCACGATAGGTCTTGGCAACCTTGGCGCAAAGGCCGCGACTGACGAGGTTCTGCAACTTCTCGTAGGAGCGCAAGCGCAGCATTTCCTCACCACCACTCACGGCGTTTTTCAGCTTGAGATTGTCATAGACCAGACCGAAGAGGGTGTTGAACTCATATGTTTCCGGTTTGGAAAGAACATTGACGAGTTCGTCGGTGACATGATCTGGGACTCGGCGGGAGAAGCGTGTCTTGCGTGTCGGTGTTGTGGTAGGCATAGAGCGGCTAAACTAGCATGCTCCTGCCATCCTTGCGACGATTTTGTGAGAACGGGCAGCTTTTTCTCCTACGCCGCATGCGCAGTGATAGAAATCGACCCTTGCCATCGTTTGAGGCTCTGGCTGCACCCAAATGGGTAGGTATAATGGATGGGCAAATAGCCGGGTTTTGTGAAGCTGAATCACTGATAACCAATAAAGAAGGCTACTTGACCGCGATCTTGTAGAGAGCCTTCTTGGTGCGGATAAACAGAGCCCCGTCGGCAACGGCGGGCGAGGAGGAAATGGGATCGGCGAGTTGGTTTTTGCCGACCAGTTCAAATTTTTCCGCCGAGGCACGAACTAGGAAGGTCTGGCCGCGATCATTGGAAAATAAGAGTTTATCCCCCACTGCCAACGGACACGGCAAATGCTGGCCTTCCATGCGGTCTTCCCATAGGTCTTTGCCGGTCTTGGCCTCTACAGCGCTGACGATGCCCCCGCGGGTGGTCTGGAACAGGATGCCGTTCACCAGCACCGGAGCGGACTCGCTGGCATTGCGCTTCTCGCGATCCCAGATGACGTGGCTTTCGGTGATGTCGCCAGTCATCTTATTGTCGATACGAACGCCAAGGGTGTGGGCGCGCTCGGAACCAGTGTTGAGAATCAGCAGATCCCCAAGGAGCAGCGGCGGGATGGCAGCGTTAAACCCCCCGTGGCGAATGGTCCAGAGTTCTTTACCGGTTTTGACGTCGTAGCCAAATGCGGCCCGTGAGCCGATAGAAACGAGCACTTCTTTGCCTCCGATCTCGAAGACGTTGGGCGTGTGGTAAGCCTTGCGCATGTCGCCGTCTCGGGTGGGCTTGCCTTCCTTGTCGAGATCGCCGTAATCGGTGGTGCGGGCGGTTTTCCAGACAGTCTTGCCGATTTTCTTATCGAGCGCGGTGACGAACTGCTCATTGATGCCGTCGAAGGTGAGAATAATTAGGTTGCCATGGATGATGGGGGACGAACCTGGGCCACGATAGTGCCGCACATTGATGTCGCGACGTTCCCAAACCTTCGCACCCGTCGCCGGATTGATCCGAGCGGTGCCGTAGGTGCCGAAGTGGACATAAAGGGCGTCGTCTTCAAGCACAGGCGATGGGGCGGCGTAGTTATTGAGCGGGTTGCCGAGGATTTCTGGCGACGGATTTTCAAACACCAGCTTGTGATGGACGATTTTGCCGCTGTGGCGATCAATGCCATAGACGAACTGCTGTTTGCCATCGGTGGTAGCGGCAGTGAACCAGATCAAATCACCGCCGATCACCGGGGTGGAATGGCCCTCACCTTCGAGTTCGACACGCCACGCGATGTTTTTGCCGGACTCCCCATCCCATTCGAGGGCGATACGGGCCGCTTCGGGCGAAGGCACGATGCCATCATGCGTGGGGCCGTTCTTGGCAGGCCAGAACAAGGGTTTCGTGGCAGGCTGGGCACTGGTAAGAGCGGACAGCAAAACGAAGGTGATGGCGGAGAGAGTGGGCGTGCGGATCATGGGCATGAAGTTGACGGTGCGGCGTGGAAATTCTTTCGCACGAGAAAAGAGCATGCATGGTTCATGGCATCCAGCCGTATCCATCGCCATCATGAAAAAGACCCTCCTCACCTGCCTCGTCATCAGCCTCTGCCTTGCCTCCACACAAGCGGAGGACAGCCTCAATGAGCAACTCCGCCGCGCCGCTGAGAAACTAAAAAATGAATTCTCCAAGGTCAAAGAGCAGACCGAAGTCACCAGCCGCGAGGAGTATTTGAAAAAAGCAGGCGACGCCCTGACACGCTGGAAAGCGGACATCGACGTGCTCAAGGACCAAGTCGGCCGCGAATACTTCAAAACCCGCGTGAAGGCCCTGGAAGAGCATCATGCCTTTGCTATGAAGGAGATCGAAATGCTCACCGCCATCACCGAAGAGGCGCAGTTCCGTGCGCGACAAAAGTCTTTCGACAAGACCCTTTGGACACTGGAAGCAGCCATTGAGCAGGCGCAGGAAGAAGCCGGTTTATAGACGCAAAGCCCGCCCACAAGCACGCAAAAGCCGCACGGCATTGTTTTCTGTGAGCAAGTATGGTGAAATCATCGGAATCCAACCATCGCCATGAAAAAGCTCCATCACATTATCGCTGCCATCGACTTCACCCCGTCCTGTCGCAATGCCTTGCGTGAGGCCGCCCGCCGTGCCTCGCTCGACGGCTCCGCCATCACCGCCGTGCATGTCATGGACGAATTTCTTGTGCATGAACTCAAGCGTGCGCTCTCCGCCGATCAGGCCACCATCCGCGCCGACTGGCTGGGGCGGCTACAGAAATTCGTGGCTGAATCCGAAGTCGGTGCCGTAAGCGTGAACGCCGAAGTGCGCATCGGCCATCCATTCACCGAACTCGTCGAAGCCTGCCGCGCCCACAGTGCCGATCTGCTCGTCATGGGAGCCAAGGGATCAAAGGACGAGCCACATCGTGTCGGTGCCATCGCCGCCAAGTGCGTGCGCAAGGCCCCCGTCGATGTTCTCGTCGTGCGCGAGGATGCGCAGGGACCGTTCAAGAAGATCGTCACCTGCGTCGATTTCTCTGAAAACTCCGCCAAGGCGGTGCAATGCGCCCTGCATGTGGCGCAGCAAGATGGCGGCTCACTCGATTGCCTACATGTGTATCAGAGTGCACTTGCCATGTCGCTCGACTACGGCGGGTTTGCCCCATCCATGCCAGCCACGATTGATCCCGACGCCATGGAAAACTGGCGCAAAGATCTGACCGCCTTTCTTGCGCCACTCACTCGCGACGTTGCGGATGTTAAAGTCACCGCATTGATCAAAGAACGTGTCAACATTCGCGAAGCCATCCTGGATCACGTCAATGAAGTGCATGCCACGCTTGTCGTGCTTGGCACCCGTGGCAAAACCGGCCTGCGAGAGATGCTCATTGGCACCACGGCGGAGAAAATCGTGCAAAATGCCCCATGCTCGATTCTCGCCGTCAAACCGGATGGATTTGCCACGGCTGCTGATTAAATCGCTGACACATGCCGAAGAAAATACCCGCTGAACCCAGCATCGCTGAGCTACAGGCCGCGCTGCAGGCCAGTGAGCAGCGTTCGGCGGCGATTGTCGAGACGGCGGTAAACGCGATCATCACCATTGATGAGCATTGCATCATCGAGACAGCAAACACGGCCACTGAGCGTCTCTTTGGCTACAAACGTGATGAAATCGTCGGCCAAAACATCAGTGTGCTCATGCCGCAGCCCTATCGTGACCGCCACGATGACTATGTGAAAAATTACCTCAACACCGGTGTGAAGCGCATCATCGGCATCGGGCGTGAAGTGGTGGGGCAGCGCAAAGACGGCTCCGTATTCCCCATCGACCTCTCCGTGGGTGAAGCGGTGCTTCCTAGCGGCCGCCGCATTTTCACCGGCATAATTCGTGATCTCACGGAGCGGAAGGCGCTCGAAGACAAGATCCTCCACATCAGCGAGGAGGAGCAGGCGCGTATCGGACAGGACATTCACGATGATTTGTGCCAGCAACTCGCCGCCATTGGCTGTCTGGCGAAGGTAGCGCAGAAAAGCCTGCTCAAATCCGGCAGCCCAGAAGCTCGGAGTTTGGAGGAAATCGTCAGCCTTCTCACCAAGGCCAATGTGCGTGCCCGCGAAACCTCACGTGGCCTCATGCCTGTCGTTCTCGACTCCGGCGGCCTCATGGCAGCGCTGGAGGAACT
>CANIZT010000064.1 GCA_947471905.1 Verrucomicrobiaceae bacterium
CCTGTATGAAAAACTACTGAAACAAAACGGTTACGATGATGCCGCACGTGCGGAGATGCTTTATGGCCTCGCCGCCGCCGAGCACGAACTCACCAACTACGACAGCAGCGTGAAGGAATTCAGCGAAGTGCTGCACACCGAGGACAAATTACTGCGCGCCCGCGCCCATCGTGGTATCGGCCACACGTTGTATGATCAAGGTGCGCGTGGATTGCAGCAGCAACCGAAGATTACCATCCAGCGCTGGACCGACGCGCTGCGTCATCTCGACGCCGCGCTCGAGCTTGAGCCAGACAACGCCGAAGTGCATGCGAACCGCGATCATGTTGCCAAAATGCTCGACGATCTGCGCAAGGTCATGGACGAGATGAAAAAGCAGCAGGAGCAGCAAAACGGCAAAGGCCAGAAGGGTCAAAAAGGACAAAAGGGCCAGAAAGGTGAGCAGGGCGAAGGCCAGGAAGGTCAAGAAGGTGATCAGGAAGGCGCTGGCAAAGAAGGCAGCGACCCCAATGGCGAGGCTGAGAAAAAAGAATCCGAAGGAAAAGGCGAAAAGAAAGAAGGCGATGACGGCATCGGCGGCAAAGACGCCAAGGAATTACCCGAAGGCCGACTGCAAGCCGCCAATGGTGATAAAGAAGGCGAAAAAGAAGGCCAACAGGGCAAGGACGGGCAAAAACCCGGCGAAGGCGAAGGCGATGGCGACAAGAAAAAAGCAGACCGCAAACCCACCGAAGGCGAAGCCCGCAATCCGCGCACCGGATTTACGCCAGGTGAAGCGCAGGGCCTGCTCCGCCAATACATGGATGAAATCACTGGGCCAATGACCAACCGCTACCACACCCCGCCGC
The DNA here is from genome assembly GCA_947471905.1 of Verrucomicrobiaceae bacterium. Lineage (GTDB taxonomy): Bacteria > Verrucomicrobiota > Verrucomicrobiia > Verrucomicrobiales > Verrucomicrobiaceae > Prosthecobacter. The sequence continues at coordinate 849 of CANIZT010000064.1, forward strand.
CAAACAAAAAAGATTGGTGAACCGCATGTCCGCACTCACGCCATCCCCTCTCATGCACTGCGTCAAACGTCTGCTCGTTATCCTGATCTTATTCAGCAGCGGCATTGCCTCTGCCGCCACCGTGCGTGCCTACATCCAGCCGGATCGTGCGCAAACCGGTCAGGTGGTCAACTATGTCATCACCGTTCAAAACGGCACTGTTCAAAGCGTGCCGCAGTTACGGTTGCCAGTGCAAGTCGGGATGAATTCCGGCATCACCACCGCGCAGAACATCGAGATTCGCGGCAACCAGCGTGTCTTTTCCACCCAGCTCTCTTGGGGTGTCGCCGGCACGGAGCCCGGCGAGTTTGTCATTCCGCCGCAGGAGGTGTTGGTGAATGGCGAGGTTCTTAAGACCAACGAGGTTCGCCTCGTCGTCACTGAAGCCCCCGCTGCGCCTGAGGCTGCGGATGATGCAACCACGCCCTTATTTCAGATCGAAGTTGGCAAAACCGAGATCTATCAGGGCGAGGTGGTGCCCATCAGCGCGAGTCTGTTCGTGCCGCGCAGCGTGACACTGCGCCGCGTCGGCCTCATTGAAGTGAACAAGAGTGACTTCGCCATCTCCCGCTTCCCGCAACAGGCTGATCAAAGCGAAACCGTCATCAACGGCGTCGGCTACATCGTCATCACCTACCGCAGCACACTCTCCGCACTGCACGCAGGCGATTTAAAGGTCGGCCCCGCCACCTGCGAACTGTTGTTCGAAGTCTATGATACCAACACCCAGAACCAAATGCGCCGCGGCCTGCCCTTTGGCATGATCATGGGCGGTGCCGAGCCACGCAAGCAGGTGGTCAAAAGCCAGGATGTGAAGGTCAAGGTGCTGCCACTGCCCACCGAAGGCAAACCAGCGCACTTCAGCGGTGCCGTCGGCGATTTCAGCATCAGCGCTACCGCCACACCCAATGAACTCGCCGTGGGAGATCCACTGGCCGTGGACATCACCATTGATGGCTCGGGCAATTTCGACGCGCTCAATCCACCATCGTTGATGCCGCCTGAGGGTTGGAAAGCCTATCCGCCGCGCCGTTACAACGTCGATGGCCCGATTGACCCCAATCTCACGCCCACAGCGCAGCGCCGCATAGGCTACTCCATGGTATTCGTGCCGGAAAAAATCCATGCCGAGCTGCCACCATTTGAACTGAGTTTTTTCAGCGCCACGGAAAAGAAATACGTCGCCGCGCGCACGACGCCAATTCCGCTGCGCATCAAGCCTGGAGCCGTGATCGCCACCGCAGTCGATGCAAACTCCAGCGGCAGCGTGGAGCCACCGAAACCGCCGCCCGTGCAGCAGCCGAAGCCACAGATCAGCGACATCCTCATGAGCGTGCCAGCGCAGTCGCATTGGCTGAACCAAGCCAATGTCAGTGCTCCGCTGACTACCAGCGCCCGCTTTTGGGCCGTGCAGTCGATCCCAGCGGTGCTCGTGATCCTCGCCGTCTTCCTAGCGTGGTTTCGTCGTCATCGCGAACAGGCCGCAGGTGGCCTGCGTGGCGAACTGCAGCAGTTGTGGCATGGCTTGGAGCAGCGTGATCTTGATGATCGCGATTTCCTTCAGCGCGCCGCCCATTTCATCCAGCGCAGCCATCCTGATGAGATCAAAGACGAAGAACTGCGGCAGATTCTGCAACGTTATGAGACGCAGAGCTTCACCGCCGCTTCGACGGACGCAGAAACACTTGGCAGCAGCGAACGCAGCCGCATTTTGAGCACGCTGGCACCACTGCTCAAACACGCGGCGTTGTTTCTCGCCGCCTTTGCCACGCTCTCGCTGAATGCCGCCGAGGACGAATCTCCCGACACGCTGTACCGCCAGGCACGCGAGGCCTTGGAAAAAGGCAAATTCACGCAAGCGCAGTATCTTGGCGAATCACTCACACGGCAGAATCCGCCTGCATTGAGTGCCGCTGTCTTCACGCTCATCGCTCACGCTCGCTACCGGCAGGATGATTTTGGCCGCGCTGCCATGTGGTATCAGCGCGCGCAACTCTTGGAGCCCGCCAATCCCGAAGTGCGGCAGAACCTGCGGCATCTCGATGAGAAGCTGCGCTTCTTCCGCTTCAAGGCAGACTCTCCGCTGGCTGAATGGAGTCTGCGGCTCAGCAAGAACACCTGGATCATCATCGCTTCGACGGGCGTGTGGCTCGTCCTCTTGGCCGTCATGGGCTGCATCCTCGCCTCCACGCGTAGAGCCTCCGGCGGCACCTGTGGACTCGTGTTGAGCATCCTCGGTGTCTTGATCTTCATCCCTTCCGCCGCCTTCGCCTCCATCCGTCCCGAACCGGGCCAGCGTGTGAAGGACATCATGGTCGTCACCGCCCGTGAGGTTAGCGCCTACACCGCCGCCACGCTCACCTCCGGCAGCGTCATCGACATCCCGCCCGGCAGTCAGGTGCGCCTACTCGAAAAACGAGGCGCCTGGAGCTACGTCGAAATCCCCAGCGGCGACGAACCCGTACGCGGCTGGATCGAATCCGCCACCTACACGCCCTTGTGGCCGTGGGATATGGCGCTGGTGCCGTAAAACGGAATCAAGCACCCGCACCGCCACCGGGCTTGCCACCACCGGCGTTCGGACGGCTACCGGCTTCGCGATCGAGAACGAGGAGGCTGGCGGTGTCGTTGTCGGCGAGTTTGAGGCGGTCGAGCATGTCGCCGACGTTTTTTTCTTCTTCCATCTGCTCGTTGAGGAACCAGAGCAGCAGGTTCTTGGAGGCGTGGTCTTTGACCTGCTCGGCGACTTCAAAGAGGTCGTTGATCTGTTGCGTGACCTTTTGTTCCTGCTTCAGGCTGTGCTGGAAGACATCGAGCGGGGACTTAAAGTCCATCTTCGGCTTTGCAATCGGCTGTAGCTCGACTTTGGCGTCGCGATCTACGAGGTACTGGTAAAACTTCAGCGCGTGCATGGTTTCCTCGCGGCTCTGGGCGAACATCCATTGTGCAAAGCCAGAGTAGGGCGTCTGCTCGAACCATGCCGCCATGGCGAGATACACATAGCTGGAGGACATCTCGTTGTTGATCTGCTCATTGAGCAATTTGGTGAGTTTGGGATTGAGCGTCATGGCGTCTGGAGTGGTGTGAGTGTGCGATAGAACCAGCAGTGCGAGGCCAGCGCAAGGCTGCTCCCATAATTTTTTGGCCTATGGACGCCCTAAGCCAAGGTGAAGGACGATTTGCTTTTCCTTTGCGCCACTCCGCGCCACGATGAAAGCCTTCCGCGATGGCTCCAGACACCGCATCCTTACATCATCAACATCATCCGCAGGTCGTGCGGCGGAATTTCATCTGCCACTGCCTGGAAGGTGGGCTGTACATGGGTGGTGTGGCCTTTTTGCAGCCGGAAACGGTGATGCCGAAGATGGTGGAGCAGCTCGGCGGTCGCTCGGCCATCATCGCCATCATGCCGGTGCTCCTGCCGGCGGCGTTTGCGATGGCGGGGCTGTTTGTCTCACCCCTGGTGGAGCGCCTGACGCACTTCAAGCCGTGGGTGATGACCTTTGGCCTGCTGCAACGGCTGCCGTATCTCATCACCGGACTGTTGCTGTGGTTGGTGCAAGATGCCGGGCCGTGGCTACTGCCCGTGGTGGTGCTGACCCCGGTCATTTCCGGCCTCATCGGCGGTGTGGGTGTGGTGGCATGGATGGAAATGGTCACGCGCATGGTGCCGGAGCGTGTGCGTGCTGCTGGCTGGGCCGCACGCTACATCACGCAGGCATGCATCGGCATGGGGGCTGGGGCAGTGATTCATCAAACGCTTACGCATCTGCCGGGACAGCGTGGTTATGCGCTGCTGCATTTGATCGCCTTCGGCTTTTTGTTCCTGTCTTGGCTCTCGCAGCTTTTCATGCGCGAACTTCCCGCCGGGCACCATTATCATCCACACACGGGCAGCTATTGGAGCTATCTGCGTAGCCTGCCAGGACTGCTGATGGCACAGCCTCAGCTTATCAAGCTGATCGCCGCGCGTTTTACCGGCATGGGCTATTTGATGGTCGTCTCCTTCCTCACGCTGCATGCACTGCACAGCACTGGTCGGCCAGAGGCGGATGAAGGGCACTTCGTTTCCTTCCAGAACATCGGGACGATCCTCGGTAGCTTGCTCGCCGCCTGGCTGGGCTATCACTGTGGCGGCAAGGTGTTGATGATCATTTCCCGCCTCGTCTGCGAAGTGCTTTGCATCTGGGCGAGCCTGACGCATTCGTTCAGCGGCTTCACGGCTGCCTATTTCATCCTCGGCTTTGGCTTGTTCCTAGATCGCGTCGGTGATCTCACACTCACCGCCGAACTCTGCCCACCGGAGCGCCGCTCGACGCTCCAGGCTGTACTAGGTTTCTGCAATGTGTGGTCACTGCTGTTCGCGACGAGTCTCGGTGGTCTGATTTATTCACTCAGCGGCTCATTTTACCTCGTCGCGTGCCTCGCGGCGATGCTCTCGCTCGTTTCCATCCTGATCCTGCGCGGCATTCCTGAGCCACGCGTGCAGCGCTGATCACTCCGAGCACTCAATCGTTGCCCGCATGGAGACCCGGCACTCCGGCACGCGTTTGTCAGGGCCGTATTCCTCGATTTGCTGCTGCCGCAGTTCGGCGAGTTCTTTGTGAACCGTCGCCACGATCACACGACCCGAAGCATGCACCTCACGTGCCATGCGCAGCGCCAACTCGAATGAATGCCCCAAGACCGCACCAAGCATTTCAATGACATACTCATGCGTGTGAACCTCATCATCATGGAGGATGACATGCCACGGCGGTTCCAGTTCAGGCGGTGCCGTCTGCGGCTTCACCCGCGGCGGCTGCGGCGCGACGCGTGGCCGCTTTGGCGGAGCCGTAGCGCATTGGATGTCGGCGGAGAGAATCATTCTGCGGTTACTATGCCTCAGCCCAGCCGTCTCTCAAGCGCCCTCACCACGCGCCTGCGAATGCGATTTGATCCGCCTGATTTGCGCTGGAAGCGGTCAATGCTTGCCGAAAGGCCTGGAAGCATGGCAGTCTTGCCCCATGAATCCTTCCATCTGCCGCACTCTTAGCACGATTTGTTTTCAAGCGGGAATGCTCTCCATCCTGCTATCCATCTGGATCTGGTGGTTCCTCAATGGCGCTGGCAGCTCCTCTCCAGAAGAGCAGGCGCATGCCGAACGCTTCGGTATTTTCGTCGGTTTATGGGCACCCACACTGCTGATCCTCTCGAACCGTTTCGACCGCTATGCCGACAAAGCAAAGCCGCTGCCAGGACTAGAGCTAGAGGATAAGGGCGAAGAGTCCTGATCAATCACATCGGCTCGCAACCTGTCGCTTCGACGAACTGCTGGCGCAGACCATGGTAGGCCTGCTGCCATTCATCAACAACACGCTGCAGTTCCATCACCTGCTTTTCAAGCGCTGAGATGCGGCGTTGGTATTGATTACCAGCGGGATCACGAACATCCTCGGAGCGTTGTGTGCCCAACAACGTCGTGGCTGCACTACGCACCTGATGCGGACTTGCCTTGAACCATCCCAGATCGGACAGCCGCGCTTCCGTATTGTCCAAGCAGTTGATGATCGTCACATTTTCGTCGATCTCACCGGTGGCGAGAAATTCTTGGATCGTTGCCACGTTCGTCGGTCCGTACAAGTAATTATCCGGCATCTGCACGAGATGATCCATCTGTAGTTCAGCGATCATCGGCGCACGCTGCCAACTCATGCGGTCATCACTGGAAATTTTGTCGAGCGGAGAAACCTTTGCGTCAGCCGCCCAGCCACGCAGGGTTTCAAGGTCGATGGGGCCATAAACTTCCTTGTCCGAGGCCTTCAGCAAATGCCAGGTGCGTTCATTCATGGAGGGAGATTAACCAAAGCTCCGGCCTCTAGCCAAGCTCAATCTGCGGCGGAAAACATGCGTGTATGAAATTGACGCCGCGACTTCCGTGCAAGAGAACTGCCCGCCTCTTCGTAAAACCGCGCCCCATGATCCGCACCCTGCTTGCCCTTATCTTCGCCGCCACGACTCTACGTGCCGCCGAGACCGCCGTCTTCAGCCTCAAAACGATGACGGCGCAGATGAAATACGACATCCCCGAGCTGCTCGTTCAGCCCGGCCAACCGGTGCAGCTCACCTTTGAAAACGGCGACGACCTCCCGCACAACCTCGTCTTCTGCCAGCCCGGCACCGAAACCGCCGCCATGGCGATGAAGCAGATGGAAAACGCCGAAGCCGCGCTCAAACGCAACTGGCTACCTGATGACCCACGCATCTGGGCGCACTCAAAAATGCTCAACCCGCATGAAAAGGAGACCCTCACCTTCACCGCGCCCGAAAAAACCGGCACCTATCCCTACGTCTGCACCTTTCCAGGCCACGCGCTCACCATGCGCGGTGAACTGAAGGTGATGAAAGCCGGTGAAGGACTCAAGGATCTCCATTTCGCGCTCTACCTTGGCAATTGGAAGCAAATGCCCGACTTCTCCAAGCTCAAACCGCATCGCGAAGGCAAGGTCGACAGCAACCTCATTGAAGTGAAACTCGACGACTACAAAAACGAGTTCGGCGTCGTCTTCACCGGCAAACTCAATGCGCCGAAGAAAGGCCCATATCGCTTCTTCATCTCGAGCGATGATGGCTCACGCCTTCTCATTGATGGCAAGGAAGTCGTCTCCTACGACGGCATCCATCCTGCAGGCGACATCAAAGAGAAAAGCATCCCGCTCGAACAAGGCGAACACGAGTTCCGCCTCGAATACTTCCAGGGTGGTGGAAACATCGACCTTTACGCCGCGTGGAAAGGCAGCGACTTCCAGATCACACCACTTTCGAAATGGCTGCATCCAAATTGGAAGGGTGGAGCCAAGAAGCAGAAGGAGTTCGATCCCATTCCGCTCGCTGTTACCACCGAGCCCGTGATCTACCGGAACTTCATCCAAGGTGCGGGCAATCGCGGCATCGGTGTCGGCTATCCCGGTGGCATCAATCTCGCTTGGAGCGCTGAGAGCATGAATCTCGCCCTCATCTGGCGCGGTGCCTTCATCGACGCCTCCAAACACTGGAACTCACGCGGCGGCGGGCACCAGCCACCGCTCGGCTATGACGTGCTCCAACCAACCGGCGAAGTCACGCCCGCATTCTTTGTCACCGACAAACCCGACGCCGCATGGCCGACATGGGACAAAACCAAGCGCTACGACGGCTTTGCGTGGAAAGGCTACGCGCTTGACGCCAAACGCAGCTCCACCTTCCGCTACTCCTGGCACGACGCCGAAATCGAAGAAAGCTTCACCGTCGAAGGCAATGGCAACAAGCCCGACGGCAACGCCAAACTCAGCCGCACCGTCAAAGTCAGTGGCAAACTGCCCGCCAATGCCTGGTATCGTATCGCCAGTGGCCAGTTTGAAAGCAAAGACGGCAGCTTCCTGATCAAAGGGGTAAAACCCTTTCTCATCACTAGCGCAGGAGCCCAAATCGCTGGTGCCAATCTCGTCATCCCTGCGACACCCGGCACCATGACCATCACCTACCAGTGGGCACAGTAATCTCTCGCCAAACTTCCGCCATGAAACGCCTTTTTCTCTTCCTCGCTCTTTGCGCTCCGATCTTCGCTGCTGATCCGCAAGAATCCGACTTCTACAAGATCACTACCTTTGAAACGCCGAAGGAAACCGCACTCGAAGTCGGCTCCATCGAGCTCCTGCCCGATGGCAAGCTCATCATGGGCACACGCCGTGGTGAAATCTGGATAGTCAGCGGCGCAGGCAGCAGCGATGCCTCGAACGTGAGCTACAAGCTCTTCGCCAGCGGCTTGCACGAAGTTCTCGGCATCGCCTATAACCCGAAGGACAAAAACATTTACGCCACCACGCGTTATGAGATCACACGCCTCAAAGATGTCGATGGTGACGGCCGTGCCGATATCTTCGACAACTTCTGTGACCAATGGGGCGTCTCCGGCGACTACCACGAATACGCCATCGGCTCACGCTTCGATAAAGCGGGCGATCTTTGGGTCACACTCTGCCTCACCGGCTCGTTCAATAGCAGCGCCGAATTTCGCGGCTGGGCGCTGCGCATCAAACCTGATGGCAAAATGGTGCCCACCTGCTCCGGTATTCGCAGCCCCGGCGGTCTCGGCTTTGATGCCGATGGCGAAGCCTACTACTGCGACAATCAAGGTCCATGGCACGGCTCGTGCACGCTTCAACATCTCGTGCCCGGCAGCTTTCAGGGCCATCCCGGCGGCAACATCTGGTATGACAAAGCGCCCAACATGGGACCACGCCCCATAGATCCGCTGCCCGAAGCATTTCAAGGCGATCGCAAGCGCGGCGACAAGACACCACACGTCGATACCGACCGCATGGTGACGGAACGCGAACGCATCAAGCAGCTCCTGCCACCTGCCGTTTATCTCGTGCATGGCAAGATCGGCAACAGTGCGAGCGCGATCATCTGCGACCTCAGCGGCGGCAAATTTGGCCCATTCTCAAAGCAACTCTTCGTGGCCGATCAAAGTCACAGCAATCTCAGCCGAGTCTTCCTCGAAACCATCAACGGCATCAAGCAGGGCGTCGTGATTCCCTTCCGCAGTGGCTTTGCCAGCGGTCTTATCGGTGGGCGCATGGATGAAGAAGGTCGCGTCTTTGTGGGTGGCAGTGATCGCGGCTGGGGTGCACGCGGCGGCAAGCCCTTCTGCTTTGAAAAATGCGAGTGGACCGGCAAAACGCCCTTCGAAGTGCATGAAATGCGCGCCAAGCCCGACGGCTTCGAACTTACCTTCACACAGCCCGTTGATACCACCACCGCAGGAGATGTGAAGAGTTACTCCATGCGCGAATTCACCTATGCCTATCGCGAAGAATACGGCGGTGATGAAGTATCGGAAATCATCCCCAAGATCACCGCCGCGAAAGTCGCCGCAGACGGCAAATCCGTCCGCTTGACGATCTCACCCCTCACCAAAGGCCACATCCACGAACTCCATCTCGACGGCGTCAAAAATGCCGAAGGGCAGGCGCTGTTGCACAAAGTTGGCTACTACACGCTCAACGAGATTCCGACGAAGTAGTCAGCTTGAGACCGCGACGGATCGCGGGCTGGAGTTGAGTTCCTGCTGTACCACGTTGGCGAGATCGGTGAACAATTGAATCGTCGCATCAGGAAACTGCCGCGGGCGAGTGTCGATCAGGCACAACGTGCCGAGGCAGCCGCCATCATTATGAAACACCGGGAAGCCGGCATAGAAACGGATGCGAGGCCCGCCAGTGACCAGCGGACTGTCGGCAAACCGGTCGTCCAGAAGCGTGTCTGACACGATCATTGGTTTGCGGCTCAAGGCCACATGAGCGCAGAAGGCCAGTTCACGAGAGGTTTCGTTCACGCCCAGCCCCACACAGGATTTGAACCACTGCCGGTGTTCGTCCACCAGTGAAACCAATGCGATAGGCACATCAGCCAGAGCTGCGGCCACGCGCGTGATGCGATCAAATCTCTCCTCTGGAGGCGTGTCGAGGATCGACAGGTCATGCAGTGCGGCCAGCCGGGAATCCTCATCAGGTGGCACGGCAGCGCGCATCCAACGGCAGGCGGAGCGCATGAGCCACGCCTGGATTTGAGCTTTGGCGTATTGAATGGAAAAAGGTGAGGTCAGCCAGCCCGTGGCGCCAGCCTCCATGCCTTCGCTGGATCTCTCCTTCCTTCCGACGATGACGATCGGCACGTCTGAGAGGCGCCGATCAGGATCCATGCGCAGACTTCGGCAAACACTCAGGCCATCCTGGTCCGGCAGTTGGTCCTCAAGGAGGATCAGTGATGGTGTGTCGGACCTGGCGAGATGCATCACACGTGCGCCATCAGAAACATGCACTGAACGCACGCCTTCGGCAGCCGCCGCCTCTGCAAGTGCCCCCGCCAACCCCGCTTCAGCAACGCCCATGATCACCAGTGAATCCTTGATGGCAGGCATCGCTGCCGGTTTGGATGATCTGCCTCCCAATCCACGCAGACCTGTGCCCGTCCGATGCAATTCCACGATCTGACCATCAGCAGCACCAAACACCTGCATTGTGGCATCTGTTTTCCGCAGTTCGGAACGCACGGCTTCAACGATACGATCAATGTCATCGTCCGTGCGCCCCGGATCATGATGCGTAAAGGCCAGTTGCTTGATGTCGGCCGAGAGGCCCATCTCAGCCACGACTCCACCGGGCTGTGTCCCCAGCCTTTTTTGGCGGCATACTCAGCATCGGTGAACTGGGCGTCATGAATCACCAGATCGGCGCCAGTGAGAAATTCACTGTGCAGCCGGTCATTTTCGTGAATGGGCGCTGACACCCCAGGCAGCCTGGAGAAAGGCTCATGATCGCAAGCATAGACCATGCAGGCATTGGCAGTCTCCAGACGATAACCAAGTGTCAGGGCCGGATGATTCAAATAAAGCGTTCTGATACGGACGTCATCGATCTCAAAACTGCCCTCGGCAAGATCATGGAAGCGGATGCTCGCTCCCAGTTCGTCCAGTGTGACCGGAAAATAGGAGTACTGCATCTGGCCCGCAAGAGTTTCGCGGAGTGACTGGCCAAGGCCCGCCGGGCCGTAGATGTCCCATTGGCTGCCGCGGACAAACAAGGGCGCGAAGAACGGGAATCCTTGGATGTGGTCCCAATGCGTGTGACTGATCAAAATGCTGCCGCGCAACGGGCCCGCGGAGTTCGCCACGAGAGATTGACCGAGATCATGCGCGCCGGTGCCGCAATCAATGATCACCAGCGTTCCTTTGGGCGAAGTGACCTGAACGCATGAGGTGTTGCCACCGTAGCGCAGGGTGTCACGCCCCGGTCTTGGGATGGACCCCCTTGTTCCCCAAAACTGAACACGCGTGGAATTTATCATGATTGGGATGCCCAGGTTGGCTTGTGTGTTAGGCAAATCTAAACGGGCAAGCTTTGCATCGCCACCATATTTCAATAATCACTCTCCTTTGGGCCCCTTCTCCCACGCATCAGTTCAATCGAAGGCGCCACAAACGCAATTCAAGCTCAAGCCCGGGTCGCCATCAAACAAGCATCTCAAACGACTCTGACCTATTTGAGCGGCTTCGCCTTCGGCACATTCATCAAATTGAATGGCGCTTCCGACTGCTGCACCACCACCTGCGCATTGGCAGCAGGCTCCGCACGTCGCACTTCGACGATGGGAATGCTGCGTGTCACCAGCGGCAGCTCCGCACGCCGCACTTCTTCACCTGCCAGTGGTTTCACTTTCGCCGCATCCGGCAGTTCCACCCGGCGCACCTCCTCATGCAAGTTCGCCACGACGGCTGGAGCCGCATAATGCTTCACCGCCGCCGTGATTGTTGCCGAACGACCAGGCACGACATCTCTGGCCGTCTCCACGATCTTGCGCACCATCGCTGGCTCTGCGTTCACCGCATCAATCGCCGCCGTCACTATCTCAGCAGCGCACGCTTCACGGATCACCAGTGCTTCCTCCAGCCGCATCACCAGCTTCTCTGGATTCGCCCGGATCGCCGCGAACAGCTCGGCACACAGCACTTCACAGCCAGTCGCCACCGGCTTCGATTTCACCGACTGGGCTTGCGCTTGGGGTGTGAGCAGGGCCAGCAGGCAGAATAGACAGATCAAACGCATGGTTGAAGAATAGATGAAGGAATGACGGATTCAAAGTGGCTTGCTTCAAATCATCTTTTGCGATTCTCAGTCTTTTTGTGGCGCAGGATTCAGAACTTCGGGCGCCGCGCCACATCGTGCTCGAATGAACTGTTCCGGCGCAACTCGGTTCAGCGCAGTATCAGCATATCCCTGGCCAGGATTCACATAGGGACCGACTCGCACCTCAAAATGCAAATGCGCCAAATAAGCACCTTCACCAGTTCCGACCGTGCCAATTGGATCCCCGTGCTGCACCGTCTGCCCCGTTTGCACACGGATCGACTCCAGATGCGCATACATCGTCTGCACCACCGGCCCGAGTTCATCGCCCTCTGGCAACCGATGAGCAATGATCACCATCCTGCCCCAGCCCGGCCCCGGAATGCCCGCATAAACAACACGCCCGGCCCCCGCCGCGTAAACCGGATCGCCTAGATCCGAATTCTGACCACCGATGCCATTCAAATCATCGCCCAGATGCCGGGAGATGCGAAACGCCCGCGCATTGTAGGTGAAAGCCCCGTGTTCCGATCCCAGCGGCATGTCAAAACGCGTCGCCAGCGGCAGTGTGGACGTTTCAAAAGGCGTGAGCCGTTGAAACGCCGGATCGAACGGCCTTGGCTTCGGCCGAGGCCAAAGCAAAACGACCGCGCAGGCGAACACCAGAGCAGCGCACAAGATCAACGGCACCTTCTTCATCAGCCCGATGCTTCGGCAGATGTCGCAACGTTGCAAAGAGAACGTGTCCCCCTTAAATAGCCCGATTATCGTGAACACGCTCTCCCCTTCATTGTTCGGCTCTCCGAAAGTATCGGTCTTCAGTGGCAAAGCCACGTATGACGACGCTGCTGCTCTCCGTCAGCAAATCGAGGCCGCCATCGCTGCTCTTGAGCTTCCCGGAGATTTCATCAAGCCAGGCGACCGCGTCGTCCTAAAGCCAAACTGGGTCAAAGAACACAACGCCAGCAAGCCCGAGGATGAAAACGGCTGGCTCACAATCATCACACATCCCGCCGTCGTGCGCATAGTCGCCCGCTGGGCTGCCGCGAAGCTCCAAGGTCACGGCTCCGTCACGCTGTGCGATGCGCCGCAGAGCGATTCATCTTTTGCCACTATTCGCCGCCTGCACCGCCTCGACGATCTCATCACCGATCTCACGCTGGAGTTCCCCGGCATCGCGTTCCTGCTCTTCGACATGCGTTGTGAGGAGTGGACCATCGACGATGGCGTCACCATCGCCAAACGCGAACTGCCCAGCGATCCCTCCGGCTCCGTGGACATCCATCTCGATGCCGACAGCGAGTTCCTCGGCCATCCCGGGCTTGGCAAGCTCTACGGAGCCAGTTTCGACTTCGCGACGACGAATCGTCAGCACACCGACCCGCTTCACGAATACCGCATCTGCCGCACGCCGATGAATGCTGACGTGCTCATCAACATTCCCAAGCTCAAGACGCACAAAAAAGTCGGACTCACCGTCGCGCTGAAAAACCTCGTCGGCACCACGCCGCGCACGAACTGGCTGCCACGCCACACCGAAGGCACGCCCGCCGAAGGCGGCGATCAATTCGCCGAATCCTCGGCCAAACGCGCGCTCGAAGGCTCGATCATGCGCACCGCCAAAAAAATCCTCTTTGGCCGCTTCTTTCTCTCTAAGCTCTTCGTCCCGCTCAAAAAACTCGGCCGCGTCGTGTTCGGCGACACCAAAGAAGTCGTCCGCTCCGGCAACTGGCACGGCAACAACACCGCCTGGCGCATGATCCTCGATCTGCACAAATGCTTTTTCTACTTCGACGGCACTGGCAGACGCCGTGAGAAGCCGCTGCGCTACCTCACCATCGTCGATGGCATCATCGGCGGCGATGGCGACGGCCCCATGTCCTGCGATCCCGTCGAAAGCGGCGTCATCCTCGCTGGAACACATCCCGTCGCCGTCGATTGCGTCAGCGCCCAACTCATGGGCCTCAATTGGAAAAAAACCCGCCTCCTCAACGACGCCTTCGCCATCCAGCGCCTCCCCATCACCGGCTTCGCCCCCACCGACATCACCGTCGCCTCCAACAACCCCGAATGGATCGGCCCCTTCGAGCAAATGAAACACTGCTTCGAATTCCACTGTCACTTCGGCTGGGCCGGACACTTGGAAAGTGATGAGCGGCTGGCGAGGTCGCGATAGCGCTACTCAAAGTGCATCTTCCCGATGTCCGAACGCCGCTGCATGCCGTCAAACGTGATCTTCGCGCTCTCGGTATACGCTTTCTCCCGTGCTTCGACCCGCGTCGCGCCCTGCGCTACCACGGCGAGCACACGACCGCCATTCGTCTCAAACTGACCGCCCGCATTCCGCTTTGTGCCGCAGTGATACACGCATGCACCGCTCACGGCGTCCAAACCTGAAATCACATCACCGCTGTGCGATGACGCGGGATAACCGTCGCTCGCGGTGATCACACAAATGCTCCAGCCGGGCGCGAATTGAATCAGCTCCGGCTTCAGATTGCCCTTCGCTGCCTCAAACGCATAGGTCGCGAAATCACCGCACAGCATCGGCAGCACGGCCTCGGCTTCAGGATCGCCAAAGCGGCAGTTGTACTCGATCACCTGCGGCCCCGTGGGCGTCAGCATGAGTCCGAAATAGAGGAAGCCGCGATACTTCAAGCCGTCCTTCAAGATGCCCTGCACCGTCGGCCGCACGATCTCGCGTTCGATGCGCTGCATCAGCGCCGGTTCTGCCAGTTCCAGCGATGCCACCGCGCCCATGCCACCGGTGTTCGGTCCCTGGTCATTGTCGCGGATGCGCTTGTAATCACGCGCAGGCATGAGGATTTGATACGACTCATCGCACACCGAGGCGAAGACCGAGATTTCCGGCCCGGTGAGGCATTTTTCGACCAGCAGATCGCCCGCGCCAAAGCAGCGCTTCTCCATCACGTCATCGGCGAATGCTTCCGCCTCCGCCTTGTCCGTGCAAACCGCCACGCCCTTGCCAGCGGCCAGTCCGTCGAACTTCAGCACGATGGGCAGCTCCGTCAGCGCCGCCTTGGCCTCCGCCGCGTTCGTGCAGATCGTGAAATCCGCTGTCGGGATGCCGTGACGCTGCAAAAACTTCTTCGCGAAGGTTTTCGACGCCTCAAGCTGCGCGATCTCCTTTTTCGGCCCCCAGCACGGAATTCCCGCCTCTGCGCACAAGTTCGACAAGCCGCGATCCTTCACCAGCCACGCCTCCTCGCCCGCGACACACAGATCGATCCCATTTTGCGTCATCCACGCGATCAATTCCGGCAATCCCGCGACATCCACTCGCGTCGCCAGCGCCTCAATAGCATCGCTGCCCGGATACGCGAAGAGTTCATGCTTCTGTGGCGACTCACTGAGAGCCGTGATGAGTGCATGTTCGCGTCCGCCTTTGCCTGTAACGAGGATTTTCATGGGACGCGTTCCTTAGCGAGTCGCCCGGACTGCGCAAGCCTGCGCGATGCGCCCCATTCTAAGAACTTGCAGGCCCGCACGTTGCAAGCGGCATGAAACGCTGTCTCCCGCTCTGTGCTCTCCTGATGGCCTGCACACCCGAAAAGAAAATGGCGGAGACGGTTTCGCCACTAGCGGCGACAGATCCAATCCAAGAAGCCTCGGCACGCGTGGACGTGGCACTGATGCACGATTACGGACTCGTCAAAGAACAGCGCGAGAAATGGAAGAACAACTCCCCAGTCCTTCCCGGTCTGCCAGGATTGGCCGATGACTCGACCTTCCTGCGCCGGTCTTGCATTGATCTGGCCGGAAGGATGCCACGACCGGATGAGGCGCGGGCATTCTTGGCGGACGCATCGCCTGACAAGCGGGCAAAACTCACGGACGCTCTCGTGCGGGAGCCAGGAGCCGCCGACGTTCGCTTCCGCATGCTGGCGGAAGCCTTTCGCGTGAAGGATGGCGATGCGAGCATCGGCTGGTTGCGTCAGGCGGCGGCGGAAGACCGATCCTACACCGAAATCATCACTCACATGATCGGCGGCGGTCACATGCGCCAGCGGGATCAGGGCAACGCCATGCGCACCAGTGTGGAGACGGCCTACTCCTTATTGGGTGAGGATATTCACTGCGCCATGTGCCACGATCACGCTTTCAACAGCCATACCCAACAAGAGTGCTACGAGTTCGCGGCTTGCTTCGCAGAGAAAAATGCAGTGCGGTTGCCGAACGACTACAAATATCGCTATGGCAAACCTGGAGATGTAGTCCAGCCAGCAGTGCTCAAGTTGTCTGGCTA
>CANIZT010000065.1 GCA_947471905.1 Verrucomicrobiaceae bacterium
AGGACTTCGACCTCATCGCCAACCTGGATGTCTTCGTCTTCGAATTCGTTGGATGGGATGGCCCCTTCGGACTTGTAGCCGATGTCCACGAGGACGACTTGCGGTTTGATTTCGAGGATCTTGCCTTTGACAATGGATCCTTCGGAAAGCTCGCGGAAAGAACCTGCGATCAGGTCTGCGAGAGTAGCTGCTGCGCTCATTTAATGTTGTTACGGTTGCGAGTGTTTAGGATGAACCGCACGTGCACCTCCACTCCTGAGGCGCACTACGGGCTTTTGTCCCGCAGCGCCAATAGGCTCCCGGACAAGAGGGCCGCCATAGTCGGGAAAGTACGGCCTTTGGCAAGGAAGAAGATGTGGCTTTTAACCGACTTCGGCTGTCACCAGGACGACCTCAAACACTGTCTCATCGCCCTTTGAGCTGACCAGCCGTAGTTCGGCACCGTTGGCGCGGGCAAGCTCGGTGGCGATGTTAAGACCGAGGCCGAAGCCGTCGGTTTTGCGGTTGTGGGCCTGATCTCCACGGAAGAAGCGCTCGAAGAGGCGCTGCTGATTCTCTGCGGAAATGGCGGGGCCGGTGTTGGTGATGGTGAACGAGATCTGCGCGTTATGTTGCGAAAGTTGCAACGCGACGCGGCCGTCGGTGCGGTTGTATTTGATGGCGTTGCTGAGGAGATTGTGAAACACCTGCCGCAGCAGTGCACGATCGGCATTCACTTCGATTCCAGGCTCCAGTTGATGTTTCAGAGTCAGTCCGGCCTGCTCGCAGAGGATTTCGGCATCTTCAATGAGGCGTGCGAGGTCGGCGCTGAGGTCATAAGGCTCAGGATGTGTCGGCAGACGACCCGCGTCGGCCTGAGAGAGTAGCAGCAGGCTTTGAGTGATTTGTTTGAGGCGGGTGGCTTCTTCAAAGAGTGAAACGAAGCGCTCATGCTCGCTGCTGCCCGGCTTGGCGTGACGCACGGCATCGTCGAGATCGGCGAGCATGATGGCGAGCGGGGTTTTGAGTTCGTGTGAGGCGTCAGCCGTGAAACGCACGGCCTGCTGGAAGCTGCCTTCCAAGCGCTGCATCATGCCGTTGAGAACATCAATGAGTTGGGCGAATTCGCGGTTGTCATCCCTTTGCACTGGGATGCGTTCGGCGAGATCGCTGGCAGTGAGATGCTGGGCGGTGCCGACGACGCGTTCAAGTGGGCGCATGGCGCGTTTGGAGGTCCACATGGCGCCGAGGCCGGCGAAGGCGAGGCCAATGATACCCGCACCAACATACCACTGCGCCATGCGATTGATCTCCGCATAGTAATCGGTGAGAGAGAGGCCGACGAAGATGGTGTAATCTGGGCTGCTGAAGGAACCGAAGCGCCAGTCGATACCACCAGAGCGTGCGGTGAAGGTGGTTGGCTCCCGTATCATGGGCATCTGCGGACGAAAAGGCAGGCCGCGCTCTGACGGTGGCTGTTCTGGCGGAGAACTCAAACCAGGCGGCAGACCGAGCAAATCATCAAATTCTCTCTCACGCCGTGGCCGCCGTGCTCCTGGTGGGCCACCGCGTTCGCCTGCTTGCGGCTGTGGCGGCACGCGGCTGATTTCTTCCGCCGTAGGAAAACAACTGCGGAAGTAAACATCGAGATCCTTGGGTGCATTGGGTGTCGCGAAGATTGTTTTACCCTGACGATTTTCTTGAACCACAAGCACCGCTTGGGTTGACTGCGAGTGCGAGGTGCCAAACACGAGATCGGATATGGTCTTGAACTCCTCATCCGAAGTGTAGGGATCAATGCGGTTCCACACGCGCTGTGCCGGGGCGATGATGCGGTCATCGACGCTGCGTTCGAGAGTTTGACTGGCATACCACCATGCGGCGCTGCCAAACGCCGCGACGAGGGCACCGGCGACGAGCATCGTTTGCAACGCTAGACGAAGACGGAAGCTGCGGGTGTTGGCGGGAGCGTTCATGAAGAGAACGCGGCGAATCTCACGCGGAGAGTGACGGCACGCACGAAGATAAATGGCTTTTAATGATGGGCCACAGGATGGCGTCATGTCTGGCGGCTCCAATACCTCATGAACACCATGCCTGCCGCCAGTTACACGACCAACTCCTCCACTCAGGCCGATGCCGCCGCGCTCTACCGCCGCCACTGGCCGGCGCTGTGCGCGTTTGCACGAGCCAGAGGCTGTGAAACGCACGATGCGGAGGACGCCGTGCAGGAACTATTTGCCAAACTCGTGGCCCAAGGACAACACGAACGCGCTGCGGCCATCTTTGATCATGGCGAGCAGGCAGCGTTTTTGTTTGCACGCCTGCGCACCCATTTGATCAAACGCTGGCAGCACCGCACGCGCCAGCGTCGCGGTGGTGGCGTGGTTTGCTTCTCACTGAGCGATGAAAATGGTGAGAACATCGACGTGGCGGACACACATGCGGCTCCTGACCGCGAACTAGACCGCAACTGGGCCAGAAACGTGATCGACCGTGCTTTGAACAGCATAAACACGGAACTGGAGGCGCAGGGACGCAGTGATGTGTGGGGCTGCTTGGAGAGCAATGTGATCGACGGTGCTCGTGCCGATCGCCCACAGAGCGGAGCGCTGCGCACAGCACTGCATCGCGCTAAAAATCGTCTGCGTGTACTGATTCGCGCTGAATGTCGTCAAGGTGAGAACGAGACCGTTCTGCATGCGGCGCTGGCCTAGATCGCGCCCCACCTTCAGCGAAAAATGCCACGCTTCGGTGGTGTTGGTGCTTCTTGCTGTTTTTTCAGTTCTTCGGCCCGCATTTTTTCTGCGGTATCTTTATACCAAAGCGGTCCGTTGACTTTGAAGTTGTAGATCAGATCGCGGAAGTCGGTCATGAGGCGCTGGTCGTTCATGAGCGATCCGAGCAGGCCTTTGCTCGATGAGATGTTGGCGGCAGCCATGGCGAAGCTGTCAGCGGCCTTTTTGATGGATTGCAGGGATTCATCCGCCGTGGCCATGACTTTGTCGGCCTTGGTGATGGCGGGATCGAGTTTGTCGAACATGGGGCCAAGTTTTTTGGAGGACTCTTCGAGGCTTTTGGAGGCGTTCTTGAAGCTGGTGGCGGCGTCCTTGAGTTCGGTTAGTGCGGTTTTGAGGGTCTGGGAATTTTCGTCGCCTAGCACTTTTTCATCGACCCGCTTGAGGGTGCTGTGGAGATGCTCCATGCCTTCGGTGAAGTTCTG
Source organism: Verrucomicrobiaceae bacterium (assembly GCA_947471905.1). GTDB lineage: Bacteria > Verrucomicrobiota > Verrucomicrobiia > Verrucomicrobiales > Verrucomicrobiaceae > Prosthecobacter. The sequence goes on from CANIZT010000065.1 coordinate 3,203, forward strand.
AATAGTGGGATCGGAAAGCGCGCCTTTATTGACCTTACTCATGGCTTCCTTGATGTCTTTGAGGGTGACTTTCACTTCGTCGAGCACGACATCGACTTTTTCGCCGACAGCCTTGGCGGTGCTTTGCAGGTCATTGAGGCCACTGGCTTTTTCGCCTTCGATAATTTTGTCGTAGTCGTGTGGCAGGAAGACATCGGTGAGTTGGCCGCTTGGTTTGATTTCTACGAGGGCATCTCCCATGAGGCCGGCGGAGCCAATGCCAAAGGTGGCGTCAGCGGGGATCTTTACGTCTTTGAAGAGTTCGAGATCGATGATGACGCCGCTGAAGGTCGGATTGAGTACAGGTTTTTTGTCCACTTTGCCGACGCGGGAACCGCCGAGGAACACGGGCGAGCCTTCCTTGATGCCGGAGGCGTTCGCGAACGCGACATGCAGGTGGTAGGTGTCCTTGAAGACTTCGCGTACGCGTCCAAACTGTAGAATGAGGCCGCCGAGGAGGAGCAACCCGACGAACAGGAAGAGTCCGACGAGTAGTTCGGTTTTTTTGTCGCTGTCGATCATGGTGGTGGCTGGTGAGGGTAAAAAGAGTTGTCTAGCCGGTGACGTCGGAACGGCCATTGATGAAGTTTTGCACGATGGGGTCGGATGAGGCGCGCAGCTCGTCAGGTGTGCCGAGAAAGTGGATCTTGCCGCGGTAAAGCATGGCGACGCGGTTGGCTATCTTGAAGATGCTGCGCATGTCATGAGTGACGATGATGGAGGTGACACCGAAACGGCGCTGCATGCGCAGGACCATCTGGTCGATGATGTCGGAGCCGATGGGGTCGAGACCGGAGTTTGGCTCATCATAGAGGATGCACTCATTGCGGCAGATGATGGCGCGGGCAATGCCGGTGCGCTTGCGCATGCCGCCGGAGAGGCTGGTGGGATATTTGTCCAAATGTTCGGCGAGATCGACGGCCTCCAAGGCCTCCAACACACGTTGCTTGATCTCTTTGCGGTCACGCACGCCACTCTCCCACAGCGGGAAGGCAACATTTTCCTCCACCGTCATGCGATCAAAGAGTGCCGCGCCTTGGAACAGCATGCTTACTTTCTGCCGAATGGGAGCCATTTCGCGCTCGCGTAGGCGGTTCACATGCATACCCGCTACAAAGACATCGCCCGCATCCGGCCGTATGAGGCCGATGATGTGTTTCATCGTCACGGTCTTGCCTTCACCGCTGGGGCCGATGATGCAGAGCGTCTCGCCGTGATAGAGCTTGAGATCGATGCCGCAGAGGATTTCCTGGCTGCCAAAGCGTTTATGAAGATCCCGTAGTTCGATGAACACTTCGGCGTTGCCGTTTGGAGCGGCGGGTGGGTTCGTGCTGGCGCTGGTGAGTACGGCCATGGCTAGGCGCTTCCGATCGGGAAGACGTAGTTGAGCAGGATGGAGAGAAAGAAATTAACGATCAGAAGGACGAGCGAGGAGATGACGACAGCTCGTGTGGTCCCTAACCCAACGCCGACGGCACCATTTTCCGCTGCCAACCCTTGATGGCATGAGATGAGAGTGATGAGCATGCCGAATACGAATCCTTTGATCATGCCAATGGAAAGATCCTCCATGTTCGTGTGGTCAAGCATGTGGGTGAGATACCAAGCCGAGGGCATATCGTAACCGAAACTGGTAACTAAGTAAGAGGCTATCAGACCAAAGGAGATGCTTTCTGCCACGAGGAAGGGCATGGAAATCATCATGGCCAAGAATCGCGGGAGCACGAGGTAATCGACCGGATGCACGCCCATTACCCGTAGGGCATCGACCTGCTCAGTGACTTTCATGGTGCCGATGTCTGCGGCCATGGCAGCACCGACGCGACCCGCCACCATCAATCCGGCCAAAACCGGGCCGAGTTCTCGACATAAGGCGACGGAAACCACTGCACCGACGGTCGTCTCGAAGCCAAAGTCTTTGAATTTGGCGTAACTTTGAAAGGTGAAGACAGCTCCTGTGAATGCTCCTGTTACGATGACGACCGCCTGCGATCCATACCCGATGGCGACGATTTGCTGCGCAACAAGGCGCAACCGCCACACTCCCGAACGTACGGCAATCATTAACTCACCCATCAATGCAGTGAGCTGCCCGAGATAGACCAGAAAATGTAGAAAAGTGCGACCCGGTAGAGCCAGCATGCCGGAGGGAGAATCCATCACCGTCAATCATGGCATGTTGTGACCCGAAGGCAAATCACGGAACTGTTGAGCAGGAAATGAAAAGCCCCGTCTGGGGTTCATGCCAGACGGGGCCAAGATGGATGATCAACTATTACTTAGTTTGTGCCTTACTGCGGCGGAACCCGGAAAAGCTTGCCAGTGTAGGGGCATTTGACTTCCATGCCGACAGGCAAACCGGTAACGTCCACCAGTTGATGTTTGGCTGCAAAGGGGCTATTCACGAATCCTGGACGTCCGGCGATGGGAGCGCCATAAGGCAGCTCAGCTACAGGGCTTGGAGCAGAAGTGGTCACAGGTGGAGTAGATGGTGTGGCATTGTTCATCGCAGCAACATTGCTGTTTGGAGCAACTGGGGCGGTGCGGGGACGCTCTGGAGCCTCAGAAGTCTTCGTGCGATTTGGAGTTGGAGCGGAAGCCAGATTTGAGGCGGTCACACTGCCAGGCACCAAAAATGGACGTTGTGTGTATGGGCAGACCACCTTGGACCCTGCGGACATTCCACGCACATCGACAAGACGAGGCGGGTTGGTAAATGGAGTGCGCACATAACCCGGAAGATCGGGCACCGCTTGAGCCACAGGCATCGTGGATGCATTTAGCATGGATGGCGGTGGGGTCGATGGACGGTCTGGGCCAACAAGGGTAGGAGTCGTTGGTTGTTGCAAGGCGGTGTTCTGTGCCAGCGACTGGGAGCTATTTGAAGAGCCCAGAGGAGCATTGTCCTTGGACATGTAATAGGTGATCAGTCCCTTGGTTTGGATTTGCTGCCATGCCTGACGTGGTGGGACAGAGCAAGAAGCCAGCATGCAAGCCGTAAGGCTGGCTGCGGTGAGACGAACCGTGGAATAGGATACTTGTGACATGGGCGTTGCGGTTAATTTTTGAATTAGCATTCTCATTTTAACGATCTTTTTAAATTATGCAACAACAAGGATGGTAATGCTGCGAAACAAAATTAAGGACTACTAAATTCTCCATAAAGCAAGACTGACCTTGTATGGTCTTGATGAACGCGCTTCCACTATCTCTATGCAATGGCGAATCATCACTGTAGGAAAGCCGGGCCACCCGTGGGTCAAGGATGCACTGGCAATGTATTGGAAGCGGCTTCAACACTATGCCCGTTTCGAACATGTGGTGATCAAAGAGGCGCCACAGCCACAGGTCGAAAGCCAGATTTCAACTGCCTGCGATGGAGCTTTATGTATCTTGCTCGACGAACGTGGCAAACAAATGCGCAGTGCTGAACTAGCTAAATGGATCCAGCACGAGGAGATTTCTGGCCGTAAGCGCATCTGTATCGTGATAGGTGGCGCAGAGGGGCATTCGGCACATTTTCGTGCAAATGCTAAACTCTGCTGGTCACTTTCAACATTGACGATGCAGCACGACATCGCCCTCATTGTACTAACGGAACAGCTTTACCGTGCCCACACCATCATGCGGGGCGAGCCATACCACCGTGAATGAATACAGAAAACTTCTTCAATGACGGAGCTTGCTACTCGGCGCGTTTATTGCTGAATTGAGACGCAATTCTTTGTAATTTTTCCTTGTTGAGAACTTTAGAGGAGCTAATTTTTAAAACTTCTCAAATAAATCACGCAATGTCCTCCTCAGTGCTCAAAAACGTCATTCAACCCAAGGCGCAGACATCGCCTTTGGAGAAAATGGGCGATGAGCCACGCTTGCATCGCGCTGGGATAGCTGCCCCCAATATCAGTTCTTCATCCGCCAACGAAACATCGAAACCTGAATCCGAAGACATGGAACTGGTGCTCGGAGTCCTTGTGGAAAACGCCCCAGTGGCGATGGCCATGTTTGATCGTGCCATGCGGTACATGTTGGCCAACCGCCAGTGGATCCATGAATTTGGTCTGCAGCAAGTGCAGCCACTTGTCGGTAGGAGTCAGTATGAAATCTTTCCCGGGCTACATCCAGGATGGCGGCAAGTTTATGAACGTGCGTTACAGGGACACATCGTTCGAAGTGAGCATGACGCCGTCAGCGGACCGGATGGCCGTAATCTTGTTTATCGTTGGGAAGTCCGCCCTTGGCGCAAAAAGCGTGATGCTTCTGTGGGCGGTCTGATGGTCACCTGCGAGAAGTTCGCCTCCCCGCATCCTGACACAGAAACTGAGGCGGAAGCCGCTTCCGCACTGGAAGACCTAAAAGTCAGCCAGGGGGAAAAGAAAACACCTGACCTACTCGAATGCACTTTGCCAATGCTCGTCCTAGATGCGCAGGGTGTGATTCAACGTGCCAATATTGCCGCCGCACATCTTACTTTGGACAAAGGGATCAAGGAAGGCACGACCAGTTTCTGGGAAATCTTTGGGGAAGGCCGTGACTTCAGCGCACTGCGTCAGCAAACGCTCGAAACACTTGCCAAAGTTGCCGCTGGTGAAGACAACGCATCCGGTTGCATCACGACACGAACGAATTCTTCTCCGGACCCCGCAACACCTTCGCGCTGGCTCGTCTCCACGTTGGCGCACAAGGGTGTCAGCGATTCACTACGCCTGTTCATGCTCATGGGGCTTCCACAGCAGGCAGTTGCTGAAAACGCGACGCGCGCGACCTCTCAAATGCTGCCCTTGGCTCCTGTGGCGGCCGCCCCGGCAGCGAATGACATTGTTTTGCAGCGCATGGAAGACGAACTTTCACGCGCCCGCCAGGAGCTACGCACTCTTACAGAAGCACAGTACACGTTCGGCAAACGTGAAACACGCCTGCGCACCTATCTTGAAGGTGTTCCCTGCGGCGTGTTCGTTCTGGATGAACGTGGCGCTCCGGTGTTTCAAAACGAGCGCCTCGCAAAACTGCTTGGCCGCCCGCTCGAAAAAGATCAAAACGTCGAAAGTTGGCTCGCACATGCTTGCCCCACCGACGAGCATCGTGAACAGGTCACGCTCGCTTGGCGTGAAAGCGTCTGGCGTCGTCAGCTTACACGCACGGTGTCACTCGCTACTGCAGACGGACTGCTCAAAGAACTCGAGTTCCATCCTACGGCGTTACCCTGCGGCGGTCTGCTCGTAAGCATTCAAGACACCACCGAGCACACGCGGCACGAAGAGCAGCTCCGCAGCATGGAGGCCAAGCTGCGCACGCTACTGCAGGGCAGCCCCATCGCCATCGTCCTCACGGACAAGACTGGCGTCATATTTGAAGTCAATCAGCACGCCGAAGCCTTGCTCGGCCAAGCCAAGTCCGAACTCCGCCGCTTCCCGCTTGATGCCTGGCTCGATCCCGACAGCGCCACCGCTCGCCGTGATGCATTGCGTGAGCTGCAACATAGCGGCAGACAGGCCGAGGCGCTCGGTGTCCGTATCAAACGCGTCGATGGCTCCTTCTCCAATGCCATCCTGCATCTCGCCGCCGTGCCTGATGCACTGGGCGAAACGCACTGCACGATTCATTACCTTCAAGAGGTCACTTCGCCCGATGTTGTTGCCACTGCGCCTCGCATTGTGCCGGTTTCACCGAGCATCACAGCACCAATAGCCAGCGCACAAACTCAGGCAGCCTTACTCACCACGGATGCCAATGGCCGTGTTCGCGCATGGACCGAGCAGGCTCAGCAAATCTTCGAACTTGATGCAGCCATCGCCATCGGCCGCCCGCTGCATCAGTTCTTTAAGCCCTCCGATTCCACCGGCTTCTTTGCTGATCTAAGCCTGCAGGCCGCTAATCCGCAAACCGTCGTAGAGAGGCCGTTCTATGGTGCCAATGGCAAACGCGGTGTCGTGAAAATCAGCGCCCGCATGCTCGATGACGGCAGCTTTGAACTCATCGCACATTCCGATCAGCAAGTGGCACCACCACTGGCTCAGCAAACTCAGCCGGTCTCTTTGAAAGCAGCGGTGCCGCTCGCTTTCCAAGTCGTTTCGCCTTCCAGCCAGCGCTGGCCTGTCGTCGATCTGGAACGCGAAAAACTTCTGCTCACGGAGACACATCATCGCATCAAGAATCACCTTCAGATCATTTCCAGCCTGCTCAACATGCAGATCAATGGCGTGAGTGATCAGGATGCGCGTGACGCTCTGCGTTCCAGCCAGAGTCGTGTGCGCGCGATTGCCGCATTGCACCAGCATCTCTATCAGGTCGCGCTTGGAAAAGGTGACACGTTTAGCGACTTCACGCGCGACCTCGTTGCTCATCTGCGTGAGTGCTATGAACTGTCCACGGAACAGATCACCGTAAGATTGGAAATCCAGGAAGGCCCCATCCAGCAGGAATGGCTCATGCCGCTCGCCCTCACACTGAATGAGGCGCTCTCCAACTGCCTCGAACACGCCTATCCACATGGCCGTCGCGGGCAGATCACTGCCACGCTGAATTACACGCACTCCAGCGGCGAACTCGTCATCAACGACGACGGAATCGGCCTGTCTCCCGAGTTTCATCCTGGGGAAGGCACGGGCCTCGGCCTCAAAATCCTTGCCGTCTTCGCAGAGCAGATGCGCGGTCAGCTTTTTGTCCAGGGCAACACGGATCAAGGCACCGAGATCAAGCTGCGTTTTCCGCTCGCATCGACCGAAGGATAAATCTTTGGCATAGCACATTCTCTTTGCCAAGCAGCACGTCGCCATGACAATGCCGCGTGTCATTCACGACCACGGTTGCTCTGCGCCTCCTTGCGTTCCTAACGCTAGGCATCAGCATCGTCTCTGCGCAACCCGTCACCACGCGAACGGACGACGTCGCCAAAATGCTCAATGAATGGTTCGTAAATGGCACTGCGGCAGGCCTCAAAGCCATGACCTATGAGAATCGCGATGGCCAACACTCACCGTTAAACACCGCACAGTATCCGCAGCTCCAGGTTTATCAGGCGGTGGAGAACGACAAAGGTGCCGCCACGCAGATTCGTCCGCAACCCACCCTGGGCAATTGCTCCATGGCTTCTGCCGCCGAGCAACTCGGCTGCCTGCCGCGGCTCTACATGATGGATCCCGGTGGGAATCGCTTTCTCGCTCAGCAGTATCTCTCCAACAACCTTTTCATCTACCCCGAACATCAGGACCACGACATAGGTGCCAACGGTATCGGCGGTGGGTTTGGGGATCTCTTGCCACTCAACACTCCGAGTCTACTGATCTCCCAAGGCTCCTCCTACACCGACCAGCCTTTTTTGCAGGCGCTGCTATCCACCACGGCCGCCTTTCCTCCCGACACGCAGAAGGTACTCATCGAGAAAAAACTGCTCATGCCGACGCTGCAGTCCATCTTTCATCGTGCGAACAAGATGGTTCAAACGCCGGAAGACTACTTCACCGGTAAAGCACACCCCGTGGTCTTCGACGGTGCGCAGATCGACGAAGAAAAAATGGTGCGAATTGCCCATGAAATGACCCCGGAGAAAATTCCACCGCTCGTTCTGCTGCAAGTCATCGAAGAAACCAAGCTTGAAGCCGGTAAAAATTTCTTCGAACTGCCCGGTTCCTATCCCTGGCAGCTTTCCGACACACCCGTCTCCATCGCTCGCATCCTGCGTGGTAATGAAGCCGAGCACGGCATGCTCATCGGCTTCGACAAGACACTCAATCTCACCAAGGCTTTGCTGCAAATGCGTGTCACCGTGCTGCAAGGCGATCCGCGTTTCGTTCGCATCGAGTCCGCACCTGGCGGCAATGTCATGCGCATTCGCGTTCGTTGGCAGCCGCCCGTCATCACGGCCACCGGCATTCGTAGCCATCGCATCGACATCGGCATTTTTGCCGACAACGGTTCCAGCATCAGCGCCCCAGCAATCATCAGCTTCTACATGTTGCCCAACGAGATGCACTTCTATGACGAGCACGGCCGCGTCGCCGAAATTCATTACCAAACTCACAACCCCGACTTTGGGCTGCCTTCTGCGGATACGGATACTCGCTGGGTGAAAACGCTTCTCGCCTTCAGCTTGAAGGACAGTAACTTCCGCAGCCGCCTGCTGGATCAAATCCTCACTCCAGCAGAACGCAGTGGCCTGCAAAAGCAGTATCTCATGCTCAACCCGCAGCTTGAGACCCTCACAGCCGCAGAACGCGATGAAAAACGCAAAGACGAAGCTGCCAAACTCCGCGTCAAACTCGGTGAAGCCATCAGCACCGCTCTAAAGACACGCATCGCTGAAAAATCGGACCTCACTGTCCGCAGCACCATCGAAAAAGTGTTGAATGCCATTGCCAGTTTTCATTCTTTCTATCTCGGTTCGCAGCGTGAACTTGATGCACTGGCCGCAGCATCTCCCAAAGCCTCTGCCGTTGCCGATATCCGCGCCGAGTTACATCGTCTCATCATGCAGGGCGTTCTTGTTGAGCAGGCCTCTGGTCAGATCGACACCATGTCACCGCCCGATCAACTCTCCCTCGGAGAACGCTACATGCTGCGTGGCCTCAATCTCACACTGCTGAGCCAAGTCCTCTTCGCCGACGTCCTCGAGCGTTCCACCGCACCCGCCTACGTCAGTCCACGCCTTACCACGCCGAAGCAATGGCGTGACGTATATCGCTACGACTCCGATTCCGGCGCACTCCAGGGTTGGATCCGCTATACAGGTGCCCGCATCGCCAACTTTGACGCGGAAGGCCGTCTTCTTCCCGAAGGCCCCAAAGGCAAAGCCGTTCAGGTGATTTACACCAAAGATGAAAACGGGTCACTCACCTGGCAACCCCAGTCCGAACCTGCGATCGTCTCACCGAAGTAATCGCCTGCTTTCCTTAATGAGACAGGAACAGCAACGGACAAGCTCCCCCACGTTCAAGCGGCCTCAATCATAGCTCAACACATCGTGCATCTTCCACGACAACGTTCCTCTTCCCTGCCCTTCTTCGCTCCACAAACGTAGATCCATCGTCTCAAACGGTGCCAGCCATTTTAACGCCACCTTAAAGCCATCCGCACCACTAGTCTGTGCTCGCACCGCCGCAAAGGCCTTCAAAAATTCCCGCATCCTTGTGAAATTGACTTTCAGCCGCAGCCCCGTTGGCACCAATGCTTGACCCGACTGCATGAGACTCTCTGCAATTCGAATCTGATGGGTCCGTGATGTACCCAGCACTAAAATCTTCTCTGTCAGGGACACACATGGCAGCAGATCATTTGACCCAACGGGCAGTTCATACGCGAAACTCATTACCTCGCCATACCGCTTTGTCAGCGTCTTCGGTAACTTGATTGGATCTGGCGCTGGCACCACCATCAACGCCTGCCGCAGGCCCTCTTCAATGTTCTGCCACGATACACCGATCAAGGCACGGTTCTTAACCTCATGCGCCATCGCAAAGCGTGGCAGCGGCACGGCTTCACCACCTGGCGGTAATCCCGGTAGCAGTGGCATCTTGCCGCCGATGTCGAGAATCAACGCTCCATCATTCCCAAGTGCCTTCTGATAGATCGTCTTCGTGCCATCATACACACCGATCACACTCGGCAGCACCGATTGATTCATCAGCGTCAGCATCTGCATCGACGGTGCACCACCCACACCTGCTTTCGCCAGTTCCTGAGCGGCTGCGTAAACGGCACGCATCCACGCCTCAAAATACGCCCTGCCTGTGCCCGCCGTTGAACCATGACCACTCAGGCCAAAGACCACGTCCGGCTCATCCAGTAGCGGTGTGAACTGCGAGACCTTAGCTAGCGCATCCAAGTTTGCCGTGGCGATGCCACCGGTCCAATCCACCTGCAAACCTCCGTCCCACCACGCCACCGCAGCTCCAGTCGTGTGCTCGCGATGGTAAAACGCCCGTTCCGCCGCTGCTAGCTCCACCATCTGCGGCTCCAGTGCACGCGTCATGCCTGCAAACAGCTTCTCGGACTTCAGACCATCTAACAATCCGCGCATGATCGGTTGAAACGGCTGATCTGATTGGAGTGCATCCAAAAACGGCCCGTCCCAGCATGCGATCAATCCTAGAGTCTTCAATGCATCCGCATCGAGCTTCTGCATCTCCGGCCGTGCCAGCATTGAATCCTCCACCGAGTTCGCCAGACGGATTTGCTCTGTCGATTTCGCTACCGCCACGTACGCACGCTCTTTCCCCAAGCCCAGCGCCAGTACCCACTTCTTGCGTGCCAGCACGTCCAGCCCGCGTGCGATGCGGTCCTTCATTTCCGGTGTGATCTCCGGCAGCGTCTTCATCAGCGCTGCCATCCATTCCTGTCGCCGCTCCAACGTTAAAACAGAGCTCATCGCGATCTCATTCACCGTGATCTTCTCCCCATGCGTTGTCACGATGCGCGACTGCGGCGCATCGCCAAGCCATTCCGCTAGATGCATTTGATCGCTCGCCAGCTTCAACGCCTTCTCTGGCTCCGGCGATGCTACGCCGATCATCACCGGTGGCATTTCAAATCGTTCCAGCAGCAGAATCAGTGTCTCTAACACCGCTGGATCACGCACCGCCGCTTCCATCAGCATTTTTGCATCAAAACTCGTCCCCAAACCCGCCAGCACACCACCGCTCATCATGCCGCGATACGCCGTCTCGTTGTAAAGATCGTTCAACTGTCGCAGCAGCGTGAGGCTCTTCGTGCTTCCTTGGCCGAAGGCGATGAATATCTCATCAATAGCCACGTTCGTCACTCCATTCGCCGCTGGCGTCTTGTCTTCCAGCAGCGTCATGAGTTGGCTCCACCAGTTAGACGACTTTAACGCCTCCGCATGCTTCTTCCACTGCACGCTGCTCACGCAAAACTCCACATCCACGGGCACACGCTCTGCCAATCCCAGCTTCGCCGCCTCCGTCATCAGAGTCGGCTTCACCACGACCGCCTCCGCCGCTTTCGTTATCTGTGGCACAGCCTTCTTCTTTCCGCAGCCACAGATCAGCAGCGTTGTAAGCAGAAGGCAGGCAAAAACTCTCATGGGCGTTCAGTTTTCATTTCAGGGCCGCATACACCCGGTGCACATCATCATGCGCATCGAGCGTCTGCAAAAACGTCGTCACCTCATCGCGCTGCTCATCCGTCAGCTCCGGGAATTCCTTCGGCACATAGCTCATCTCCGATGTCGTCACCTGCCAACCCGCCGCCTTCAAAGCCTTCGTCACTGCATCCAAGCTCGTCATCTGGCAGAAGAATCGCGCACCGAGGTGTCCCGTCGCTTCTTCATCTTCGACTTCCATCGGCTCCACATTGTCCGCTTCTGCTTCCAGCGCGGCGACCTCGATGTCCAGCGACTTATCCGCATGATGTGCCTCGATCACACCGCAGTGATCAAACATCCACGCTACCTTGCCCATGCTGCCTGCACGGAACAGCACCTTGATGTCTGAGGACGTACGGTTGTTGTTGTCCGTCAGGCATTCCACGATCACCGGCACTCGGTGCGGCGTGAAGCCTTCATAAGTGGTCGTTTCATACTGCACCGCATCCGGTCCCGTGCCCGAGCCCTTCGCTATTGCCCGTTCAATGGTATCCCGCGTCACGCTCTGCTTCTTCGCGATCGCCACTGCGGCCGCCAGCCGCGCATTGTACTCAGGATGCGGCCCGCCCAGCTTCGCCGCCACCTGGATTTCCCGCACCAGCTTGCCGGTTATCTTCCCCTTCTGGTCTGCGGCCATTTCCCGCCATTTCTGTTTCCATTGTGCGCCCATGATGTGTCTTTCAGTTCAAAGTTAAGGCACGTACCAAAGGTGGGAGCAGGGGGAATGCAACATGGTCATTTCTTGGCTGTCCAAACTGTACCGAGCAAAGGCGGCCGGGGTCGAGATGCCGAGGGTGAAGGAACTGCATCAGCAGTTGAAGCAACGCATTGCCGCTCGAACATAGTCCCATGAGTCTCGCCCAAATTCAGAATGCCCGCCCCGAAACGGCCATCGTGCTTGGTTCTGGTCTTGGAGGCGTAGCGGAGGCTTTTGGGGTCGAATGCGAGGTGCCGTATGCCGAGGTGCCCGGTTTGAGTGCTTCCACGGTGCCGGGACATGCGGGGCGCTTTGTTTTGGCACATCATCACGACCGGCCGATCCTCATCGCGCAAGGGCGGCGGCATTTGTATGAAGGTCTCAGCGCAGCAGAAGTCACGGCGGGCATTCGTTTCATGTACAGCCTCGGTGTGCAGCGCGTCGTGCTCACCAATGCGGCGGGCGCGATCGACGAGCACTTCCACGTCGGTGGTTTGATGCTCATCACGGATCACCTCAACCTCCAGGGCACCACGCCGCTTCTCGGCGGGCCGAACTTCCATGACATGAGCGAGGTCTATTCGCGGGCGTGGGCGGAAAAATTCCACGCGGCGGCGGTGGAGATCGGCGTGAAGCTGCACGCGGGCGTTTATGCCGCGCTGCTCGGCCCGCAGTATGAGACACCCGCGGAAATCCGCATGCTGCGCACCATCGGTGCCGACGCCGTCGGCATGTCCACCGTGCCCGAGGCGATTCAAGCCCGCGCGCTCGGCATGGAAGTCGCCGGCATCTCCATGCTCACCAACTGGGCCGCCGGTTTAAGACCACAGACGCTGCATCACGCCGAAGTCGTCGAAGTCGGGAAGACCGCGAGTTTGTATCTGTCGCGGCTGTTGAAGGCGGTGGTGTAATGACGGTTTGATTTACCGGCTTCGCTTTCGCCAACGCAAAAACGCATAAATCACAAAGCTCCAAATCGCTGAGTAAATCACGATGATGAGCAAGATTGCCTGCAATGCAGATAGCTGAAGGAAAGAGAAAGACCCTATCAACCAAGTTCCAGGGTAGTGCAGTACATACAGCATGGTCGCCAAAAGAGGTGGACCAATACCTCCGAGCATTGGAATAAACAAACCCATGAGCAAAAACTCAATCGCAATCCCCGAGATGATGGCTTTCACTCGGAGACTCATCGCAGCATCAATTTTGGCTAGCAGCACGCACTCGCCTTTTCCTTCTCGCAGGAATGGTCGCAGCATGGGCTGAGCGGCACGCCGTTCATGGATTCGGGGGCTTCTAGGCCGGGATTGGGCTCCAGAGGGGCGAGGCCGAGTTCGCGGAGGAGTTTCATGTCCTCGTTGGCGCGGGGATTGGCGGTGGTGAGGAGTTTGTCGCCGTAGAAGATGGAATTGGCACCGGCGAAGTAGGCGAGGGCCTGGGCTTCCTTGGACAGGTTGGTGCGGCCAGCGCTGAGGCGCACTTTGGCCTTGGGCACGGCGATGCGCGTGACGGCGATCATGCGGACGAAGGCGAAGGCATCAATGACTTCGTTATCGCCCATCGGGGTGCCTTTGATGGGCATGAGGGCGTTGATCGGGATGCTTTCGGGCTGCGGATTGAAGTTGGAGATGACCTCCAGCATTTTCAGGCGGTCGTCGATGGTCTCGCCGAGGCCGAGGATGCCGCCGCAGCAGACGGACAT
>CANIZT010000066.1 GCA_947471905.1 Verrucomicrobiaceae bacterium
CAACGGCCTACCATGGCAGTCAGGAGATGAAGTCGTCACCTATCTCGATGATTATCCCGCCAATGTTTATCCGTGGAGCGATCTCGAACGCCACGGCGTCGTCTTGAAACGCCTCCAGCCCGCTTCGCTCGGTGAAATCACGACCGAACTCGTCGAATCAGCGCTGACAACGAAAACAAAACTCGTCGCGCTCGCTTCCTGCCATTTCCAAAGCGGCTACCGCATCGAAATCGACCGCATCGGCCGCATGCTGCGCGAACGCGGTGTGCTGTTCTGCCTTGATGCCATTCAAACGGTCGGCGCCTTCGAGACTCGCGTCGATCATGTCGATTTCCTCTCCGCCGACTCGCACAAATGGATGCTTGGCCCGATGAGCGCGGGCATTTTTTATGTGCGTGAGGAATTGCAGGACATGCTGCGACCCAGCCTGCTTGGCTCATGGAATGTGCGCAGCCCGAACTTTATCGCACAGGAAGAAATCACCTTTGAACGCGGCGGACGCCGCTATGAACCGGGAGCGCTAAATATTTCTGGCATCCTCGGCATGAAAGCCGGCATCGACTTGATTCAGGAAATCGGCCTTCCCGCCATCAGTGCACAGCTCTTGAAGCTCAAAACTCGCCTGCACGCCGGATTACAACCGCAAGGCTTCACCTTACTTGGCCCTGCTCCGCAAAGCATCCACGCCTCGGCCATTACGACCGTCCAGCATCCGCGACGCTCCCTCGAAGACATCTCCAAGCACCTCACGGAGCACCACATCACCCCTTCCCTGCGCCACAACCGCGCTGGGCAGCAACTCCTGCGCTTCAGCCCGCATTTTTACAACACTGAAGCGGAGATGGATCGTGTCGCGCAGGTGATTGGCACGATCAAATAGTCCGGCAGTGGAGGTTGAGAAGAGAGTAAGATTGCTGTCGAGCTATCTGCTCACTTGGAGTTAAATTCGCCCAGTCCATCGCGTTCCATTCATCCAACCATGCGCCCTCTCTTCATTCTATTCCTCGCAACCATCGCTCATGCCCAAACGCCGCGCCCAGGCGTGAACTACGATGAAGCCAAAGTCGGCAATGATCCCCTGCCCGAATTAAAACTCACCACCGCCGAGGATTGGACGAGTAAGCGCCGCCCTGAGATCATGAAGCTCTTTGAAGACCACGTCTTCGGCAAAACACCCACCGACATTGGCAACCCCAAGTTTGAAGTTACTGCCACGAAGACCGACGCCCTCGGCGGTCTCGCCACACGCAAATTCATCCACATCTCGCTCCCGAATCGACCCACCTGGCCGGGCATGGATGTGATGCTATACACGCCAAATGCCATCAAGTCCGCGCCTTGCTTCGTCGGCCTTAGCTTCGGCGGTAATCATGCGGTAAGTCAAGAAACGGATGTCCCGCTCAACACCCGCTGGCAGCGCGATAACAAAGAGAAAAACATCGTCAACAACCGCGCCACTGAAGCTACACGTGGCACCGAAAGCAGCCGCTGGCCGCTCGAAATGATTCTCAAACGCGGCTTCGCCGTCGCCACCGCTTATTACGGCGACATCGAACCCGACAACGCCGAGGGCTGGAAGGAAGGCCTGCGCGCCGCTGTCAGCAAGGATGGCGCGAACACTGTTTGGAAAGACGGCGAGTGGGGAGCAATAGGTGCCTGGTCATGGGGTCTCAGCCGCATCGTCGATTACCTTGAAACTGATACTCAAATCGATGCCAAGCATGTCGCCGTCATTGGGCACTCCCGTCTCGGCAAAACATCGCTCTGGGCCGGTGTACAGGACGGACGCTTTGGCTTTGTCATTTCCAACGATTCCGGCGAAGGCGGTGCCGCCCTCATGCGTCGCGACTTCGGTGAAACCACTGCCATCATCACCGTAGCTTTTCCACACTGGTTCACGCCGAAGTATTCGAGCTACGCCAACAACGCCGCCGCTTGTCCCATCGACATGCACATGCTCATCGCCCTCGCTGCTCCACGCCCCATCTACATCGCCAGTGCTGTGGAAGACACGTGGGCCGACCCCAAGGGCGAGTTCCTCTCCGGCAAATTCGCCAGCCCCGTCTATGCCCTCTTTGGTAAAAATGGCGTCGTTGTCGATGAGCAGCCCGTCATCGACACTCCCGTTGGAGATTTCATCGGCTACCACATCCGCACCGGCAAACATGACGTCACCGACTTCGACTGGACGCAATACATGAGCTTTGCCTCACGGCATTGGGCGAAGTGATTTCTCCGCCCGGCAGAATGTCACTTGCCGACTCTGCCAAGCCCGTGTGTCTTGCGAACATATGCCCGCAAAAAAAGCTTCCAAGACGGCAGCCAAGCCTATCAAAGCATCGAAGAAACTCCGCAACGTGCCTTTCTGGATCGGTTTCGATCTCGGCGGCACGAAGATGATGGCCTCGGTGCTCGATGCGAACTACAACGTTCTCGGCTCAGCACGTAAATCGACCAACGGCTCCGAAGGCGCAGCGAAAGGTCGCAATAAAATCGTCAAAGCCATCCATGAAGCCATTGAAGAGGCTGGAGTGAATCCCAAGGGCATTCAAGGCATCGGCATCGGCTGCCCAGGTCTCGTGAATCCAGAGAAAGGCACGCTCATCTTCGCCCCGAATCTCGGTTGGCCGAACATGGCACTGCGCAAACTGCTACAAACCATCTTCAAGGCACCCGTGGCTGTGTTAAACGATGTCGATGCAGGAACGTATGGCGAATATGCCCTCGGTGCTGGCAAAGGCGCACGTTCACTGCTCGGAGTGTTCCCTGGCACTGGCGTTGGTTCAGGCTTTGTCTATAACGGCCAGCTTGTGATGGGCCGTGCTATTTCTGCGATGGAACTTGGCAATTTACTGGTACCCGGCACACATATCGGCAGCCCGGTGTTCGGCGTTGTAGCGCTCGAAGACCTCACCAGCCGCCTTGCACTCGCCTCACAGGCCGGGTTGGCATGCTATCGCGGCCAGATGCCGGAACTCGATAAAAAAACCGAAGGCGCTCTCCGCAGCATTCGCAGCAAGGCACTCGCCAACGCTTTCAAAAGCGGTGATGACGCCGCGATGATCATGTTCCGCAATTCCATCCGCTATCTCGGCATGGGCGTTGCCACCGTCGTCAATCTGCTCGCTCCTGACCGTATTACGCTTGGCGGTGGCCTTGTCGAAGAACTGCCCGGCCTATACCTGAATCTGCTCAAAGAAGAAGTCGATCGCTATGCCATCCCCGAACTGGCCAAAGGCATCCGCTACTCGCTTGCCAAACTCGGTGGTCAGGCCGTTGCCGCTGGTGCCGTGGCTTGGTTGCGCAATGAGAAGAAATAATCACGCATGAGCGCCCCATTTTCAGCACCACCCGCGACTCCACCGCCTGAACACGCCGTCATCTATGTGGGTGCTGCGTCTGTCTCCCTCGTCATCGGGAGGAAGGATGCCAGCGGCCAGTTCATCCGTATCGAGAGCCTCGACAAGCCGCTACCCGTCGCACGCGACACTTTCCGTTCCGGCAGCATCACTCGTGGCACGGTTGATCAAGCAGCTGCCATCTTGCGCGATTATCTTCAAACGGTGCGCGAATACGGCATCCCGCCCTCGCAGTTGCGTTTGTTCACTTCGAACATTCTCGCCGAGGCCTCCAACCACGAAATTTTCCTCAATCGCCTCCAAGTTCACAGCGGCGTCACGCCCAGCTTGATTGATGACGGCAACATGACGCGCCTCGTCTATCAAATCGCACAGCGCATGCTCCTAAAGAACCCCACGCTTGCCAAAGGTAACACCTTCGTTACTCACATCGGTCCCGGCAACACGCGTGCCATCTACTTCCAGCAGGGGCGTCTCGCCGCCTATAGCAACTATCGCCTCGGCATCTTCCGAGCACGCGAAGCCGTCGCCACGCCCGATGATGAAACGCAGCAGCAGATGCTACATCTCGAAGAACACATCCGCGGCGTCGTCGATCATCTCGCGCAAGATTATTCTGGCGTGAAGATCGACCACCACGTCGCCATCGGCGCAGAGATCCAGAGCATCGCCCCACGCCTCGGCAAGGCACGCCATGGTGCGCATCTCGTGCGTGAAGAGGATCTCTCCACCTTCACCGACAAACTCGCGCGCCTGACACCTGACGAACTCGTGCGCGAACTCCACGTTCACTACACCGGCGGTGAGGGCATCGTGCCCGCGTTGCAAACGAACCTCGCGCTCGCTCGTCGATTCGGTGACGATTCAATCTGGGTACCTGAAGGTGACTTCCAACTCGAACTCATGCTCGACTTGATGACCTCGGGCTCACGCACGGCGATCTTCCAGGAGGAAGTCATGCAAGCCGCATCCGAAATCGGCGCACGCTACAAAACTGATCGCAAACATGCCGATCAGGTCGCCAATTTCGCCCAGCAGCTTTTCCGTGAACTACAGCACCTTCATAATCTCGACTCCAAATACGAACTTGTTCTCCGCGTCGCCGCCACACTGCATGAAGTCGGCATGTTCATCAGTCCGCGTGAGCACCACAAGCACAGCCTCTATATCCTGCTGAACACGGAAATCTTCGGCCTTAGCACACAGGATCGCGTCATGGTCGCGCTGCTTGCACGCTATCATCGGCGTTATAATCCTGAACCGAATCATCCAAGCTTCTCCGACCTCACCCGCGAGGAGCGCATGATCGTGCTCAAACTCGCCGCCTTGCTGCGTCTGGCGGATTCACTCGACCGCAGCCACGCCCAGCGCATCAAATCCATACAACTCCGTCCTGAAGGCGCACGCCTCAACGTCCTGACCCAAGGTGTCGATGACACCACCGTCGAGCAGATCGCCATCAACTCGAAGTGTGATCTCTTCCGTGAAATCTATGGGTATGAAATCACTCTAGCCAAATCCTGATTCACGCGAAATGCCTACCACGAAGCAAACCGATATCCGTGTCACCGCAGCCGAAGTTTTTTTCCTGCCCGTAGCCATGCGAGTGCCTTTGAAATTTGGTCCAGAAACGGTCACGAATGTGGTCTGCTTGCGAGTGCGCGTTACCGTGGCCGACAAGCATGGCAAAACGGCTCAAGGCTGGGGTGAGACGCCACTCAGTGTTTCCTGGGTCTGGCCCAGCACGCTAAGCGTGGCGGTGCGGGCGCAGCGCATGCAGGATTTTTCCACGCTGCTGGCCAAACGACTCGTCGAAAGCGGATTGAGCGGTCATCCGATGGAGATCGGCCAGGATTTCATGCATGACCCGCTGGCAGCAACCTTGAAGGAAGCCAATGCTCAAGCCGGTGGCGACGCGATGCCTTATCTTGGCTCACTCGTCGCCTTCAGTGCCTTCGACATTGCCGTGCATGATGCGTATGGCGTCCTACACAACTGCGATATCTATACGACTTACAACGCGGACTTTATGAGCCGCGATCTTTCTGCCTTCATCACACCAGAAGAAGGCAGCGGCATCAGTTTCGCTGGACGTTACCCACAGGACTACCTCGTGATGAATGCACCGAAGAAGCTTCCCGTCTGGCATCTTGTGGGCGGTGTGGATGCACTCGAAGCTGCTGATTTAAATGGCACGGAGCCGAAAGACGAACATCCGCTGCTACTCGCGGACTGGATCAAACGAGATGGCTTGAAGTGCCTCAAGGTAAAACTACGTGGCACCGACGCAGCGTGGGACTTCGAACGCATGCAACGTGTGGGCCGCATCGGCCTCGCCGGAGGCGTGACGTGGTTCAGTGCCGACTTTAACTGCACCGTGAAGGAGGCAGCCTATGTGAATGCCATCTTGGATCGTCTGCTGGCTGAGGAGCCGGAGATTTTTGCCCGCACCCTGTATGTGGAGCAGCCCTTCCCGTATGATCTTGAGGCACATCAAATCGATGTTCGCAGCGTTTCGGCCCGCAAGCCGCTGTTCCTTGATGAAAGTGCCCACGACTGGGAATTCGTGCGCCTCGGCCGACGCCTCGGCTGGTCAGGCGTAGCCTTGAAGACCTGCAAAACGCAAACCGGCGCGTTATTGAGCCTATGCTGGGCCAAAGCCCACGGTATGCCGCTCATGGTGCAGGATTTGACGAACCCGATGCTCGCCATGATTCCGCATGTGCGTCTCGCCGCGCACGCGGGCACGATCCAAGGTGTGGAATGCAACGCGATGCAGTTCTACCCAGATGCCTCACTACCGGAGCAGGAGATTCACCCTGGATTGTTCCAACGCCGCAACGGTATCGTGGACTTGAGCACGCTAAGCGGGCCTGGATTTGGCTATCGGGCCGATGAAGTGAAGCGCAGGCTTAGTGCAACTCCTCAATCGTGATCGTGAAGTGATGCGGGCTGTCTTGATTGCCGAAGGTGAGCTTGTTTTCGCCGACTTTGAGCGGACAGGAGATCGAGCCAGCATCGACGCAGACATGATATCCATCCAGCCAGGTGCCAAGCTTGCTGCCGCGATCCCGCAGGACGAAGTGACCATGCTCGTAGTCGATCTCGCAGTGGTTGCGCGAGAGTTGGTAGGGATGTTCCTCTTCAATGGAAAGATCATTGCGTGCGAGTGAGGAAACCGCGGTGTCAAAATAGGCACGACCAATGCGGAAAGGGAGCTTGGTGATGGTTTTTTCCACCGGCAGATGACCCTCACTCGTTGCGACGTAGTTCGAGCGTAATTTCACACGGTAAACCGGTTCCTTGTCGGGTTTAGCCTTGGTAATAAGCGGCACCGTGGCGTTGGTGGTCGTGGAAAGCAGCAGATCGGTCTTGCGAATGCGTTCGAACAGCGTTGCCAGGTAAACGTGCAGCCGGTCGGGGCGTTGGATGATCTGTTGCTCGAACTCGTCATCTTCAATGGTCTCGACAGTGGCGGCCTCCAATGCATTGGCGGTAGCGGAACGCGGACGGTCCATGATCATGCCCATCTCACCAAAGATTTCTCCCGGTCCCATTTTTGCGAGGGACTGCACCCCGTGGGATGTGTTGATCGAGATTTCGACGAGCCCGGAGACGATGAAATAAGCCTCCTGAGATTTGTCGCCTTCACGGAAAATGATCTGCCCTCGTTGTAAATGCACGGTCGCCATGAATAGGAGAGTATCGGGTGGCATTCATAGGTCAAGCACCCAATCTTGCCGGTTTTACAGCTTACGAATGATCACATCGCGAATGCGTGCGTGCGTTGCATAGCTGGCAAAGCCGAAAGGTGCGCATTTTTCGATATCACCTAGCCGCATGCCAAGCTTATGGCCCTTAGTGCTCACGTTGACGAAGAGCTTGCCGTTGATCCACGCTCGCAGATCATCATCACGCACTTCGATCCGCACCTTGTGCCACTCGTTGTTTTTGAAGAAGGCATTGCCGGTGGTCGTATTCTCGCTGGCATCCATGTCGTCGATGCAGGAGATGCCCACGAGCGTACCGCCCCAGCCGCCGATAACGAGAGACACATGCGAGTCATTCACCGGAAAGGTCACGGTGCCGAAGAAGTCATTCCCCGCGACACGCATAGCCTCGTATTCGATGGCGTAGCGCATGACCGGAATGAGAGCGGTCTTCCATTTCTTCGCGTCAAAAGTTGCGCCGGTCATCGGTTGTCCGGGTAGCAGTTCGATGCCGCCCTCATTGATGTGCCAAGCAGGAGTGAAGCTGACTTTACCAGACTCGGGGATGTCAGATGCTTTCCAAAAACTGGCAAATCCAGGGTTGTTCATCCTCCAGGTGCTTTGAGGAGCTAGGCCGCCGCTCCGCATGCCGGTATAAAAGAGACTAACGAAAGCGACGGCAAAAAAGAAGAGGCAAAGCCATGCGGCCCTGCCTCCGAAACGTGTGCCGCGCTGCTTCATCAGCCTTTCACATCGTAGCAGGAGATAAACTCTTGATCACGCAGGTAGAGTTTGCCGCCAGCAATGACCGGGTGAGTCCAAATCTTACCTTTTGGATTACGGTTCGAAGAGGTGGCTTCGAGTTTGAAGTTGCCTTTTTCTTCCCAGCCTTTTTTTGAGACTTCCACCAGCGCCACGGTGCCGGTGTCTTCAGACAGGCAGTAGAGCATGCCATCGGCACTGGTGACCGCACCTTTGCCGATACCTTTGTCCTGCCATACGATCGCGCCAGTTTTGAAATCCTGGCAGGTCCAGCCGCCTTTGTCAGAGTGACCGTAAAGCAGACCGTCGATCAGGATCACGCCACCGTGGTGGTTGACCATGTTCGTGTTGGAATACACCTCGGTGGCAGTGCTGCCGTCGAGTTTCACTGCCTTGCAGCCCACGCCGTAACCGGCAGCCACATAAACCTGGCCGTCATTGTAGATCGGCGTGGGGATAACGGCGGTCTTGCCCGGGAAGTCGGCCTTCCAAAGCACCTTGCCGTCCTTGGAAACGCCGAGGATGCTGTTCATGAGCAGTTGCACATACTCGCGCTGACCGCTGTGATCGATGGGGATCACGGAGGAATACTGCGCGTTCTCCGTCACGTCAGTGGTCTGCCACTCCACCTTGCCACTCTTGGCATTTAAGCCAGCGACGGCACCTTTGGCACCACCAGGAGTAACGATGACGAGTTCACCATCAACGAGTGGAGATTCGGTATAGCCCCATCCTTGTAGTTTACCTCCGAGATCTTTAACGAGACTCTTTTCCCATATTTTCTTTCCAGTGGCAGCATCGGCACAAATCACATCACCATTGCCACCAGTGGCATAAACCATGCCATTGGCGACAGTGGGAGTGGCGCGAGGGCCGTCACCCCAGCCATTCTTGAGAATGGGTCCGACAGGTGCTTCCCAGAGTTTTTTACCAGAAGCGGTGTCGATGCAGATGAGCTTTTCCTCGGCGTCATACAAGCCCATGGTGTAAAGTTTGCCGCCGACAATGGCAAAACCTGAGTAGCCAAGGCCGGCGTCTTCAAACACCCATGCACGCTTCGGACCTTCGGCGGGCCATTTCTTCATCAAACCAGTTTCTTTCGAGACATCATCGCGGTTCGGGCCGCGCCACTGCGGCCAGTCACCTGCAGCACCAGTAGCCCCTGACTTGCCACCGCCGAGAAGTGCTTGATCAGCCTTGCTCAAACTGGATACCGGCAGCGTGATCAGCGTGCCGTTTTCACGTTTCAGGGTGACCTTGCCACCCTGCACACCGACGAGTTCAGCTTTGATCTCATGGGCACCGGAAGCGTCTTTCCAGATGCGGATTTCGGACTGCACGGCAAGCGTGAGGCACAATGACAACAGAACAGTGGTGGTGGTCTTCATGATGTGGATGGTGAAAGTTGACCTAGCTCAAACGGGGATTGGACACAGAGTTTTAGCACAGACTGCGATTATGCCCAGTTTCTGCTATGAGGAGGTAAAATTATCCGCCCATGTCCTGAAGCAGGGCTTCAACCGCAGCTCGGGCTGTCTGATTCTTGTAGGCGTCATCTTTGAGCACTTCACGCAGCAGTCTGCGGGCTTCATCGGCTTTGTCAGCACGGCGGAGCATTTCGGCGCGGTACAATTGCAGGCGGATCATATCAAATACTTCCCGGGCAGCGAATCCGGCGTGCTCGAAGAGATCAATGGCCTGTGGCAGTTTGGATTGTAGCGCCGCAAGCAGGGCTGTGAGTTCAAGCAGCTGTGGGCTTTCGCGTTTTTCGGCAAGCTCCGTGAGAGCATTCTTGATCTGGGCATCCGTTTCTCCTGCCAGACGTTTGACCATGCCTTGATAGAGTGCGTAATCGCGGTCCGATCCGCTGCCAAGCTTCGCGCCGAGGCCTTTGCCATAGGGACGATAAAGCGGATCGCCCAAAACGACATTCATCCATGACAGCGCTGGAGTAGCATTCCAAGCGGCTTCACCGACGGTGTAGCCTTCAAGCAGGCGTTTGTTGAAGATATCGAAGTGCAGCGTGAGTGAGAGATAAGGTTCAAAGACGTTACCAAACGTTACGGCGGCACCGTGGGAGAGCAGCGGGCCAACCCAAGCTTTGTCGTGACTACGGATGATGCTGGCACTGAAGGAATGCAGGTGGCAAGCGATGGCACCGCGCTTGAATTGAAACGCAGGTAAACTGAGTGCGCCAGCAATGTGGTCGGTGTACCAACCAAAATAGAGTATGGTGTCGGGCAGCGGCCAATAATCACGCAGCACAGCCTCAGAGCGGTCCACGAAGACGGGAATACCGGCCCGACGAAACGATTCGGCACTATTTTTGAGCCATTCCTCGCCCTCCTGATACATGCCGGTTTTTTGCGCGAGATCGATCACAGCACGGCCAAGCAGTCCGTTTTGTTCAGCGTGAATCGCGTCGTCGATCATCCGTTTCACCGTTTTATCATCGGGGCCATCGAGTCTGCCAACCACTAAGAACCCGGTGGAGTTTGGGAAGTTCGGAAATCGTGACTGCTGCTCGAAGTAAGGATTACGCAGGCCACCTTTGACGGGTGGATGGTTTAAACCAAGCACCGTGAGTTCAGAATCGACACTGGCCTCGTCTTCCTCGGACGGTTTGGGGTTCTGTGCATCACGTCGTATTTGAAACGGCACGCCACGCATGAGCACCAGCACACGTACCCGCGAGGACTGGGGGGTTATCACGCTTTCACCCTTGTGCGGTTTGCTCGAAGTGGGTGGCGCAGCGACCCACCAGTGATTGGATTCGAAGAGTTTGAGTAACGGCTGGCGCAGTGATGTGTCGAACTCGCTACGTGACATGAAATCCTCCTGCGAGCAACGCAGGCCGATGAGACGCTCTTTGGGGATGTGACGCTTTTCGGCGTAGTAGGCAGCCAGTTCGGCGGAGCCAGGATAGTCAGGATTGAAAACGACGGCTGTTTCAGCGGCAGCATCCCAGTCAGCTATTGCTTGGGCGCGCAAGCTTGTACTGAGGAATGTCAGCACGAAAATAAGGAGGCTGGAAATCCACATTCTCATTTCCATTCCAGTTTGAGGCCATCGTAGGCGATATTCACACCTGCTGGCAGTTTGGGATCTTCGACCGCGTGCATGATTTCGCATTGAATGTGAGTGAACCAGGTTTGGCGTGGCAGAATTTCACGCTGCACGGCCAATGTTTCCTCAAAGTTCATATGAGTAGAGTGTGGTGTATGGCGCAAGGCATCAATGATGAGTGTATCGACACCACGCAATGCCTCGATCGATTGCGGCGCCAACGTTTTGCAGTCTGGAATGTAAGCACAGAGTTTTTTCCCGCCGCGTGAAAAAAGAAAACCAATGGTTTCAACCTTACCGTGCTGAACCGGAAGTGGCGTAACGGTCGTTTCGCCAAGATGGAACGGCCCGTGAATCGGTTTCGGGAAAGGTTTGAGATAACCACGGTAACGGTTCTCACCGTTGAAGGCATAGATGAACATACGTTCCAGCACGGAAAGGCACTCCGGCGTGCCATAGATCGGCATGAAATGATCGCTTTCGACGGTGAAACGTCGCAAATCATCGAAGCCGGTCAGATGATCCATGTGCGGATGCGTGAAGATCGCGGCATCGAGACTGCGGATATTTTCGCGCAGACACTGCATGCGGAAATCCGGCCCGGTATCGACGACCCAAGCTGCCTCTGGCGTCTTGATGTAAACCGAGCAGCGCAACCGCTTGTCATGCGGGTCCGTGCTGCGGCACACGGCGCAATCACAGCCAATCACCGGAATACCGACGGATGTGCCGGTGCCTAGAAAGGTGAGCTGCATTTCCATGGCGTGTATTCGCGATGCACTCTATTCGACTTCCTGAACAGGCCTATCAACGGAGCTTTTGTTCCAGCGGCCGTCGAGGGTGAAGGATAAATGCGGGGTATAGAGCTGCGGTTCGAGCAGGAAGGAGTCGTGGCCTTTGTCGGAATGCACGGTGATGTGCATATTCGAGACCTCGGCTTTTTCGAGGTGGCTGACGAGTTCGGCCTGCTCCTCGGGGTAGAAGCAGAAGTCGCTGTCGATGCTGAAGACGAGGTAATGCTGCCCGGCGGCGGCGCTGCGAGCAAACAACTCGGCATACGACGACACGCCAGCATCGCGCAGTGGGTCGAAGCGCAGCCACATATCAGCGATGCGCAGGTAGGTGTTCGCATCGAAGCGCTTCACGAATTTTTTACCCTGGTGGAGCATGTAGCTCTCCACGTTATGCTGTACGCGATACCACGAGAGCGAGTCGCCGCCGTGCTTCAAATCCTGCCGCGCCCGGCGCTCGATGGCGTCGAGATGCACGAAGGTTTTGTGGCTGATCATGCGCGCGAGAGCGAGGCCGTATTCAGGCGGTTGACCGTCGTAATAGTCCCCGCCTTTGAAGTGCGGATCGTTTTCGATGGCGAGCACCTGCTCGAACAGCGTGAGGCGTGTCAAAACGGTGGTGCGGCAGCCGCTGGCGATGGGGATGACGAGTTTCACGCGTTCCGGGTGTAGCGTGGCGAGATTGATCGCGAGCAGGCCGCCGACTGAGGCACCCATGACGGCGTGCAGCTTGTTGATGCCGAAATGATCGAGCAAAGCGAGGTGCGACTCCACGACATCGCTGGTGCGCACGGGCGGAAAGCTGCTGCCGTAGGGTTTGCCGGTGGCGGGATTGATCGAAGCCGGACCGCTGGAGCCGTAGCAGCCGCCGAGGTAGTTCCCGCAGATGATGAAGTAGCGTTTCGTGTCCAGCGCCTTGTCTGGGCCGATGAACAGATCCCACCAGCCGGTGTGGATGTCCTCGGTCCAGCGTTCACCAGTTCCGGCAACTTCGCGGGTGATGCCCGCTGCATGCTGGCTACCAGATAAGGCGTGGAATAGCAAAATAGCATTGCTGCGGCTGGCGTTGAGCTTGCCGTAAGTCTCATAGGCCACCGTGATGCCGGGCAATTGGTCACCGGACGCAAACACAAAGGGTTCTTTGGCGGTTCCGGTCTGGAAAAACTTGGTTTCTTCTGATTTGGCGGCCTTCGACATGAGGCGCGGAAGAAACAGGGTTTTGGAGATGCATCAAGCTGGATCACTGGATGCACGATTCTGGATACTGGATGAATGGAGTGTTGGATTATTGGATGAGTGCGGCTTTGTTACCGCCAATGACTCGCCATCCAGCAACCAGTATCTAGTTTCCAGTTATCCAGCCCATGCTCGATCCTTTAGTCACACTCGAAGAAGCTGGTTTCACGCTGCGAAATCGTGGCGGGGTGGACCGATTGGCGGGGTGGTCAGCAGAGTTAATTGCGAGCCTAGATTGGGCACGTCTTTCTGAATTGGCGCGAGCGATTGCCGCTGTAGCAGGCTGCGAGTTGGCGGGTTCGCGGGTGATGCCGAATGGTGCGGTCCACTTTGGCATGATCGAACAGCCAAAGTCTGCGAAACCACGACGAGCCATGGTCAAAATTGCTCCGTGGAACGAATGGGGTGCCACGCCAGAGACGGTTCAGCGGTTTGCGCAGGAAGTGTGCACCGCTCGCGACACGCGTGGCATTTTGATCGCGCCTTCAGGCTTCAGCCCTGCGGCCTTGCGCACGGCCCAAGAACTTCGCATCGAGGCCGTGGATGCCGCTGGCTTGGATGCCGCGGTGCGTGCACTGCCGGGTGACAAGAGTGACTTCCTGTTCGTCGTCACCACCGCAGGCGATCATTCGACGCCCTCGTGTCCGGTCTGCCTGAAAAAACTCCGCCATGTCGAGCAGGAGACCTTGGAATTGCCCTCGCGTACGATCGATACGGACGGGCTTATCGCCGATCCTGTCGTCTGTGACCGCCTCGATGTATCCAGCGGCTGTGAAGTGACGTTTTTGCAAGAAGTGCGGGCAAGAACGATCTCGATTTCCGGTCATGCTTCGGGTGATTTCGTGTGCGAGGGGCCAGTGACGCTGGAGGCTGGAGGCATGCTTTCTGGCAAGGTGGCGGCGCGTTCACTCGTTGTCCGCGATGGCGGCGAGTTGCTCGGGCAGTTCCGCATTCTTGAGGGTGAATTAGGTTCTTTCGTGAAGCCGGTCGTTCGCTGGCATTGGCGGTGTTCTGGGACGGAAGGCCATGCGGGCTGTGCTAGCGTGATCTTCGAGCCGCATCAGTAAACGCGAGATCGTTCTTGGCACGCAGGCCTTGCATGTGGAATGTAGCGCGCATGTCCCCCAACTCCTCCGGCCCCGGCGCTTTGCTACGACTGGTGTTTTATGCCGCCACGCTCGTCATGGCATTGTTGCATGTGTTTGTAACATTTCGCGGCTTGAGCAGCGCGGATGGCATGAATCAAGCACAGCTTGCGCGGCAGATTGCTCGCACAGGATCGTATCAAACCCTTGTAATACAACCATATGCATGGGCGCAGTTGGAAGCGGCTGAGAAAAAGCCGACACCGCTCGCCATGCCGGAAACGGTGCAACCACCATTGCAACCGCTGCTGTGGTCCGTGGCGTTCCGTTTTCTAAAGTCATGGCAGGTATATGACCCAATCCAAGGTGGGGCCGTTTTTTTTATGGATCGTGTGATCGCTTGCTTCGGTATCACCTGGTATCTGCTGACGATCTTTCTAACGCACGGTGCTGCAAGGCGGCTGTTTGATGAACAAGTTGCTGCCATTGCTGCCATCGCCCTGCTCGTGTGCGAACCGGCGTGGGAAATGACGGTCAGCGGTGCACCGCGTGCGATGCTGCTACCTTTGTTTGCCATGACGTTCCGCTTGTATGCCGCCGCAGCCGGGCGTGCGGTGGAAAATCGGAGTTCATTGGTCATCCTCGCCATGCTCGGGTTGGTTTGTGCGCTCATGGTAATCACGCATTGGATGGCTTTGTGGATCGTTCTAGGCCTCCTCATTGGCATGGCGGCATTTCTGCCCCGTGGTCGAGCGGGTGTGATCGTGGTGGCTTTGTTTCCAGTGCTCACTCTCGTGGCCTGGGGTTGGTGGAATACACAGCTCTGCGGCGATCCGCTCGGCGGCGTCAAAGCGCTGCTACAGGCGCAAACCTCGGCGGTCTCGCATAACTCACTGCTTCGTGATTTCACGCCCAGTGTCCAGGCAACTCAGGTGGACGATCTGTTGCGTCGTCTCGGATTAAACTGGCAGGCGCAGCTGTCACAAATCTATGCCCATCTTGGATTGGTTGTCCCTGCACTGCTCTTCTTCATCGCAATCATCCATCGTTTCCGCAAGGCGGATGTCGCCTCGGCGTTCAGGATGCTGGCAGTTGTATTCGCCTGTGTAGCACTCGGCCTGGGTCTTTTGGGACTCGGAGAGAAAGACCTCGACGATAACTCGCTCTACATCGTGCTCATGCCCGCCATGACCTCCTTTGGCTCAGCGATGCTTGTGGTGCTGTGGTCGCGTTTTCAAATCAGCGGCGAATTCATGGCACGCTGGGGTGCGCCCATCGCCGCGCTTTTCATCACCGCATTGCCACTAGCGGTCAATCTACCCGTGCTGATGAAGTTTGGCCTCACCATGGGCGGCAAAATCCCACCACATTGGCCCCCTTTCCTGCCGGAGCGTATCTTCCTCGTTCGTCTGCTCACAGAGAAAAATGAATTTCTCATATCCGACTCGCCCGCCTTCGTCGCTTGGTATGCTGATGTCCCCTGCGTCAACCTGCCCGTACAGCGTGCCGACTACGAACGCATGAAAACACAGGCCGAAGAACGCAGTGCAAAACTCGCGGGCATCATCATGACACCGGTTTCCGCCAAAGTAGAACGCATCACCGATGTTTACACCGGTCCCTATTCCGAATGGCGCGATCTCATCATGCGTGGCCCCATGCTCGCCTTTGACAAGGATTTCATGCCGAGTCCAGAATTCCCATTTAGAATTCCCATCCCGCTCGTTGGCACCCCCATTGGCGAAAAGGAACACCTAAGCCTGTCGATGGTCTTGTATACTGACAAGGCGCGTTCGCTTCGAAAGTAGCCAAGTGGAGACTCACATTAAGATGTCTCTGATCACCTTCGCGCCTTCAACGCCACTGAGTTTGGCATCCAAGCCCTGAAACTTGAAGCTGAAGGCGTCGTGCTGGATGCCGAGCTGGTGCAGCATCGTGGCGTGGATGTCGTGGACGGTGGTGATTTTCTCCACAGCGGCATAGCCGAGGTCATCCGTGGCTCCGTGGACGATGCCGCCCTGGATGCCAGCGCCGGCCATCCACACGCTCATCGCCTTGTTGTGATGATCACGACCACTTCCACCTTGGGACATCGGCGTGCGGCCAAATTCACCGGCCCAGACGATGAGCGTCTCGTCGAGCATGCCTCGTTGTTTGAGATCCGTGATGAGCGCCATGCAAGCGCGGTCAATTTCCTTCGCTTTGAGTGTCACACCTTCCTTCACGCCGCCATGGTGGTCCCAGTCTTTGTGGTAGAGCTGGATGAAACGCGTGCCACGCTCCGCGAGACGACGTGCTAGCAGGCAGTTCGATGCAAACGAGCCGTCTCCGGGCTGGCAGCCGTAGAGCTCGAGTGTTTTGGCTCCTTCAGCGCTCACATCCATCAGATCGGGCACGCTGGCCTGCATTTGAAACGCCATTTCATACTGCGCGATGCGTGTGGCGATCTCGGGATCATCGACGAGGGCGTCGTGCTGCTTGTTGATCGCATTGATCGCCGCCACATCGGCTCCTTGGCGATCACGAGTGACTCCATTCGGGTTCGTCAGATACAAAACGGGATC
>CANIZT010000067.1 GCA_947471905.1 Verrucomicrobiaceae bacterium
GTCCTCACGTTCGCGGGTCATGGTGTTCCACCAGGCGGTGCGCAGGTTGCGCTTCAGCTCCGCGCCGAGCGGGCCGTAGTCCCACACGCCGCCGCAGCCGCCGTAGATCTCGCTGCTTTGAAAGATGAAGCCGCGGCGCTTGCAGAGGGAAACGATTTTCTCCATTTGCGCGATGGATGCTTTGGGGTCGGAGGACATGGCTGGTGGATGTAGTGTGAGGGTTGGCCGAATGACTGGATTGCCACCGGCGAGAAGGGGCGCGAAGGGAGCACCTGCACGCCCTAGGTGCAACGCATTTCAAGCCCACAACTTCCCTTCGCGCAGCCACTCCTTCACCAAGGCGCGGAATGCCGCCACGGCGGGGTCTTCACCTTCCTTGGCCCAGACCATCACCAGCGGGATGGTCTGCTGTGGTTTCAGGGGAATGAGCGCGATGTTTTTGCTCACCGTGCTCTCCGGCACCACACCGATGCCTGCACCCGCCTCGACGTATTGCAAAATGGTGCCAATGAGGCTCGGCGTGTGCGCCACGCGTGGTGCGAAACCGCCTTCCGCGCACGCCGCATGGATGGCATCATGCGAACCCGCACCCTCCCGCCGCGCCAGAATGACCAGCGATTCTCCGGCGAGTTTTTTCCACGGCAGCGATGTCATCTTTGCCCACGCATGATCCTTCGGCACAGCAGCGCAGAATTTCTCTTCACGCAGCAACAGCGTCTGCAATCCCAACGCTTCATGCGCGAGCACAGGACGAGTCAAACCGACCGACAATCGACCCTTTGACACCATTTCCCACACACGTTCCGGTGTTCTCTCTTCCAGGATCACCGTCACAAGTGGAAAGCGCTTTTGATAGTCCTTCAACAACCGCGACAGAAACATCCGCGTCGGTGGCCCGATGTAGCCGAGTCGCAACTCGCCCTCCTCGCCACTCGCCGTGCGTTTCACACGGCGCAGCGATTCTTCGAGGCGTTCCAGAATCAATCCCGTCTCATGCAACAGCACCGCGCCTGCGGGTGTCAGCCGTGGTGATCGGCGCTCGCGCTCGATCAATTGGGTGCCCAGTTCGCGCTCCATTTCCTGCACCGCACGGCTCAAGGCAGGCTGCGCGATGCGCAGACGCCGCGCTGCGCGCGAGAAGCTCAGTTCCTCGGCTACGGCTTGAAAATATCGCAGATGACGCAGTTCCATGATCAGCAACCTTTATACCGAAGCGGCATCGAAGTCATAGCGAAAGTCTATTTCTGTTACTGATGATCTTACGCCAAACAATGCAACGCAGATGCATTTTACTCGCGCCGTCATCACCTTCAGCCTGCTTTCCATCTGTTCGATGGCGGCAGAGCCATCCACGGGCATCACCGACCAGCTCAAGTGGAACTTCCAGGCCCGCACCCGCGGCGAGATGCGCAACAACATCTATGACTTCGACTCCAGCCGCAGTGCGGTGACGGACGACACATACCTGCTCACGCGCATTCGTCTCGGAGTCGAATGGCAGCCTGCCGACTGGATTCGCTTTGCCGTGCAGGGGCAGGATGTCCGTGAAGCCTTCTCGAAACGCGCCAACATCCCACTGCAAAATGGTGCTGAGGGCGACGACGCCATTGATCTGCGGCTCGCTAGTGTTGAATTCGGTCATGCAAATCAAACGACGCTGAAGATCGGCCGACAGGTGCTTGCCTATGGCGATGAAAGCCTCGTCGGCCCGCTGGAGTGGCTGAACTTCAGCCGCACCTTTGACGCGGTGAAGTTTCACTATAAGGCAAAGACCTGGTCGCTGGATGCCTTCACTTCCAGCGTCGTGCGCGTCCGACGTTCTCAATTCAACGTGTCTGACTGGCTGGACAACACCGCGACACGGAATGAGTTCTTCAGCGGCATTTACTACAGCAGCCACTTCCTGCCTTTCCAGACCACCGATCTTTACGCCTTCCATCTGCACGAAGAAAACCTCGCTGGCACCTCGAACTTCATCACGCTCGGCACGCGGCACAAAGGCGATCCAACCAAGCTCGCCGGGTGGGATTATACCGTCGAGCTTGTCGGTCAGACCGGGCAGTTGAGTGGCAAACCGCTCAACGCGTATGCCTACCATCTCGAAGGCGGCTACAACTGGCTCAAATCATCGTGGAAACCGCGTCTCGCTCTGGAATACAGCGCAGGCAGTGGCGACAGCGATCCGAATGATGGACGCGTGCACACCTTTCAGAATCTCTTTCCCACGAATCATCCGCCCTATGGCTTCATGGACACTTTTTCGTGGCAAAACATGCACAATCTCGTTCTGCGACTCGCCGCGCAACCGCACCCGAAGGTGAAGACCACGCTCGACTTCCACTCCTTCTGGCTCGCTACGACGGGCGATGCCTGGTATCGCGCCAACGGCACCACGCGTGTGCGAAACATCAATCCCAACGCCAACAGCCACGCAGGCTGCGAACTCGACTTCACCATCAACACCAAGCTCTCCCAGCACCTCGACATGCTCTTCGGTTACTCGCACTTCTTTGCCGGTGCTTATCTCGCCACTACAGGTGCCAGTGACGATGCTGACTTCGCCTATTTAATGCTCACGCTCAATTATTGAACCCAATATGACCAATCTCCAACTCGCCATCCAGTTCTTCCTCCAACTCGGCATCATCTTGATCATTTGCCGTGTCGTCGGCATCATCGCCGCACGCTTTGGCCAGCCACAGGTCGTAGCGGAGATGATTGCAGGTGTGTGCTTGGGGCCTTCACTGTTGGGTATGCTCGCTCCGGCATGGAGTGAGGCTTTATTCCCCAAAGACTCGATGAAGGTGCTCTTTCCGGTCTCGCAGCTCGGTTTGGCGCTTTACATGTTCATCGTCGGTCTTGAGTTCCGCATCGACATTGTGCGCAAGCGCTTTGGTAGTTCCGTGGCGGTGAGCTTTGCCGGCATGGCGGCTCCGTTTCTACTCGGCGCAGGTCTGGGTTGGTTGCTATGGAATCACACCGCGCTTTTCCCGAAGGCTACCTCGATGCAGAACGCCATGATCTTCATGGGTGCATCCATGTGCATCACGGCATTCCCGATGCTGGCGCGCATCATTCACTTCAAAGGACTCGCAGGCACCACGATGGGCACGGTGGCCATCGGTGCCGGTGCCATCGACGATGCGGCAGCCTGGGGCATGCTGGCCGTCGTGCTGGCTAGCTTCAATGGCGACATGTCGCATGCCATGCTGAGCATCGGTGGTGGTATCGCTTACGTCGCCGTCGCGCATTTGATCATTCGTCCAATTCTCGCTCGATATGCCGCCGCCATCGAGGCTCGAGGCAAGCTCAGTGATGGCGAGTACGCCTTCTTCCTGGCGCTGATGTGCTTCGGATCTTGGTGGACGGACTACATCGAGCTGCATGCCGTGTTTGGTGCCTTTGTCATGGGCAGCGCCATGCCACGCGGAGTGGTGAGCCGCACACTCATCGAGCGCACGCAGCCATTGGCCGTCGCACTCATTCTGCCGCTGTTCTTCACCTTCTCCGGACTGAACACGCGTCTTGGCCTGCTCAATAGCCCCACACTCTGGCTCTTCTGCGGAGCAGTGCTCTTGGCGGCCATTCTCGGCAAAGGCGTGGCCTGCTGGGCCGCAGCGCGTGCCTCGGGCATCTCGAATAAGGAAGCCATGGGCATCGGCGTCCTCATGAATGCGCGTGGACTCATGGAACTCATCATCATCAACATCGGTCTGCAAAAAGGCATCATCTCCGCCGAGATCTTTGCCATGCTGGCGATCATGGCCGTCATCACCACGCTCATGGCCAGTCCCATCTTTGAGCGACTCGTTGGCACCGGCACGTTCAAAGGCGAGCCAGAGCCGGGCACGGAGATTTGATTCTGTGAATCAGTATTCGACCCGAGGGCAGAATGCGTCATGGATGCGCGCTCCACACGCATGTCCGCTCCGCTTCCGATCTTTGAACTCCGCCAGACCTTCACCGCCGCTCTGCTCGATCCGGCGCTGCCGAACCTGCTGATCAAAGCGCCCACCGGTTCCGGCAAATCGACGCAGATCCCGCAGTTCGTGCTCGATTCGGGCTTCTTGGCCGAAGGCAAGCGTTGCATCGTCCTGCAACCACGCCGCATTGCTGCGCGAATGTTGGCGCAACGCGTCGCGAGTGAGCGAAATGCACGACTCGGTGGCGAAGTCGGCTATCAGGTGCGTTTTGACAATGTCACGAGCCGCGAGACACGGCTCAGCTATGTCACGGAAGGCGTCATGCTGCGCCAGATGCTTGAAGATCCGCTGCTGGAGCGCGTTGGATGCATCTGCATCGACGAATTCCATGAGCGGCATCTCGATGGCGATCTCGTGCTCGCCTTCGCGCGGCAACTTCAGCGCACACGACGCCCCGATTTGAAGATCATCGTCATGTCCGCCACGCTCGTGCCCGGACCGCTCGTCGAGTTCATGCAGCCATCCAAGCTGCTCGAATCCGAAGGCCGCACCTTTCCCGTCGAAGTGCGCTATCAGGCCGCGCTTCAGCTCAAAACCGGCTACCCAGAGCCAATCTGGGACCAAGCAGCACGCGCTTGCGAAGAGTTGGCCAACTCACCCGGCTTCAGCGGCGACATGCTCGTCTTCATGCCCGGCGGGCACGAAATTCGTAAAACCATCGCGGCGATTCAGGGCCGCAGCTTTGCGCGTGGCCGACGTGTGGTGCCGTTGCATGGCGAATTGACGCCACAAGACCAAGACGCCGCCGTCACGCCCGGAGAGCAGCCCAAGATCATCGTCAGCACCAATGTCGCCGAAACCTCCCTCACCATCGAAGGCGTGCGGGCTGTGGTGGATGGCGGCACAGCTCGAACCGCGAACTACGACGCACGTCGCGGCATCAACACGCTCACCGTGCAGAAAATCAGCCGCGCTTCCGCCGAGCAGCGTGCTGGCCGAGCAGGTCGACTTGGCCCAGGCATCGCCGTGCGCTTGTGGACGCAGCGCGAGCACCTGCTGCGGCCTGAAAGTGAGTTGCCCGAAGTGCAGCGGCTTGATTTGAGCGAAGCACTGCTTGCACTGCGCGTGCT
Source organism: Verrucomicrobiaceae bacterium (assembly GCA_947471905.1). GTDB lineage: Bacteria > Verrucomicrobiota > Verrucomicrobiia > Verrucomicrobiales > Verrucomicrobiaceae > Prosthecobacter. The sequence goes on from CANIZT010000067.1 coordinate 5,054, forward strand.
GTCGCGTGAGCCCTTCGATTGGTTTGAATCACCGACACCCGCTTCGATGTCGCGTGCGGAGAACTTGCTGCATGATCTGGGTGCCATCGATTTAAGCGGCCAAATCACCGGCATGGGCCGCCAGATGAGCAAGTTTCCGCTGCATCCACGTTTTGCGCGCATGATGCTCGCCGCCGCCGAGTTGGGTTGTTTGCGTGAGGCTTCGTTATGCGCTGCAGCAGCCCAAGGGCGCGACATTTTGCTCGTGGGCAAAAACAACGCCTCACACAAGAACGAGGACTTTTGGGAGCAGGGTGACCTCAGTGAGTTTCAGGCGTTGCTGCGTGCTTTTGCACGTGCAGAGGCCATGAACTTCGAACCGGATGCCTGCGCACGTTATGGCATTCACGCCATGGCATCGCGTGAAGCAGCGCGCAGTGCCGATCAGTTCATCCAATTGGCAAAACGTGTGGGATTGAGCATCAACGATGAAGTCGCTGCACCTCAAGCGCTCGCCAAAACCTTGCTCGCAGCCTTCAGTGATCATCTGGGCGTCGAAACAAGCCCTGGCAGCCGCATTTACCGGCTTGCAGGCGGATACACGGGGCATCTCGACAAAGACGCGCACATCAAAGCCCCGCGCTTGCTCGTCGCTTCCGAGATCGTCGAAGTGCAGGGCAAAGCTCTGACGGTGAAGCTCAACAACGTCACGCTCATCGAGGAAGACTGGCTGCGAGAGATGTTTCCCGGCGATCTAACCACGGGGAAGCGCGCGCATTACGACAGCGTGAACCGCCGCGTCATGAACATGGAAGAAACGCGCTTCCGCAGTCTCGTGCTCAGCAGCAAGGAGCGCGGTGATCCCGATGAAACGCAGGCCGCCAGCCTTCTTGCCGCCGAAGTCATCGCCGGTCGTTTGGAGCTGCCGCTTTGGAACGAAAAGGTCGAGCAGTGGATCACGCGTGTGAATTGCCTCTCCAAATGGATGCCCGATCTCGAAATCCCGCCCATCGGCGAAGAAGACCGCCACATCCTCATCGAGCAACTCTGCCACGGCTGCACCACCTATCGCGCGCTCAAAGACCGCGAGGTCATCCCCGCACTGCATCAATGGCTCAGCCACGCCCAGCGCGACATGCTCGAAAAATACGCCCCCGAACGTTACGCCCTCAAAAACGGCAAGACTGCCCGCATCGTCTATGACGAAAAGCAGCCGCCAAGTGTCAGTGCCGTGCTCCAGCACATGTATGACATCAACGAAAACCCCAAAGTCGCCGCCGGCCGTATCAGTGTGACCGTTCACCTGCTTTCACCCGCCCAGCGCCCAATTCAGACGACGGGAGACATCGGCAGGTTTTGGCGCGAGGGCTATCCAGCGGTGAAAGCACAGCTTCGCGGTCGTTATCCGAAGCATGAGTGGCGGTAGTCCGTTGTTGCGAGCTTGCGTTCCTACGCCGCATGTCTCAGCATCTGCCGCATGGCCGCGCCCGACCATTCGCATTCCCCATCTTCCGCAGAGATCCCCGACGATCTGCAAACGCTCATTGTCGCCAAGCCGACTCAGACAACTCCGCCGTCAGATGCCTCCGTGATGGGGGCCAATCCCGATTCTGCTGTGCCCTTCGTGTTTGGCCGCCGCATCGCCCAAGGCGGTATGGGGGCGATTCTCGAAGGCGACGACTGCAAGCTCGGGCGCAAAATCGCGGTGAAGGTCATGCTCGATGCGAACGCCAGCGCCGAGCAGACGCAGCGCTTCGTGCAGGAGGCCGCGGTGCTGGGCAAGCTCGCCCACCCGAACATCGTGCCGGTCTATGACATTGGTCGTGATTCGGAAGGTGCGCTCTACTACACGATGAAACTGGTGAAGGGCGTCACCCTGCAGCACATCCTCGACGATCTGCGCAAGGAGAAGAAAGAGGCACTGGAGCACTACACGCTGGAGCGCCTGCTTACCATCTTCCGCAAGGTGTGCGATGCGCTGGCCTTTGCGCATGCCAACCAGATCATTCACCGCGATTTGAAGCCGGAGAACATCATGGTCGGCGAGTTCGGTGAGGTTCTCGTCATGGACTGGGGCATTGCGAAGATCTTGAATGAACTCGGTGTTGAAGGGAGCGCGGTCACTCCTGGCCGCTCTGTTCCAGATCCAATCAGCGGAGAAAAGTCTCCGCGCTCCTCTACTGCATCTCTCACCGCCACGATGGACGGCGCGGTGATGGGGACGCCGAACTACATGAGTCCCGAGCAGGCGATGGGCAAGGTCAACGAGATGGATGCACGCTCGGACATCTTCTCGCTGGGCGGCATCTTGTATGCCATCCTCACGCTGCGGCCACCAGTCGAGGGCAAGGATGTGTGGGAGGTGCTGGAGAAGGTCCAGACGGGGAACATCACCGCGCCTACGATGTTTGGCGCGACCACCAGCGGTAAAGGCAAAGCCGCCGCGAAGGGGGCCGTGCTGGAGGCCAAGAAGATGACGCCGCTGCCGCATGTTACCGGTGGTCGTGTGCCGAATGCCTTGTCAGCCGTAGCGATGAAGGCTCTGACTCTGGACAAGGCGAAGCGCTACCAAAACATCGCCGCCTTCAGCGCGGACATTGAGAAGTTTCAGGCCGGCTTTGCCACCAGTGCGGAGAATGCGGGGCTGGCGAAGCAGCTCGCGCTCCTCATCAAGCGCAATAAGGGCATCTTCACCACCGCAGCGGCGGCATGGCTGCTCATCACCGCGCTCGGCGTGTGGTTTGTGCTTCATCTGCAAGCGAAGGAAAAACGCGCGACCGAGGCGGAGAAGCGGGCCACTGACACGCTGGTCGAAGTGGCCGCCCAGCGCGACGCGAAGGATCAGGCGCGCCAGGACGCCGAGGCCATCTCCACTTTCCTCACCGAGGTCTTCCAAAGCCCGGACCCGACGCGCAACGGACGCACCATCACCGTGGCCGAGACGCTCGACACCGCTGCCAAGAAGCTGGAGAAGGATCTTGTCGATCAACCCGAACGCCGCGCTGCTCTGCAAGCTACGCTGGCTGGGACTTACGCAGCGCTCGGCCTCTATCGGGAGGCCATCCCGCTGCAGAAGGAGGTGCTTGATCACTACGTTGCTAACCGTGGTCAGGAGGACCCCGCCGCACTCTCAGCGATGAACAACCTCGCGCAGTCCACCTACCACTCCGGACACTTGGATGAAGCGCTCAAAATGCGCGAAGCGGTGCTGGCGCTGCGCCGCAAGGTGCTCGGCCCGGAACATCCCGACACGCTGAACACGATGCATTACCTGGCCTTTTCATACCACAAAGCAGATCTAGGGAAGAAGGCGATCGCGATGCTTGAAGAGGTGCTCGCATCGCGCCGCAAGGTTTTGGGTGCGGAGCACCCCGATACGCTCACGACCATGCATTTCCTCGCCGATGTTTATCAGAGAAATGGTCTTCGGAAGGAGGGCTTCCATTTGTTCGAGGAGGTGCTGGCGTTGCGACGCAAGGTGCTCGGCCCCGAACACCCCGACACGCTCACGACCATGCATTACCTGGCGCTCACCCCTTCAATCTTTTGGGATCCATCGCTCGGCCCTCCGGGGGATACCCGCCGGATGCTTGCAGAGTTGCTGCCGCTGCGCCGCAAGGTGCTCGGCCCCGAACACCCCGATACGCTGACGACCATGTTTTACCTCTCGGTCAAAACCAACGGGGCGGAGGGGCTCAAGATGCGCGAAGAGGTGCTGGCGCTGCGCCGCAAAGTGCTCGGCTCGGACCATCCCGACACGCTCTTTGCCATGAACAATATGGGCAAAATCCTCCAAGAATTCGGGCGGAGGGAGGAAGCGATCAAACTGCAAGAGGAGGCCGTGATGCTCAGCTGCAAGCTGTTTGGTCTGAAGAACAGCAACACCGTCGGTACGGCGAGTGTGCTGGCGAATTCCTATAAGGCGATGGGTGACACGGCCAAAGCCAATGCCATCCTGCCCGAACTCATCAAGACCATCGCAAAACCATTCTGGGCAGACCACGCCACCGACCCGCGGGTGGCCCGGCTTTATGACGGCGGCTTGAAGCCCTCCGATCTCGAGAAGGAGCAAGACGGCACATGGTCGGTTTATCTCGGCAGGGTGAAGAATTTCAGCGATCTGTCCGTCCTTCAACTGGCGCCACCCGTCAGCAAGCTGGACCTTTCCTCCACAGCGGTGACTGATTTGAAGCCTCTGGCGAAGCTGCCACTCCAGCAACTACGTCTTAACTCGACCACGGTGACCAATCTGGCTCCACTGCGTGGGATGCCGCTCACCATGCTGGGTCTGGCAGGATGCACGAAGATCACCGATCTTTCGCCTCTCGTGGATTGCCGGAAACTGACCGCGTTGACGCTCCCGCCAAATGCCAAAGACATCGAGTTCCTCCGCAACCTGTCCCAGCTCAAACGTCTGAGCTACGAACCAGATCCAATCGACAGCTACCGGCCCGACAAGACCACCGCAGAGTTTTGGAAGGAATACGACGCCAAGAAGAAGGGCCCCTAATCGCCATCCTCCATCGGCCAAGAGACTGGAGCAGTGAAGCGGGCTCGGCCGTTCCTCTCATTGCCAAACCATCTCCCCATGTCAGAGTCGGCCCGTTCCCGCAGCGCCCATGACTGAGCCCACGCCTTCTCCCAATGCCCCAAGCTTGCCAATGGGCGACGATTTCCAAACCATCGTTGTGGCGAAGCCTGTGGCAACTCCTCCTTCCGAGGTAGCGGTGATGGGGGCCAATCCAGATTCACCGGTGCCCTTTGTTTTTGGCAAACGCATCGCCAAGGGCGGCATGGGGGCGATTCTGGAAGGCGATGACTGCAAGCTGGGGCGCAAGATCGCAGTGAAGGTCATGCTCGATGCCAACGCCAGCACCGAGCAGACGCAGCGCTTCGTGCAGGAGGCCGCCGTGCTGGGAAAGCTGGCGCATCCGAACATCGTGCCGGTTTACGACCTCGGACGCGACAGCGAAGGCGCGCTCTACTACACCATGAAGCTGGTGAAGGGCCGCACGCTGCAGGATATCCTCGACGATCTGCGGCGTGAGAACAAAGAGGCGCTGGAGCACTACACGCTCGAGCGCCTGCTCACGGTCTTCCGCAAGGTGTGCGACGCGCTGGCCTTCGCGCATGCCAGCAACATCATCCACCGCGATCTGAAGCCGGAGAACATCATGGTGGGCGAGTTCGGCGAGGTCTTGGTGATGGACTGGGGCATTGCGAAAGTGTTGGACGAGGAGACCGGGAGACTTGGAGACAAGGAGACTTCCGATCCCACTCTCTCCCAGTCTCCCCCTCTCCCAGTCTCCGCGTCTTCATCTTCCCTCACCGCGACGATGGAAGGCGCGGTGATGGGCACGCCGAACTACATGAGCCCCGAGCAGGCGATGGGGAAGGTCAACGAACTCGACGAACGCTCCGACGTCTTCTCCCTCGGCGGCATTCTTTACTGCATCCTCACGCTGCGGCCGCCGGTGGAGGGCAAGGACGTGTGGGAAGTCTTGGAGAAGGTGCAGAGGGCGAACATCACCGCGCCCACGACCATTGGTGCCACCACCAGCGGCAAAGGCAAGCCAAGCGCAAAGGGCGCAGTGCTCGAAGCCAAGAAGATCACGCCGTTGCCGCATGTTCCCGCCGGACGTGTTCCAACCGCGCTCTCGGCGGTGGCGATGAAGGCGCTCACACTCGACAAGACGAAGCGCTATCAGAACGTTGCAGCCTTCAGTGCGGACATCGAGAAGTATCAGGGCGGCTTTGCCACCAGTGCGGAGAATGCGGGCGCACTGACGCAGTTGAAGCTGCTCATCAAGCGCAACAAGGCCGCTGCGTTCGGCATCGCGGCGGTGCTTGTGGTCGGTGGCACGCTGGGCACGCAGGCCTTCATCGTGGGTCGGCGTGCGGAGCACACCCTCACCGACCTGCGCCGCACCGCGCCCGTCTTCTTCGCGCAGGCGAAAATCGTGCTGGAGGAGGGCAAGCTCGACGACGCCCTCGAGAAGATCGGCTACGCCATCCAGCTCGACGACGCGAATGCGGACTACCACCTCTTCCGCGCGCATCTGCGGCAATCCGCGCAGCATCTCGCCCCGGCGGCGGAGGGCTACCGCCGCGTGCTCGCGCTGCGCCCGGCGGATGCGTCGGCGAAGCTGAACCTCGCCCTCTGCGAAAAGCTCCTGCGCGAAAGCGGCGGCGCGGCCTTGCATCTCGCGCAGCAGCGCCAGCTCCTCGCCGCGCTGCGCACGCAGAAGCGCCTCGTGGAAAGCGCCCCGCTCGCCGCGCTCATCGATCCGAACGCCGCCACCGCTAAGACCGCCCTCCTCGCCCGCTTGCGCGAGTATCAGAAGCAGCCCGGATGGAACGACAAAAGTGTCCTGAGAGTCGCTGCCCGGCCCGACGGCACGTTCTGGGTTGACCTCAAAGACTTGGCCATCGGTGATCTCTCCGTGCTTCAAGGCCAGCCGGTCTCGGAGCTTCATATGGAAAAGACCAATATCACCGACCTGAGCCGCCTGGCCGGGTTGCCGCTCAAGGATTTGAATCTCAGCCGCACCAAGGTGAGCGATCTTTCGCCCTTGCGCGGGATGCCCTTGGAGAGCCTTAACCTTGGCGCAACGCTCGTCACCGATCTTTCCCCGCTGCGCGGCATGAAGCTGCGCAAACTGAATATTCAAAAGACAGGCGTGAGTGATCTCAGCCCGCTGGTCGGGATGCCGCTCACCGACCTCGATTGCACGGATGTCGCGTCCATCGCCGACCTGGCTCCCTTGAAAGGCGCGCCGCTGGTCTCGTTCATCATCCGCGGTGCTTCCCGCTTATCCAGTCTCGCCCCGCTGGCCGACGCGCCGTTGAAGGTCTTGCCACTCAGGGAGATCCCCGTCAGCGACCTCAGCCCGCTCGCGCAATGCCCCGGGTTGGAGGATCTCACCCTCGTGCGAGTGCCGGTCACCGATCTCACACCACTGGCCAGACTTCCGATCACCCGGCTAGACTGTGATGACCTTCCCAAGCTCGCCGATCTCGGCCCCTTGCGCGGGATGCCCCTGCGCTTCCTGCGGATTTCCCGGACGGCTGTCACCGACCTCCGCCCGCTGGCCGACTGTCCCGCGCTGGAGGAACTCATCCTGCCCGCAGGTCCGCTCGACCCGACGCCCCTGCGCCACCTGCCCAAGCTGCGCCGCCTCTCGACCCGCAGCGTCGGCCTGATAATAACCCCCGCCCAGACCGCCGAGGAATTCTGGAAGGAATACGACGCGCAGCCGAAACCGGCGGGGAAGTAGGGTGATCTTGGAGATTGCCATCGTTGGCTCGTTCAGGGAAGGCCCCGGCTCATTCTGGGAAAGCCCAGGCCCATTCAGGGAAAGCGCAGGCTCATTCAGGGAAAGCGCAGGCTGATTCGGGGAAAGCACAGACTCGTTCGGGGAAGGCACAGGCTCATTCGGGGAAAGCGCAGACTCGTTCGGGGAAAGCACAGACTCATTCGGGGAAGGCGCAGGCTCATTCGGGGAAGGCCCCTGAGGGCGAGGGGGGGGGAAGAGCTCTTCCTTCGGCGGAGGGCACGGGCTAAAGCCCACGCTCCATTCTGGAGGGCAAGACTCCGGCCTTGCCGTAATAGGGCAACGAAGGAGCATTACCCTTCCGAAGATCGAATCACTCGCCAATGCAATACAGCGTCTTGGCGGAGCGGAGGAAGAGCTGGCCGTTGCTGATCGCCGGAGTGGCGCTGTGGTCGGCGGTGTCGCCGTCGATGCGGTTGCGGGCGACGAGTTCGAACTTGGGGCCGAGCTTGAGTACGATGACTTCGCCACGGCGGGTGACTTGGTAGAGATGGCCGTTGGACACGACGGGCGAGGAGTAATCGCCGCCACCGCCACGGCGTCCGCCGCCGCCGCCACCGAAGCCACCTTGATTGCCGGATGCCGTGGTGCTGCCACCGCCGCTGGACTCGATGCGTTCGTTGTAGATCTCCGCGCCAGTTTTGGCATCGCGACAGACCGCGAGAGAGCTGCTGATCCAGTAGAGGCGGCCTTCCCACAGGACGGGCGTGGCAATGCGGGAGCCGTTGGCGCCGGTCCAGAGCGTGTGCGTGGCGCTGACGTTGCCTTTGCCACCGGCCTTGATGGCGACGGAGCCGCCGCCGCGCTCGCCCATGGTGAAGATGGTGCTGCCGTCAGTGACGACGCTGTTGCAGACGGAGTCGCTCTGCAGGCCGGTGGCATACCAGCGCAGCTTGCCGGTTGCAGGATTGAAGCCCCAGACCTCGCCGGGGACGGAGATGACGACTTCATCGCCGTTCTCGCCCTTGGCGATGACAGGCGTGCCCCAGGTGCTGGCGAAACCTTCGGAGGGAGCTTTCCAGAGCTGTTTGCCAGTGTTTTTGTCGAAACCAAACAGCGCCTGCGCTTCAACGACGGCAGGAACAATCAAGACATCGCCATGCAGGATGGGACTGGAGGCGGTGCCCCAGCCTTTGCGGTCCGACCAGTCGCCGACATCGGCCTGCCAGAGTGGTTTGCCGTCGAGATCAAAGGCGTGAACGCCAGACCTGCTAAAGAAGGCGAAGACCTTACTGCCATCCGAGACGGGCGTGTGGCTGGCGTAGCCGTTCTGCGCAAACATGCCGCCGAACTGATCCTCCGGCTGCTTTGCGGGCACGCTGCGATCCCAGAGGATTTTGCCAGAGGTGCGGTCGATGCAGATGAGGTGGCGCTTCAGTGCGGCGATTTCACCGGAAGCCGATCCATCCGTGGCATAACCGCTCCAGCAGGTGACGAAGACGCGATCTCCAACGACGATGGGACTCGAAGAACCGGGACCGGGCAAGGCCGCCTGCCACTTGAGATTTTTCGTGGCGCTCCATTCCACCGGCACCGGTTTGTCATCGGGCGCAATGCCACTGCCATTGGGGCCGCGGAAGCGCGACCAGTCGGCGGCATGGCTGAAGTGAGTGACGAACAGAGATGACAGCAGAAGAATCGACAGGCGTGGATGCATGGCGAAGTTCAACGTGGCGGAGCGCAGGTGGTTGCGCCCCATGTCAGCGCTTGGTAAGTTTGATCGCTTTCTTGAGCCAGTCGCATTCTTCCTTCCACGGCGCGGCGTTGCGCATCTCGGCGACCGTCATGGGCAGGCGGGCGCTCCAGTTGCTGTCGGCGGCGATGCCGGGGACATTGAAACGGTCTTCGAGGCCGAAGAGATCGGTGAGCATGAAGGCGGCGTAGCGGGCGTTGCTGGTGAGCAGGGCCTCAACCAAGGCACGGCGAATGTGCGTGTCGTATTCAGGCCATTCGTTGTCGGAGAAGCGCAGGCCGGAGAAATCTGCGAGAGCGCTGAGTTCTTTGGTGGCGAGAGCGCGGTCGGCTTCCTCGGGACTGTGTGAATCGCGACGACGATGCTCCCAGTGCGTCTTCATCGGCTCGTGATCGTGCGTGGCGTAGGTGGTGAAGGCGCAGTTGTCATACGCGCTACCCATAACGACACGGCCATTCTCATCGTCTTCCCAATGGCTGACTTTGAAGCCGGGAATATCGAGGCTGAGCAGATGCGGACGCACGTAATCAGGCACGGTGCCGAGATCCTCGGCAACGACTTCGGTTTTGCCAGCGGCAGCATCGAGGATCATGCGCAGGTATTTGTCGCCATTCGCGCAGTTGGCGGCCTTGTGCTCGGGCGTGTCGTCGTCGTTCTCGATGAAATGCGGCAGGCGACCACCGGTGAGTGCTTTGGCCTCGTCGTCGCTGAGATAGCAGAACTCGGCGTTGCGTGCGGGCCGCCACGGGAAGCTGTAGATGCGGTAGAAACCGAGGACGTGGTCGATGCGGAAGATGTCGAAGATTTCGGTGAGCTTCTGCGTGCGCTGCCGCCACCACTGGTAGCCGCCGCGCTCCATGACATCCCAGCGATAATGCGGGATGCCCCAGTTCTGGCCCCAGCGCTGCACGAAGTAGTCGTCCTTGAAGTAGGTCTCCGGCGGAGCGCCGCCGCACCATTCGAGATCAAACTGCTCAGGCTGGAAAAACACATCTGCGCTGCACCATGAGATGCCAAAGGGAATGTCGCCCATGAGCTTGATCCCCTTCCCGTTCGCGTAGGCACGCAGTTCGCTCCACTGACTGAAGCAGAGCCATTGCACATAGGCATGAAACAAGATGCGATGGTCGATCTCGTCGCCTTGCGCATCACGCCACGCACGCGCTTTAGCTGCCGTGTTCAAGTTTTCGTGCCAATTCGTCCAGTCTTCATGCCCATGCTCGTCCATGAGCACTTTGAAGAGACAGAAGTCATCCAACCAACCGGCTTCCTTTTCACAGAAGGTTTCAAACGCTGCGAGGCGCTGCGGGTGGCTCTCGATCTGGCTGAAGGCACGGCGTAACAGCGAGTTTTTCAAACGGCGCACTTTGGGGTAATTCACCGAGCCGTGGCGCAGCAGGTCGGCACGCAGGATACCGGTGATGGTGCGGTAGAATTTGTCGTCGAGTTCGGGAATGGCGGCAGGCGTGAGTTCGAGCGTGAGGTAATCGAGCGCGACGGAACTGATGGCGTTGTAGGGGCTGCTGTCGCTGCCAGTGGCGTTGATGGGCAGAAATTGCACAAAGCCGATACCAGTGTCAGCGGCCCAGTCGATCAGCTGACGCACGCCACCGATGTCTCCGATGCCGAGATCGTCCGGGGTGCGAAGGGCGAAGACGGGGATGAGGATGCCAGCGCGGCGGGGCTGAATGGTGGGCATGGTAAGAGGTGTCTAAGCCAGAATGACGAATGTTTGGTGGTTGTCTGGTGCGATTTGGGTAACTTGGCAAGCGTATAGAGCACGATGCGTTCCCGTTCCCTGATCATGCTGTTGTTTTTAACGATCTCCGCCGCCCCGGCTGCGGAGACCAAAGAACCACGCGTGATCGACTTCAAAGCCCCGCCGCATTCCTATCTCGATTGGAAGCCGAAGGACCGCTTCGCCGAACTCCAGGAGAAAGCCCAGAAGGGCGAGGTGAAACTCGACACCACGAACGACAAGGCCTTCCTCACCAGCCTGCTGGAGGCGCTGAACATTCCGATCACCTCGCAGATCATGGTGTTCTCCGCGAGTTCGCTGCAAAGCGAGATCATCAATCCGCGCAATCCGCGTGCGCTGTACTTCAACGAAGACACCTACCTCGGCTGGGTGCCTGGAGGGCTGGTGGAAATCATCGCCGCCGATCCAGAGATGGGCCCGATGTTTTATGTCTTCGATCGCCTGCGTCCCGGTGGGCCGGTGCCAAATGTAAGCCGCTCGACGAAGTGCATGAACTGCCACGCGGGCAATGCGACACGGCGTTTGCCGGGCTTGATCGCGGAATCGCTGCTTGTTTCACGCGCAGGATCGAGCCTGGAAACGTTTCGCCGCGATGAGCAGGGCCATCAAATCCCGCTGGAGAATCGTTTTGGCGGCTGGCATCTGACCGGCGAACACAACATCACCAACAACCGGGCGAAC
>CANIZT010000068.1 GCA_947471905.1 Verrucomicrobiaceae bacterium
ATGGTGAGAAGTGCGGAGATGCCACCGAGATTCGCACCGTAGCCAACGCTCGTTGGTACGGCGATGACGGGAGCGGCGACGAGGCCACCGAGCACGCTGGGCAGCGCGCCTTCCATACCGGCGATGGCGATGACGATGCTGGCACTGCGCAATTCATCGAGGCGAGCCAGCAGACGATGCAAACCTGCGACGCCGACATCCGTGATGCGGTTCACTGTGGCTCCGGCAAACTCCAAGGTCTGCGCGGCTTCTTCTGCGATGGGCAAATCAGAGGTTCCGGCGCACACGATGGCCACGGGAGTCGTTTGAAACGAGCCGTCCATCTGACCGATGCGATACAGCCGAGAAACGCTGTCGTAGCTGCCGGTGGTAAAACGCTGGAGCAGCAGCTCGGCCATATCGGGTGGGACACGTGTCGCCAGCGCGGCACCATGCGCAGCGACGAGAGCAGTGAGGGCATCGGAGGTTTGCGTGAGCGTTTTACCTTCGGCAAAAACGACCTCGGGAAAGCCTTGGCGGATGACGCGATGCGTGTCGGCGAGCACCTGGCCGGCTTCGGCAAAGGGTAGCGTGCGCAGGAGTTCCAAGGCCTGTTCAGGCGGCAGTTTGCCTTCGCTGACTTGGGCCAGCAGCTCGCGGAGTTTGGATTCGTTCATGCGGAGCGGGCTTTGAGAACTTCGTTCATGCTGCCGGTGCGCAATCCGGCGAGATCGAGCGTGATGTAGGTGTAACCGACCAAACGTAGTGAAGCGGTGATTTCATCACGCTGCTGCAAGGCACTTAGCAAGTCGGCCTCGGGCACTTCCAGACGCGCGACATCACCATGATGACGCACGCGTAGCTCACGAAAACCGAGATCAAACAGTGCAGCCTCCGCACGTTCGATTTGGAAGAGCAGTTTTGGTGTCACACTGGTGCCGTAGGGCACGCGGGAGGCGAGGCAGGCGGCGGCAGGTTTGTTCCAGTTCGGCAAACCGAGCGCTTTGGCCGCTGCACGCACGTCCTTTTTGCTGAAGCCGAGATCGTGCAGTGGGCTGAGAATTTTGAGTTCGCGGGCTGCTGCGCGGCCAGGACGCACATCGAGTGTGTCTTCGGCGTTCATGCCGTCGAGCACATGCGCGATGTCGTTTTGCTCCGCAAATTGGCGTAAGGCTCGATAGACGTGATCTTTGCAGAAGTAGCAGCGGTTGGGGGCGTTCGCTTGATACTGCGGGTCGCTGGTTTCTTCGGTGGGTAGGAGTTCAAGGCGTGCGCCGAGCTGCTGAGCGAGCACGATGGCTTCGTCCTTCTCGCTCTGCGGCAAACTGGGCGACACCGCGAGCAGCGCGACGACGTTATCGCTGCCAAGTGCATCAATCGATGCCTTCAGAACGAGTGTGCTGTCCACGCCGCCTGAATAAGCAATGGCGACGCGAGTTAAAGGCTTGAGATGATCGATTAGCTTCGAAATCATGAGTGCGGCATCAAGCTTTTCTGAAAGTGTGGAGCAAGACTACGGATAAGTGAGAGAATCATTTCGATGGTTTCGGCATCGTTGCGTAGGCGTTCGCCACTTTGCTGTAGCGTAAGGTTGTCCGTCACTCTAGCCATTACCGATGGATAAGCCCAGCGGTGGTTGATATTGCGCAGCACGTTATCACGGAAACTTAGAAGCTGACGATCCAGATTGTTTGGCGTGCTGACATCGGCGCCGACGAACCAATACACATAATGCGCCCGCAGCGGTAGCTTGGTGCCATTACCAAGCAACACCTCGCGTTCGATAGCGAGATCACGCACGTTCAACACCTGTCCTGAAAGCAGCTTCACCGGACGCACGCTTGAACTGACTACGGTCCAGCCCTGGCCATTAAGACAGACCTCGGGGCGATGGATGCTGCGGCTGTCGCTGCCAGCGATGACGAGGGATGCCTGTGCGAGATCCGTATTCTCCACGGCCCGACCCGGTGTGCGATAAGAGCGCTTCACGATGATCGTGTCGGTGGGAAGCAGTGCGCGCTCTTGCTCACTGGGATCTTCACTTTTACCAACAAAGCTGCCTGCCACCATCGGCAGTTCGGTCAACACGCCCACTTCATCGTCACCTTTGGGCTGGGGTGATAGCTGGCAAAGCAGAACGGTCATGCCACAGAGCGCTAAGAGAATGACGGCACGGGAGATCATGAGACGGTGGAAACGACCTGCCGCGTGACGGTGCGTGAGCGTTTGAAGCCAAGGCCGCTGCAGAGGCGATTCAGCAACCATGAGGCGGATTGCAACAACAGCAGCGCTACAAGAAATACCACGATGCCGGTCAGTTCGTGAAAGGTGGAAACCTCTTTCTCCATATCACCGATGGCCCAGTGCTGGCCGAAGATCATCGCCGCGAAGATCAGCACGAGGATGCGCACCATGTTTGCCATGATGGCGATGGGAATGATCGTGCTGAACAGCATTGCGCGACGCCACATCACGCGCTGGCGGAAATAACTGAACAGCGCCCCGACTACGAGCAATGCAAACAGTGAACGCATGCCTGAACACGGGCCTGCCACACCCACGCTGAACAATTCGCCCGCTTTCCGACCAAATTCGAGGTTTGGCATGGATTGCAGCGCTGTGCCGGAGACGAGAGAATTGACGCCGACGACATTCAACACGAAGCCGGTCGTCTTCACCATCATCAGGCGCATCTGGTAGCCGATGCTTTCCTCCAGAAACGGTAACGGCCACAGGAAGCTGAGCATCAGCCAGGCAAACAATCTGACACGACTTCGCTGCGTGCCTTCCAACCACAGCGATGACCCTGCGAGCAGCAGCATGATGGCGAGATAGCCGCAGTAGAAGTTATTGGCGCGATATCCGGCAAAGTAGAAGAACAACGCGAACACGAAGAGGATAAGGCCCCAACGGTTCGATGACACCGGAAATTGAGCAACCTCATTGCGACGCACCCAGATCAAATAACCGGCGATGAAAGGCAGCAGGGCACCATGCTGCCACGTCGGGTCTTTCCAGCGCATGAGCATCTCGGAAAGTATCGTGTGCCGGAAGCGGCCGTAGCCAGCGGCGTAAGGATGGACGGCCAGTAGGAGCACAAAGCTGAGCACCAGCAGTGTCAGCGCGATCCAGGATTGTGTGCGCCAGCGGCTCATGAATTTGATTTGAGGAAGGAGCAGGGCAGGATGTCGCCAAAGCCGAGCAGACACAGCCGTTTGTTCATAGTCACGCTCATGACACAAGTCGTTGCGTGCCTAGCACGGGCGATGGTAGAGTTCACCAGCATGACGCTGCTCGTTTTCAAAGTAAATCAACTCGGCGACAACGTCGTGTATCTACCCGTGATCCAGTCGCTCGTGGCAGCACACCCAGATTGGCGCATCGTGGTGTTCACGAGTCCGACGGCCTCACGGTTGTACGAAGTTTGCTGCCCTAGTGTTGAGGTTTGCACACATTCGACGGCAGATTTCAATCAGGCTTGGCGGCATCCTTCACAGCTGTGGAACCTTTGGCACGAGATCCGGTCAATCAACGCGGACGCATGTCTGCTCGGTGATGATCAGGGCAGTGTGGCGCACCTGCTGGCGCGCAGTAGCGGCACCCGCGTGAGCGCCGGGCCGCTGACGCGCCGGGTGAGGCTGAACGGCCTGCTGAGCCTGGGGGTACCGCCGCAAGGCACGGAGCATGTGGCAATGCACAACTGGCGCATCGCCCAGGCGCTGCTGTGTCATTTGAAACTGCCCGCTTTGCCGGAGCAAAGCCCGCCACCTGATCTGAGCGCGTTCGGCGGTGAAGCGCATGGTTCGGTGGTGATGCATGCGGGAGCAAGCCAAGCCTACAAGCGCTGGCCTTTGGAGCGCTGCATCGAGCTGGCGAACCGACTGTCGGCGCGGCATGCAGTGACTTGGTTTGAGCAGGGTGCGGAGGCAGAGACGACGCTGAAAGCTGAAGTACGGAGGGTGAAGCCGGGCACGCTTGACGAACTGGTTAGATTGATGGCAGGCGCGAGGTATTTTATTGGCAACAACTCGGGACCCATGAACCTCGCCGCCGCACTCAGCCTGCGCGGGACAATCTTCAACGGCCCTTCGACCCCCAACTGGGACCCGCCATGGCATGCGGAAGGCTTCGACATGCTTCGCGATCCCACACTGGCCTGTCAGCCCTGCGATCTTCTGACGCATCCGGTGAACACCTGCCAGAACAAGCAGCAGCCGATGGCCTGCATGAGTCGCTGGAGTGTGGACGAGGTGCATCGGCGGATCGAGGCGCGGCTGGCCTCAGGTTGATTCCTGCCACTGACGATTGGAGAACAAATGCACCTCGGCGCAGGTGGAGGAGGTCTTGATATGCGCAAAACCATCACTCGCCAGCTTCCTGCGCAGAGCGTCCTGCTTCGCGGACTCCGCCGGGTGGATTTCGATGATCAGATGGTGAATGCGTTTGAGGCTGTCGGCGGGACCGTCGAGCAAGGTTTCATACTCCGCGCCCTCTACGTCCATTTTGCAGAGATCCACCGCTTGTTTATCGAAGCCTAGGCGCATGATTTCATCCAGCGTGAGCACTTGAATGCACGCTTCCTCGTCCGCCGGGCTGTTCACCGCGCCATAAATGGAAAAAGCGGTGCCGCCCGCCGGAAAGGCAAGTTTCAGCTCACGCGGATGACCGCCAACCGCGATGTTCAGAATTTTTGCCCGCAGTCCTGTGTTTTGTCGGATGTTGAGGCAAAGCCGGGTGTGAGTGAACGGATTCGCCTCGACACAAGTGAGCGCGGCGAGCTCAAAACCCAGGTCGAGGCAGAGCAGCGGAAAGCCGCCGCCATTGGCACCCAGATCCAGCAGCCGTAGCTGCCTCGGCAACTGCATTTGCCCAAACAACTCACGATACATCGGGCTGACAAGGCAGTCACGGGTGCCGTTTTGGTCGTCGGCGAGATGATCGACCAGGAACTTCAGCCGGCCTTTCGAATAGATCGTCCAGCCCAGACGCCGTCCCAGCAGGCGCTGGCAGAGCGTGTAGATCACCCTGTCAAAACAGGTCATGGCACGCAGCCCGTTGAGGGCGTTGGTAAGTTTTTCAAACATTGAATCAAGCTCTAGTGGGGGTCAGCCAACGGCCGGGCTGATTCCGTCAACGATGAGGGAGGGGAGCCGCCGGAAATAATCGAGCGTGCCGAGTAGCGCGGCGGTGGGGTGGCCGGCGCACGAGGGCATTTTGTGATGAAAACAGCCGCGATCATCGCACCACATGACTGGTCGTGCTTCGAGGCCGACGAGTTTCAGAGCTTCGGACAGGCTGAAGATGCTCCAGCGCGTGCGGTGCTTCTGATGATGGGACCAGGGTACGCGTGAGGACGGATAACCGGACATCTCTGGCGGCGCGTACGAACGCAGATCCGCATCCGGCACGCAAGTGCGGATGACGCCACCGGGCTTCAGGATCCGGCGGCACTCTCGCAGCAGCGCGATGGCGTCAGGCAGCCACAGATGCTCAAAGAAGTGCTCGCTGAAGATAAAGTCGAACTCGTTGTCATCGAAAGCGAGGTGCTTGCCGGCTTCGAAATAAAACTCGCGGAATTCACATGAAGAGTGGAAGCGCTGAAGCTCCGTTTCCGAGTAGCGTGGCTTCCAGCGGCGATAGATAGAGGCGAGCCACAAGCGCAGCCCGGAGGTCCAGCAGCCGAAGCGGAACTGCTCACGCACTTCCGCTGCCCAGTCGATCGGCGGCTCACCGAGGTGAGTCCAGCCAGGCTGACAGATGAGTGAAGTAGCCTCATGTGAGAGACGCTCAAATCTGGAGGCTGCGAGATGAAGACAGCGTGGCATTAGAGAGGAAATTGTTGGGTGATCCATTCCCACACGGCACGGCCTCGGCGGCGAGCACAAAAGGCTTCGCCAGTGGCGCGGGCGGCATTCCCTAACGAACTGCGCCTGTTCGGATCAAGGAATAGCTTCATTTGGGAAGCAAATGCGGCAGTGTCCTGCGGATCAATGGTGAATCCGTTGACGCCCTCGCGCACGAGGGCCTCGGCAGCGCCTGCGTGGCGGCTGACGAGCAGAGGCAGTCCAAGGCAGGCTGCTTCATGCACAACGGCGGCATAGCTGTCGAACCGGCTTGGAAGCACGAACACATCCGCCGTGCCGAGAGCCTCTTTCATGGCATCCCGCTGCAAAAAGCCGCACCATTCGACGAGCGACTCGATTCCTGCCTGACTGGCGCTTCGCTTTGCCCATGCTTCATCACCGCCGCCGAGCACTCGGAGACGAAAGATGTCGCCGACCTCGACTCGAAGTCGACTGGCTGCCCGAAACCAAAGGTCGAGGCCCTTGCGTTGAATGAGCTGTCCGGAGAACACAAAGGTGGTGGGCTGTTGAGGTGGTTTGGCCTTTGGCACAAACTCCGCACAATCCACTGCGTGAAACGAATCGATCGCGGCCAGCCTGCTGCCGGAGACTGGTACGCGTGCGGCGGGGCAGCCTGCCATGCGTGCATCAATGGCGAGGCTCCAGAATGCATGCCAGAGTCTTGTTTTCAAAGGGAAGGAGGCAGCGTTGTCTCGACCGACATCGCTGAAGCTTACGACCGGAAGGCTGCGCATTCGAGCATGCAGCAAAGCGGCAAGCGTGAAGGGCGAAAACTCATGTATGATGAAGCCGTAGAGATTCAGGCTGCGGAGTATGCGCAGCATGCCGCGATCCGGCATCCATGTGAATTGGCGACCAAAGTGGGTGGCGGCGGGAGTGGTGTCGTTGCTGCGTTCTTGTTTGCGGACATGGATTTCATGCTGGTGCAGGCTGGGATACACGGGTGTTGTTAGTTCACGCGGGTGAGCATGAGGTGTGTCTTCTGGCAGCAGAATGTGTGTGGTCCAGCCTGAGGGTTGGGCGGCGGCGAAGCCTTCGTACCAAGGTTTCAGATAGGTGGCTCGTGCGGTGATAGCTATACCCCAGCCTTTGGAAGTGCGAGCCGACATCAGGTGGCTGAGTGCAGGAGATAAAGGTTTCCATCCCAAGGACGCACTTCACCGTAGCCGAGATCGGCGAGCCACTGGCGCAGGGCAGGTAGCGAGTCGCCGAACTCTCTCAGGTGAGTGTCGTAACCTTCGACGACGAGAGGAGGACGGTGTGTCAAAAGAAGCTGGCGCATGCCACGGAGGACGCCGTGCTCTGCACCTTCGACATCGATTTTCACCAAGCTGATTGGTCTATCGGTCTGCCTGGATGGCCACCACGCGTCCAAGATCACCGCCTCGACGGTAATGGTGCTTAAATCAGGCTGCTGGCTCAGGCGTGAGTGGCCGGAATTGGCCGGATCAACGCTGAATTGCAGGCTGGCTGCTTTGTCGGAAATCGCGAGACGGTGAAGCGAGATTTTTTCTTCGAGATGATTTTCCATGACGGAAGCGGCTAGTAGGTCCGCGATGGGCGGATTTGGTTCGAAGGCGATGACACGAGCTTGAGGGAAGTGCCGAGCGATGAGGAGCGAGAAATAGCCCGCGTTGGCACCAATATCGAGGAAGAGGCCATCATGCTTCATGTGGGCAAGAAGAAACCTTGCAGTCACAGGCTCCAATTCGCCGTAAAGTTTGAGTGAAAGCGAGGTGTAGTCATGACCCATGTTGGCTTTCATGCGCCAGCCTTCGCGCACACTTATCCATGGCCCAAAGGCGGCGATATAACGACCGAAGGAACCGGCAAAGGTGTGGCGCATAATGAAGTCACGCCCCCTCTCCAGAGGCCAGAGGCGGCAGAAGGTGTGAAGTAGCCGGTGAAGAATGATCATGAGCTAAGGAAACGTTGAATCTGCTGCCAAGCATCGGTGGGTGTGATGCGGCTCATACAGATGGGTGTGCCTTCGATGGCTTGACTGGCACCATCTGGCAGTTGGCACGTGGCACTGCAGCAGGGGGAGCAGGGAAGCATGTGGCGGAGTATTTTGGCATTGGGATGACGGAAGGGACCGGTGAGATCCTCACGTGTGGGGCCGAAGAATGCTGCGGAACGTATTTCGAGCGCGAGAGCCATGTGAAACAGGCCTGAGTCATGCCCAATAAAGCCTTGTGAATGTCGAAGCACGCAGGCGGTTTCTTCCATGCGGGTGTCTCCAAGCAGTGACACGGTACCAGCGGTGAGCTTGTCCGCAGGGAAGTCGCCAAGGGTGCCGAGAAGCACGGGCGTGTATCCAGATGCTATAACAAGGTTCATGAGCTGCTGCCAATGAGATGCAGGCCACCGTTTATTGCAGGCGGGATTGAGCCAGTTTCCCGCTCCTGGGGCCAAACAGAGGTATTTCTCCGGGAGGTTCCATCGGGAGGTCGCATCGTTATGGCCGAGGTGCGGCAGAGCGGTGCGGAATCCATGATCTGGATGGCCAGTGAGGCTTGTCCAGAGGTCTAAGTAGTGCATGCTGGCATGCGTTTGATCCTCGTGTGGATTCCTCGGGATCGGCTCGATGATCTCGAAAGGATGCGGGAGGTAGGTTGCACTCGTCGAGAGCCCACCACGCCGTTTAGCACGCACAAAAAAAGCGCCAAGTGAATCACGCCAACGTGCGCCGAGACCGAGAAAGAGATCAAAGCGGCCTCTTGAAGCTACTTCGAGCCACATTCGCCATAACAGAGGATTAAGTGCCGTTGGCGTGACAGATGCTAGTGATAGCGGAATGAGATCATCGATCCATGGGGATCCTTGTAGCACAGCAGCGGCATTTTCACTGATGAAGCAGGTGATGTGCGCATCTGGGCAATCGTGGTGGATCTGCTGAAGCAGCGGTGTAAGCTGCACGGCATCGCCAATGCCGCAGATGCGATGAATGGCAATGCGCTTCACCGACCGGTCAATGGCTGAGGGTGACGAGCTATCATAGGATAGGCTTCATACGGCTGGGCAGGTGGAAGAGTAGGCTCGGATGTAGCTCTGGGAGACTTAGCGGTCTCACTCGCCTGCTGTGAAAGGGAACCGACCATGCCAACGCAAAGCCAGGTGATGGCATTCAGTGGGAAGGTAAAGAATACAGTACCCTGTAACATGGAAGCGACGAGGTAGGCCAGCGGAACGCTCAGTAGAAGGCAGCCTGTATTACGCAATGCGCCCTGCGGCAACCGTAACACGCTGAGATGCGCCTGCCGCAGCAGCAATGCCACCGCAATAATCATTGCCAGTGTCACTGGCGCACCATAATGCACCAGGGTCGTGCTAATTGGATCGTGATTCATGAACTCATCCGCATAGTCACCGCTGCGGCCAGCACCCATGCCTGTAAGCGAGTAAGCTGCAGGATTCATGAGTACATTTTGGAAACCCATGAGCCGCTCGTAATAGGTGCCCACGCGGAGTATCTGATTTGCAAAACCCTGCCCACCGGCTAGCTCATACATTGCTGTCATCGCTTGTGGTAGAATTTCAAGTATCCAACCTGAGGAGGCCACGAGCAGTAGAAAGCAGCTGACAGTAGTCGCGTAAAAGATGCGTGTACGTTTGCCGTTGCTGAAGCAGTAACGTGCCAGCAACGCCACCGGTATGACGATTACTGCCGAGCGTGCAGTGGAACTGAGCCAGCCAGCGATGAAGAGAAGCGCCAGTAGGATCGAATGCAGGCTAGAGAAACGAAAACGTGCCGCCTGCTGATCACGGTAGCTGCCGAGCAGCAGTGCAAACGTGAAACATGCAGCGCTAGCAAAGCCAAGAGCTGTAGGTGAGTTCAGTGTGGAGAAGGCCCGAAGCTCATCTGAATAGAGCTGTTTGATTTCAATAGAGAGACCCGTCATGAGGTACTCGATCTCGAAGTCTTGAAAGCCGATAATCTGCTGGATGACGCCATACACAGCAACGGGAGCATACACGATGATTATGAGGCGCAGTGTTTTAAGAATGTCCTCCAATCTTGGCAGCAGCACCGGTACGACGAAGAGAAGCACCGCGTAAAAGGCGTTGTTGGCGATCTCGGGTGCGATCGCCGATGGACTCCAACCTTTCTCTCGCCCAGCGGCGAGACCGCCTACCACCATGATCGCGCCAGCCGCCAGCAAGCGCCGCAGGTGCCAGCCACTCAGTGATTGCTTGCCAGTAAAGCCGTCCACCAACACACCGCCACAAAGCCCCGCCATCATCAGCGGATGGATACCGAGCACAAAATAGAGATCCATCTGCGTGATGCGCCCGGAGACAACCATCAAGCGCTTCAGCAGATCAATGTAACCAGAGGATGCCAGAAAGAGGATGAGGCCAAGCTTGGGATTCAGGAAGGACAATAGAAATCCCCCCACCATGAGCATGCGACACAGCTCGCTAATGGAGTTTCCTTCCGTGAGCATCACTGAGAAGATCGCATAGATTCCGAAGCAGATGCCGAGCATCATGACTAGAGCGTTGGTTCCGCGATTATTGTTCATGAGAGCAAGAATAGGTTTTTTTAATACCGTAATGCAGTGAAGAGGCTGACCTGAAAAATATGCAATGTCCGCGATGACACCCTTAGGTGATCGAAGAGATGGTCATACTGTGAAGGCACTGCTTCGGGCGAGCATTTGCTGCCACAGGGCGAGGTGCTTTCTTGGCCTGTAGATCATGTCAAAGGGGGCGAGTATCGCGCGCAGTTGCCTAATCGCAAACCACCTTAAGTCGGCGATCAACCAGGTGGCTGCCATCCCGCACACGCTGTAGCTGATCAAAGTGGCCCATGCAGCGCCGAGGGCTCCATAATGCGGTATCCAGAGTAGGTTCAATGAGATGTTGAGAATGACGGCCATCCAGGACAACCAGGCCGTGATTTGCGGACGATCTGCGGCAACCATGACGGCGTATCGCCACTCCATCTGAAAGTAGGGTACGGCTCCGAGACAGTGCACTAAAAGAACTGGCACTGAGGCTTCGTAGGGAGTGCCAAAGAGGAAGCGAATCGCAAATGGGCCAGTCAGCATCAATCCCAAGGCTGACGCCCCGCCGACGACGGCCATGAGATCGCTGCCGCGTCCTGCCATCTCCCGAAAATGAGGCACATCTTTCGTTTTGAGCAGCAGGGATAGACGCGGCAGCAGAATGGTTACGATCATTGGCGACAGTAAATAGACCAACTCACTCAGGCGTACCGCCGCACCATAGATGCCAGCTTCATGCCGTCCGCGCATATGCTCGATCATCACGGTGTCCGCGCGTAGCAGAAGTAGTGTCCCAGCCTGGCCGATCACCAGCAAGGCACCTCGCGAGAGTACCGCTTTAGCGATTCGCTGGTCCCAACCTCGGAGCCAGTACCCGCGACCCCGCATATGGCTGATCCACATGCCCAACGCACCCGCGATGATTGTCTCCAAGGCAAATGTCCAGGCTATGGCAACCATCGTCGGCAGCCAAATGACGCAGACGACACGCATGGCGGCGGCGCTCAAATAACCTGCCATGTTGTTCCGTGCCGCAACAAACGCACGGTCCTCCGCCTCCTCCCAGTTGTTGTGAATCGAGATCGCGGTCAGTAACATCGGGACGGCGGTTGCCACGAACACACCCCAGGGAAGCGCCTGACTCCATACGTTCCAGCACGCGAGCAAGGCCGATGCGACGAGTCCGGCAACCAGCCATAACTTAAAGACCGTGCCTGCCACCACGGCGCCACTGTGCCTGCGCCGCCCGATCTCACGCAGAACAAGCTGTCGCATGCCCAGTTCGACGAAGCAGTAGGCGATGCTCCCTGCGGCAGCGGCCGTCGCGAGGACACCGAAATTCTCGGGCCCCAGTTCACGTGCCACCCACGTCCCGAGGAAGAACCCCACAAGGAGTCGAACCATCTGATAACCAATCAGCCATTGAAAGCTGCGGATGAATTTGCCAGCCATTTTATCGTTGGGCGACGATGATCGAAAACGCATCGCTGGGAAGCGATGCGTCGGGATGCAGAATACGTTCTTCGATTCTGGTGAAGCCTGCCGCCCGAAGTCGTTCAATGATCCACTTGTGATTCGCGTGCGACTGGGTTTCGGCGACAAGTGTACGAAGGGTCTTGAGGTGTTCGCCGAGGCCTTCGAGAATATCGCATTCTGCGCCTTCGGCATCGATCTTGAGCAGGTCTGGCGCGGCGATTGTTCCGTCCGCGATGAGTTGATCGAGACGATGAACGGACACCTCCAGTCTTCGCAGGCCGGGATCACTGTCATAGATCTCCAAGCGGTGTCCCCCGCTGTTGTTGGGATCAATGAGGATGTTGACCATGCCCGGCGTTTTGCCGAGAGCGAAATCAAAAACATGCGCTGCGTTGCGTTTGCACATCACGTGCTCGACCGGCTCAAAGCTGACAATGTCGGCACCCGGATGGGCGAGTGACAGGTAAAGGGAGGCCAAACCGATGTTCGCACCGGCATCGACGATATTGGCGAATGCTGTTTCCGGCAGTTCATAGCAACGCTGCTGAAAAATGTCTTCGAAGATGATGATGTCCGTAGCGTTGTCACGCAGTTGAACGGCGAACGTCCGCCCATCGTGCTGAGCCGTGATTGTTGTTGGTTCGCCGGAAAACCCCATCCATCCACGATTCACTGCGATGTGCTTCATCAGCATCCATGTGAGGGTGAGCTTGTCCCGAAGCTTCACACCTGCGCGGAGGGCGAACGCCACGTTTCTGGCATTGCGTTGGAGTTTTTTGATCATTCGCGAGGTGTCTCGACACGGTATCCAAGTGAATTCAGATCTTTCAGGGCCATCCGGTTGACGAAAACGGCGTCTTCATGATTGTGGCGCAGTCGACACAGCAACCTGCGTGTGTGATCCACATAAAACGGGCCATCAAACACCTCCGATGGTAGCGCGGCGGCCACCTCTTCGGCGGGGGCGTTCATTTCTACAAAGATGAGCCGGGTGTTGCTCAGGAGGCTGCCAAATCCATGCAATACCCGCGTTTCAAAGCCTTCGGTATCCACCTTGATGATCTCCGGGATCACCTGATGCCGTTCGCAAAAATCCCGCCCCGTTTCAGCTGGCACTGTGATGCTGGGAACCTCGCCCTGCGTTGAATCGAGCGCCTGGTTCACGGTGCTGTAGTCGTCGTTTGTAAAACGCAACGAGCCCGGGGTGTCTGAAAGTGCAATCTTCCAGGCGTGGGCGTTGGAGCGGTGATTAAAGCCAAGAATCCGCTCCAGCGTAGCGTGGGTGGCTGGATGCGGTTCAAAGGCGTGAACCGTAACAGAGTCCTTTTCAGACATAAGCAGAGAATAAATGCCCACATTGGCTCCCACATCGAAACACACGCGGGCGAAATCCGCCTCCAGCAGGGCGCTTAGGAACGTCATGTTGTGGTAATCATACAGCCGCTGGCTCCAGACCAATGCCACACTGCCGTTCATCTCTTCACGGCGGGTGAGGAGCAGTCTGGATCTGTCCGTGAGCATCACCTCGAGTGGCAACGGTGCCATCCGCCGAACGACATGCCATGCCGTATGCCGCATCAACGCGGGTACGGGCTGCACGCCGGGATTGCGCAGAATCACGCCGCAGCTACTTAGAAACATTTGAAGGCCCATTGTGTGGGGCTGACGGCTCAATCGACCGCGAAATTCTGCTCCGCGACATCGCAGAGGAGATGTCCAATGAGCAGATGGCATTCTTGAACGCGCGCTGTGATGCCCGAAGGAGCTTTGAAACTCAGTTGGGCTTCAACGGCACAATCCGCACCTTTTTCTCCGGTGAAGGCAATGGTGACGCAGCCACAGGCATTGGCGGCTTGAAGGCCAAGGAGGACGTTTTTGCTGGTGCCGGAGGTTGAGATGCCGAGGACGACATCACCGGGCTGGGCAAGTGCTTCGATCTGACGGGAGAAAACGGTGTCGTAACCGAAGTCGTTGCTGTGCGCGGTGAGGATCGAGGTATCAGTGGTCAAAGCGAGGCCGGCTAGAGCAGGGCGATTGATTCGATATCGCACGACGAGTTCGGCGGCGAGATGCTGCGCATCGGCGGCGCTGCCACCATTGCCAAAGAAGATGATTTTTTTGCCGTTTCGCAACGCGGTGAGCCACGCATCGGCCAGCGGGGCGATTTGATCGCTCATCGCACTGAGCTTGGCGATGGCGTCCTGATGCTCGCTGAGATGCGTTTTGAAAAGGGATGGGAAATCGGTGCTCATGTTATGAGAAGGCTGCCAAGAGCTCATCGGGCGTCAATGTGGCGGTGCCGAGCTTGCCGACGACGATGCCGCTGGCGTGGTTGGAGATTTCGGCGGCATCTTGAAGCGTGAAGCCTGCTGCGAGGGCGAGTGTGAGCAGGGCGATGGCGGTGTCGCCTGCGCCGGAGACATCGAAAACTTCACGCGCACGCGTGGGGATGTGATGCGGAGCTTTGTCACGTTCGAAAAGCATCATGCCGTGTTCGCCAAGGGTAACGAGGACGCTGGCAACATTCCATTTGGCGAGCAGGACGCGGCCGACTTCGAGGAGTTCTTTGTTGTCGAGCGGAGCTCCGGGCAGCAAGTGATCTTCAAGACCAGCGGCGGCGAAGGCTTCGAGGCGGTTCGGCTTCACGAGCGAAACTCCAGCCCAGGGCAGGGGATTGCGCGGGGATGGATCAACGGTGACGATGAGTTTGTGCTCGGTGGCGATCTTGGCGACCAATTGCATGAGCGGTGTGGTGACAAAACCTTTGCCGTAGTCCTCAAGAATGATGGCGTCGAGATTCGGTGCCAGTTGGCGCAGGCGCTTCTCGATCTCGGCGAGTTCGTCGTCGGTCAGCGGCAATAATTTTTCGCGGTCAACGCGAACGATCTGCTGCTGGCGGGCGGAGACGCGAGCTTTGGAGATCGTGGGGAGTGTTGCGTGAATGAGCAGCGGAGCGGGATCGACTTGGTCTTCGATCAGGAGAGCGCGCAACTTGTCGGCGGCCATATCTTTGCCGACGCGGCCCATGAGATGGGTGTGAGGCGAGAAGGGCGAGATATTACGGGCGACGTTGGCGGCACCACCAGGATAGAATTCTTCCCTCGTCACCTCGACGATCGGCACCGGTGCCTCCGGCGAGATGCGGCGGACGTGGCCCCAGATGAAGTGATCGAGCATCACGTCACCGATGACGAGAATGCGGCACTTGGCGAGGCTGCCGAGACAGTTACGGGTAAAGTTCATTGTTTGCGGCGCTCGCGCACGGCGGCGGCGAGTTCGTCGAGCATCTGCGCGGTGGCGTCCCAGGAAACGCAGGCGTCAGTGATGCTTTGACCGTAAGTGAGCTGTTGGCCGGACTTAGTGTCCTGGCGACCTTCGACGAGATGGCTTTCGATCATGACGCCGGTGATAGCTTTGCTGCCAGCGCTGATTTGTTCTGAGATGGAGGCGGAGGCGATGGGCTGCTTGCGGTAGTCCTTGAGGCTGTTGCCGTGGCTGCAATCAACCATGACGCTGGCGGGCAAGCCGCGAGCGGTGAGCTGATCGGCGACGGTTTTGATTGAGGCCGCATCGAAATTCGTGCCACCTTTACCGCCGCGCAGGATGACGTGACAGGCATTGTTGCCTTTGGTGTTCACGATGGCAGCGACACCGTCTTTGGTGACGGAAAGGAAGCAGTGCTGGCCTTTGGCGGCTTCGATGGCATCAAGCGCGACTTGGATGCCGCCGTCGGTACCGTTTTTGAAACCGACGGGCATGGACAAACCGGACGCAAGCTGGCGATGCACCTGACTTTCGGTGGTGCGAGCACCAATCGCGCCCCAGACAACGACGTCTGCAATGTACTGCGGTGTGATGACGTCGAGGAACTCGGTGCCAGCAGGAATGCCGCGCTTGGTGAGCTTGATGAGCAGGTCGCGCGCGCCACGCAGGCCGCTGTTGATGTCGAACGTTCCATCGAGATGCGGATCGTTAATAAAACCCTTCCAGCCGACAGTGGTGCGTGGCTTTTCAAAATAGACACGCATGACGATTTCGAGATCAGCTCCGTATTTTTGCCGTGCTTCAATGATGTGCTGGGCGTATTCGAGCGCGGACTTTGTGTCGTGGATCGAGCAAGGACCGACGACCACAAGCAGGCGATCGTCCTTCAGCGTCAAGATTGCCTCAGCACGCTTGCGCGAGTCTTCGATGAAGGCGGATTCAAGCTCTCCCAGCTTGAACTCGTGCATGAGCAGGGCTGGCTGAATGAGAGGGAGGATTTCAGCGACGCGAAGGTCGTCAGTGGGATGCGATTGGCTCACGGAAAAATGGGGGCGGAAAACGGGCGTGCAGGATGGAGGATTCTGGCCGGTAGGAAACTGAAAGTTGCGAGTTTTCCAGGTAAG
>CANIZT010000069.1 GCA_947471905.1 Verrucomicrobiaceae bacterium
AAGTCCGTCTGGCCGCTGGCTGAAACGGAACCCGCAGTCGCCGTAGGCGGAGCCAACTGCGCGGAGGACGCCTACCGTGCCTGGGCGCTGCAACTGCAGGCCGAAGTCTTCGAGACTGGCTTTGCATCCCACGATTTATCAGGCGACCACCTTTGGCAAAAAAAGCGACTTCAAAGGCCACCGCGAAGTCGATCCGTATTACTGGGCAATCTCTGCAAAGAGCGCATTACTTACGTACGCAACTCGCCGATCTCCAGAGAACCCACCTGAACCGCATCTATTAGCCTGGCGGTGAAAATATCCGCGTCTTAGGAGCTATTGAAGGCAGTGATTTCAGTGATGGGGCTCGGGAAATTTGGATGCTGCGTGTTTTTGGAACCTCGTATCTGTTTGGGCAGCTGCCCACTGGTCTGGCGCACTACGTCGCTGCCAAGCTGACCCTGTGGGGGGAGGAGGAGCAATCTCGCTTCCGGGCGAGGATCGCGACCACACCGGCAAAGTGTGAAAACCCGGGGATCTGGAGCAACGCATGATCAAGATGGCTCAGAACCCGTTCGCCCAAGCCAGACAAGGCTTCAGGAAGCAGGCGGCGCAGCCGCGCCAGCAGGTGAAAATGGTACATTTCCTCAATGACAAAACGTTTGCCGAGAAGACGGATTTCCTCGGCGTTGAGCTGTCGCTCGTCCGGACTCACGTCCTTTTCGACCGGTGTGCGGTTTCGCATCCATTGAAGTGTGCGTGAATAAGCCACGGGCTCTAGAAAGGCGATCCGGCCGCCCGGACGCAGCAGCCGTTCCAAGGCGTCGAACGCTTCTTCTGCCGGCATGTGATGAACCACAGACATCGCGAGCACCACGTCAAACGTGCCATCGATCAACGGAGCCGCGGCGGCATCCGCCACAATAAACTGCACACGTTCTGTCACCCCCTCAAGCACCGCGCGTGCACGCGCTACCTTGATCAAATCCGGCGAGACGTCGATGCCTGTCACGCGATAGCCGAGAAGACCGAGACGGCAGGCCATTTCACCGCTGCCGCAGCCAAAATCACAAATGTTCTGCGGCTTTTGAAGGGTGAGGAGGCGCACCACGCATTCCGGGTAGTGAGTACGCCAACGTTTGCAGGTGCGATAACGTTCCACCAGGTCTTCCGGGGTCTTCATCAGCGCCTCGCGTTCGCGATGAGCCACCGAGGCATGAAATTCGACCTCATTTTGCAGACGTTCGTTGGTTGCTTCATTCATGATTCTCGTGGAAGGTAAAAACTTAATCGTGCTCTGCTTTCTTCACCGCCTCTGTCATTTTGTGCAATGAAAAAATTCCGTCGCCATTTGGAAGATTGGGTCACCATGCCATTGATGAGGCTGGCATTTGTGGATCGGCTGGTGGGATTTCTGAATTATCAGAGAATGCGGAACATACGCCGCCGTCTTGAATCGCAATTCTATCGTGAGGGCACCTATGGGGACGTCGTGGTCCAGGGGCCGTTTGAGGGACTGCGCTATCCGCCGCTGGATCAGTGGGCTTCCTGCCGTTTCGAAAAAATTATCGGCGCCTATGAGCATGAGGTTCATGAACTGGTGCGGCGCATCGTGGCGACGAAACAGTATGACCTCATTGCAAACGTGGGTGCCGCGGAAGGTTTTTACACCGCCGGGCTCGCCAAGTTGTTTCCTGCGGCGAAGGTGGTGTCCTTTGAGGCAGACGAGGAAGGCACGCGTTTTTGCCGCAATCTCTGCCGCGTCAATCAGGTTTGGGAACGCATCGAGATGCGTGGCCATTGCTCGGCTGCGGATCTCTCCGCGCTAAATCCCACTGGCCGCATTCTGGTATGGATGGACATCGACACCGGCGAGCGGCAGGTTCTCGACCCGATCAAGGTGCCCTGGCTGCGTGACGCCGACATCTTTGTGGAACTGCACGACTGCCACGAGGCCGGCCTCTCGCCGCTCATCCGCAGCAGGTTTGAATCCACTCATCGCATTGAGCAGTTCACCACGTCCGGTCTGGAATATGCCCGCTACCCGCTTCTTCGTGACCTTCTTTTCAGTGAGATTGACGCCTTGGTTGAAGATGACCGGCGAGGACTTCAGGACTGGTTCTTCATGGAGCCGAAGCATGCCGCCTCCAATGTCTGACTTCTTTTCTCTCTAATAACATGATTTCTCTCGGACGACTTTTCCTTCCAACCCGCTGGCACGAACGGCTGCAAGTGGACCGCTATCCGATCCTTCAATTTGTTCGCTCGGAGGCACTGCCTCTGATGCGCGCAGGCGTCAAAGTGCTGGACGCGGGCTCCGGCCGTCTGCCGGAGCAAACGCTGCGCGGTGAGATTCTGGCGACTGGAGCTGAACTGCATACCCTGGATTTTTGTGCAGGGGAGGGGGTGGACTTCGTGGGCGATGTATCGGCTCTTCCATTTGAGGCGGGCAGCTATGACATCGTGCTTTCCACGCAGGTGCTGGAGCATGTGCAGGATCCGGAAAAAGTCTGCGCCGAAATGGCCCGCGTCCTGAAGCCGGGCGGGCATCTGTTCCTGACCACGCCGCAATCCTCACCCATCCACAATGAACCGTGGAATTACTTCAACTTCACCCATTACGGACTGGCCCTGCTGTTTGAAAAAGCGGGCCTGCAAGTGGTGAAAAAGGAGGCGCAGGGCGGGCATTTTGTCATGCTGGCCTTCCAGCTTCATTGGACGGTGCGCTATCTTCAGCGCTGCAATGCTTCCGCGATTTTGAAGACTCCTCTGCTGCTGCTGGCCAAGGTGGTGTTTGGCTTTTTCACCAAGGTGCCGCTGCTCTGGCTGGACCAGTTTGACACGGTGAGGCTCAACACCCAGGGCTGGAATTTCCACGGCAGCAAGCCCACCGGCGGAGCCACTGCAACCGCCGCGGCCTGATGCCGCGTGTTAGAGCCGCACTTTTCCCATTCATCTTTTCTCATGGCATCCTTAGTTCAACGCATCATTGGCAAAGCCAGCCGCATCGCCACCCGCAAGGTCACGCAGTTTCGTTCGCCGCTGCGCGCCGCCATCATTGGCTATGGCGGCATCGGTCCTGACCATCTCGACTCATACGAGCTGTGCGGCCTCTCGAATGTCGTGGCCATCAGCGACATCAATGCCGGCGCACTGGCAGGAGCCTTGCGGCGCAAGACGTACCTGAAGGCCTATCGCGACTACCGGGACCTTTTGAAAGAGGTCAAGCCCGACGTCATCAGCATCTGCACCTGGCCGCAATCTCATGCGGAGATTACGCGTGCAGCCGCTGAGGCCGGAGTCAAAGGCATCCTCTGTGAAAAGCCGATGGCGCTGCAGGTGGCGGAGATGGAGGAGATGATGCGTGTCTGCGAGCAGCATGGTGTCAAGCTGGCCGTCGGTCATCAGTATCGCTTCAATCCGTGGTTCACCCGTGCGCGTCAGCTGGTGGAGCAGGGAGCGTTTGGCGAGCAGCTAAGCATCCAGGGACATGTGAAAGGTGTCCTGGCTGACAATGGTCCGCACCTCTTTGATGCCGTGCGTTTCATCCTTGGAGACAAGCGTCCTGTGCAAACATCATGCCACTGCGTGCGTGTGAACGGTGGGGTCCGGCAGGGGCTGCCGATGGAGGAAAGTTCTGAAGGAGAGATTGTGTTTGAAGGCGGAGCGCGGCTGTCATTTGTGACCGGGGAGACGGCTCCGGGTTTCTTTGGCATCACCATCAAAGGCAGCAAGGGCAGTGCCGAACTGACACCAGACGGCTTCGTTGGCACGGGCAGTCTTCAGCACGAGCAGGTGAGCGGTCGCCTCGATTTCAATCTGGTCCAGTTTCGCGAGTTCATCCGCTGGGTGAAGGGGCAGACTTCCAGCTATCTGGCAGCCGCCGAACATGGGGCGATCTCCGCAGAGATGGCTCTTTCCGCGTATGAATCGAGCCGGCTCGGCGCACCTGTGAGCCTGCCGCTGACCAGCAAGGGATGCATCATCACCGAATTGTATCCTGACGCGCCGTTGCCGGCTCCGCTGCCTTCCGTGAGCACTTCGGCTGCGGTCAAAGCTCTGCCTGCGGAGCGCCGGCTCGCCATGCATGGCGGCACACGCGCGAACGGAGTGTCCTTTGACTGCTCGCCGACCTTTGGCAAACCCGAGCTGGTGAACCTCACGAAAGTCATTCTCTCCCGCAAGCTGAGCTGCACCGAAGGGGACATGGTGGACCGCTGCCAGACGGAGTTTGCCCGGATGTATGGCGCGAAGCATGCCGTCGCGTCCACCTCCGGCACCGCCGCCATTCATGTGGCCGTCGGCGCGCTGGGGCTGAATCCGGGAGACGAGGTTATCACCACGCCGCTGTCAGACATGGGCACGGTGATCCCGATCCTCGCGTGCAACTGCCTGCCCATTTTTGCGGACATTGATCCTGCCACGGGAAACCTCACTGCGGCGACCATCGCGCCAAAGATCACACCGCGCACCAAAGCCGTCATCGTGGTACATCTGTTCGGGCGGCCCGTGGATCTGGATCCCATCATGGCTTTGCTCAAGCCATTGGGCATCGCTGTGGTGGAGGACTGCGCGCAGGCGCACTCTGCCGAGTATCACGGGCGCAAAGTGGGCACCATCGGCGACATCGGCTGCTTCAGCCTGCAGCAGTCCAAGCAGATTACCTGCGGTGATGGCGGCATCACGGTGACGAATCGTGATGATCTCGCCGAGCGTGCGGCCTTGTTCTCAGACAAAGGCTGGCTGCGCAGCAAAGCGGGGCGCTCCGGGCGCAACCACTACTTCCTGGGCATGAACTACCGCATGACCGAACTGCAGGGCGCCGTGGCGCTGGCGCAGGCCAGGAGGCTGCCGGGCTTCATCCGCTCACGCCGCGAGAGCGCGGACGAGCTCACACGGCTGCTGCGTGAGATTCCCGGCGTCGTGCTGCCGCCTGATCCCGCCGGCACGGTGCCTTCTTGGTGGGTGTATGCCTTTTCCACGGATGAGGCGAAGCTGGGCGTGACGCCCACGGACGTCTTTGCCGCGCTTCAGGTGGAAGGGCTTCCGCTGTTTAGGAACTACCTGCCGCAGGCGCTCTTTGAATACGACGTCATCAAGCATCAGAAGACGTATGGCACCAGCGGCTTCCCGTTCACGGCGTTTCCGTATGAGCCGCCGAAGATCGAAGATTTCCCCGGATTCATCGAGTTCAACCGCCGCATGCTGCTCATCGGCTGGAGCCATCATGCGCGGCCGCAGCACGCTCGTGAGATTGCCGCAGCCGTACGCAAAGTCGTCGAGCAACTGCCATGCTGAAGCGTGTCAAAAAAAGTGTGAAGCAGGTCCTCCGCGCACTGACTCAGCGCTGGGTCACGCGGAGTTCGCTTGCGCGTGATCTGCGCAGCATCGGAGTGAGGGAAGGGGGCGTGCTGCTGGTGCATACATCGCTGTCAAAGCTGGGTTTTGTTTGGGGTGGCGCTCCTGCGGTGATAGGGGCTCTGCGCGATGTCCTGGGACCGCAGGGAACGCTGATCATCCCGACTCATACCTGGGAGTGGATGAACAAAGGCTGCCGTGTCTTTGATGCGAAGGAGCTGCCCGGATGCCTCGGAGTGCTGCCGGAGGTTTTTCGCAAGCAGCCGGGTGTGCTACGCAGCCTGCACCCCACTCATTCGGTGGCTGCGCTGGGCCCTGCGACGCAGCGCCTGCTCGAAGGCCACGAAGCGGCCGACACACCCTGCGGCACTGGCACTCCCTATGCGAAGCTGCTGGAGGAAGACGGGCAGATACTGCTGCTGGGCGCCACGCTGGATTCCAACACCGCCTTTCATACCCTCGAAGCACAATGCGGATTTCCTCATTTGTTGAGATCGGGTGAGGAGACATTTCAAATCATCTCCCGGAATGGCGAGCAGCAGTCGCGTATGGTACGTCAGCACCTGGAAGGCATTGGCCGCAGGTTTGCCGAGCAGGGCCAGGCTTTGGAAGAGGCCGGAGTGGCCCGGCGCGGATCTGCCGGGGCAGGAGAGATGCTTCTGCTCAGCGGCAGGCCTTTTGCCGAGTGGGGAGTGCGACTGCTGAAAAGCGATCCGCTGGCATTGATGGCCGACCGGCATCAGGACATCCCCGTATGAAAGCACACCTGAACCGGTTGCACACGGCTGCATGAAGGCAAAGCCCATGATGTGGATGATTAAGCTCACAAACCGCAGATGAGTCTGGGCAAACACCTTCTGCGCGGCTCCGGCATGAACATGCTGGATCTCATCGTCAAAACTCTGGCGGTCTTTTTTACCACGCCTTTGCTCATCAGGCACCTTGGAGAGGCTGGTTATGGCTCATGGCTGCTGGTCATGTCCGTGGCCGGTTACTTCCTGCTGATCGACATGGGAGTGAGTTTTTCCGCCACCCGCTTCCTCGCCCTGGCGCTGGGGAAAAACGATCAGGGCCGCCATGGTGCCATTCTCATGGCTTGCCGACAATTCTACCGATGGGCGGCTGTGGTCGTGCTGGTGCTGACGTTTGTGACGATGCCTCTGCTTCCCTGGCTGGCATCGGTGTCCGGCGATCTCACGCCGCTCTACATTGCCCTCGGACTCACGGGGTGCTCGATCACCGCCCGGTTCTATTTTCGGCTGCCCATGATCATCCTGCGCGCGCATGTGCGCTATGATCTGCAGGCGGTGGCCTCGCTTTCGCGCGTGGTGCTGCAGACGGTGGCTATGTGCTGGGTGCTTACCCATGAAGGCGGCATCATCCAGGTGGCGGTCATCTATTCGGCAACCGAATGCGTGGAACTGCTGCTGCAGGCTCTCTTTGCCAGAAATCTTGAGCGAGCTGACGCTGCCGAGTGCGCAGCGGACGAGCTGCGCAACACGAGTCGCGAACTGTTTGCCTATTCACGGCCGATCATCGCAGGCTCCATCGGTGACAACATGCGCCTGCAGCTCAATCCGTTCCTCATCGCGCAGATGCAAGGGGTGACTTTTCTGCCAGCTTATTCCGTCGGCACGCGCTTGATCACCATCCTCCAGGATGCGGTCAATGCGCTGTTCGGGGGGCAGTTGCTGGCGGCCTTTGGCCAGCTGCATGGAGCAGGCGAGCCTGAAAAGCTGCAGAGCCAGTATCTGCGAGTCACGCACATCACTTCTGGATTCAGCGCGGCGGCCATGGCGGGGGTCGTCTTTGTGTCCGGGCCGTTTCTCCAGCGTTGGGTGGGCGACTCGCTCGCCTCTGCAAACCAGGTGCTGTGGATTCTCGCGCTGCCATATGCGCTGCACTTCATGCAGTACCCCGCCTACAATCTTTTTTACACGGTGGGCAAGACGCAATGGATCGTCACGCTTTGTTTCATCGGCGGTTTTTGCAGCGCGGGCCTGAGCATCGTTCTCGGTTTGAAATATGGGATGATGGGTGTTGTCCTCGGTTCCGGCATTGAGATGTTTGTGTCCCGGGGGTTGATCATGTCATGGCTGGTGCATCGCTGCACCGGCATCAATGCGGCCGGCTACCTGTGCGGCCATGTCCTGTGGTCAGGGTTCAAAGGCATGCTGCTGCCCGGATTGTTCGCCTGGAGCGTGCATCACAGGGTCCAGCCGGACTATGGCAGCGTCCTTTTTTATGGAGCATGCTACGGTCTGGTGGCTGCCCTGAGCTTTCCCTGGATGGTGATGAACCGCCAGGCGCGCAGCCAGCTCATGAAGCATCTGCCATGGGCAAGACGCTGGAGCGGGGCTTCAAAGCCCGGCGGGGCCAATGTTTGAGACATATCCATGGGAACCTTCCATGGATAAAATCTTCGCGGGGATCCCGCCCACAACGGCGCTTGGCTGGACATTCTTCGTCACCACCGCATTGGGAGCCACGACGGCATCGTCGCCGATGTGAATGCCTCCGAGAATTTTCGCGCCGCATCCGAGATAGACACGATCACCAATGACCGGCACGCCGGGGTTTTTGCTGCGTTCATGAGTCTGGCCGAGAGTTACGCCATGACTCAGGGTGCAGTTTTCACCCATTTTGCTGCGGGTGTTGATCACAATGGAATTGAGATGCCCAAGATACAGGCCGGCACCGATCTGAGTCGAAAAGTCGATGTAGGCACCGTACTTCACCTGCATGCGCCGATGTTTCCACAGACATAGATGATAGACGCCATAGCGGGTGAGCGGCTGAGAGCGAAAAAAGGCGCAGAGCCGCATGACAACCGTGAAGCGAAATCCGCTTTCCTTCAGCCACTGGCGGCAGAAGTCCCGCCATCCGCTCCCGGCTTCGTAGCGGTATTGGTCGGCGGTCAGCACACGGCACAGCTCATGAAACTCCATGAGCATACACAGCAGGCGGATCATCGCCTGTCAAAGTTCCAGATGAGCACTTTGCAAAAAAAAGAGACTTGTTCCGGGTGTAAAGATTGGACTATTCTAAATTAAGTAAAGTTTTGTTACCTGCTGCACAACCAAGGGAATGATGAGTCTGCGTCCGTTGCTTCATGATACTGCTGCCACTTTGTTTAATCGTTGGGGGCGTATGCGCCACCGTGGCGAGCTGCGAATGCTCATGTTTCATGGGCTGACTGACCAGGAGCACCATGGGCTGGAAAACTGCCAGTATAAGCATCTGAACGTGGACCGCTTTGAATCACTGGTGAGGCATCTGGCGGCCAGCTATGACGTGCTCTCCATGGACGAGATGGTGGAATGCCTGCAAAGCGGAAAGCCGCTGCCCCCATTTCCCGCCGTGCTCACTTTTGATGACGGGTTTGCTTCGAATTATGACCTGGCTTTTCCAATTCTAAAACAACATGGGCTGCCGGCGATCATCTATCTGGCCACCGAGTTTGTGGATGAGAAAATTCCCATCTGGGTGGACCGGGTGGATTACGCGATGCATCAGGCGGGCAGAAGCAGGAGTGATCTGGTGGCGTTCAAGGACAAATTCAAGGTGCGTCCGCAGGCCGAGATTCTGGCAGCAGTCAGCCAGCTGGAAGAGGACACGGGGCATCGCCTTGGCCGGGCAGACCGCGATGATGTGCCGACGATTTACCGTGCGCTGAACTGGGACCAGATCCGTGAAATGAGCCAAAGCGGGCTGATCACCTTTGGCTCGCATACGCATACGCATGTGATTTTGGGTCGTGCGCAACCGGACGTGATCCGCGCTGAGCTGGCTGAATCGCGGGCGCGCATCGAACGTGAGACCGGCTGCGCCTGCCATCATTTTTGCTATCCCAACGGCGCCGCCGGTGACTTTTCCGACACATCCGAGCAAATTCTGCGGGAGTGCAGCTTTCGTTCCTCCATCACCACACTCGGCGGACTGAACCCTTTGCCTGCCAAGCCCTTTTTGCTGCGCCGCCTGGGCATGACCAACGATCTGCGGGCGATGCAGTTCAAGCAGTATCTCGCCCTGGGGGACGCTTCCGTTCGCGGACTCCTGCAGGCCGGGGGATGACCGTGCAATCAAGCAATGTGTGACAGGACTGTTTGCATCAAAAAAGTCGATTGCTGGCATTGGGGTTGCAACGCTGTAGTCAGAGGCAACTATGACTTGGTTCATGCCCGTTTTGCCTCCCAAGCTTTATGCCGAATAATAACGATATTCTCAGCCAGCGCTTTTATCAAAGCCGGGCCATAGCCGAGTGGTATGCGACCAAAGATTTCATCATGCCGGACGAGCAGGCCTTTCTGGATGAGCACGGGCACGAGGCGCTGGATGGCAGGCAGGTGCTGGACATAGGCATTGGCGCAGGACGGACCACACGCTTTTTACTGCCGCGAGCCGCACGCTATGCCGGGGGGGATTATTCGGCGGAGATGATTGAAGCAGCCCGCAAACGTCTGCCTGAGGCCGACCTGAGCGTGACTGATGCCAGGGATCTTTCGGCGTATGCCGATGGTGAGTTTGACACGGTGATTTTCTCCTTCAATGGACTGGACAGCCTTTCACATGAGAGCCGGCTGACAGCCCTGGCTGAGATGCACCGGGTGCTGAAGCCCGGAGGCTGGCTCGTGTTTTCATCCCACAACCGCGACCGGGTGACGGTGAGCGTTTTCAGCCTCCGCAACCTTGATGTTTCCATGAACCCCAGGCGCATGTTCTCCAATGCAGCCGGCTATGTCCGTTGCATCGTCAACTGGCTGCGCTTCAAGCGCTTTGCGGTCAAAGCTGCTGAGTATGACATGCGACTCGACAGCGGCAGCGAGTACAAGACCCCCTTGTATTATATCGACAAAAAACGGCAGGCAGCACAACTGACGCGGTTCGGTTTCAAGGTGGTCTCCATGTGGGGTGCCAAGGGAAAGAAGGCTGCTTTGGATGAACTGGATTCGGAATCGCCATGGATATTTTTCGTCGCAAGAAAAGAAACCGTCCAAGCTTCTGAGTGCCAATGAAGGAATTGCCTGAAGTGGATCATTCGGCGCGACGTCTGGCAAAGCTGTTATTGGTGTCCCATAATTTTCCTCCGACCCTCGGGCCGGAATCTTCCCTGGTGAGGCTCAACACCATCGATCTGTGCAGGCGCGGCTGGCAGGTTTCGGTGCTGACGACGACCACTGAGCACATGCATCAGAGCCAGGACTTTGCAATGCTGCAGGGCCTGCCGGCCGATCTGGAAGTCATTCGCACGCCGAGCTACGATGCGGTGATCAACAAACGTTTCCAACGTTTCGGCAAGCTTCTGATGTTCGCGCTGCGTTCGTATCTCCTGCCGGAGGTGTTTCTGCTGTGGCTGTTTTCAGCGCTGCCGGCGGGCAGGCGGTGGCTCAGGCAAAACCGTGACGTGATCATTTATTCGCGGGCGACGAAGCATGTGAGCAATGTGCTGGGCTGGCACCTGAAACGTGCCACGGGACTGCCATGGGTTGCTCACATGAGCGACCCCTGGGTGGACCACACCATCAATCGTTTTCAAAGATGGACGGCGCGGCGGATGGAAAAAAGGATTTTCCGCGATGCCGATGCCATTGTGACTGTGAGCGCCAGGCTCGGAGAGCATTTGCTGAAAGCCCACCCGTCTGCGCGGCACAAGATGCATATCATACCTCACGGCTATGCCCCGCGGGATCTGGCTCCTCAGGAGCATGCGGCAGGCACGCGGCCTTTGCGCATTCTCCATGCCGGCTGCTTTTATCCTGGGTACCGTGAGCCGGACAAGCTGTTTGAAGGTCTGGCCCTGCTCAATCAACGGGAGGCCTTGCGTGGCAGGCTGACGACCACGCTGGTCGGGGACGACACTGGCTGCTTCCAAAGCGTTGCGAAACGGCTGGGGGTGCAGGACATCGTTGAATTTCTGCCCGTTGTACCCTATGAAAAGTGTCAGCAGATGATCGCTGAAAGCGATTTGCTTCTGGTCATCGACGCTCCGGGAACGGGGGGGATTTTCTTGCCGACCAAGCTGATTGAATACCTGGCACATCAAAAGCCAGTTCTGGGGCTTGCCGAGCCGGGCAGCACAATTCATCAGCTCCTGCAGGAATGCGACCTGTCATTTGCGGATCAAAACAATCCACAGAGTATCGCGGATGCATTGCAGGGACTGCTGGCCCGCTGGGAGTCGGGAGAATGGGGAGTGTCTGAGCTTTCAAAGCAAAGAGGCCGCCGTTATCAGATTGATGAGATTAACGGCGCCTTGGATGAGCTGTTTTGCTCCCTTCGCAGCAAAGGCCTCTGATCATGACTTTTTCCCGGCAAGCTTCTTGTGGAGTGCATATGCTTTGCCGCGCCATGAGCCGGGATTGACCGCCTGCACGTCCACGATTTGACGCTCCTCCTCGCTCCAGTCGCTTTTGTAGCTGGCCGCACCTCCGAGGAAGTCGTACTCCTTGACGCCATTTTCGATGCACCAGCGCATGATCTCCACGAGCATCACTTTCCCGGCGCTTTCTTTCTCCCATTCCGGCAGCCAGCCGCCCTGAAAGCTCCAGCCTTTTCCGCCATAGGCGAAGTCATAGCGGCCAGCAATGATGATGCCGTCCGCCTCCAAAAAGATCAGCAGCAAGTGGCCGCTGGCGTGCAGCCTCTCCGCGACGCGGTCATGGAAGCGCACGTAGCGTTCAGAAAGAAAGCTCTGCCGTTTCTCTCCCCAGCGGTGTTCGTTGAGTACACGAATTTTGGCCATGCCCTCAGCCACGCTCATGTCACGGCCGGCCAGACGAACGGCTGTGGAATGGTCGCGATGGAACTTGTTGAGGCGCTGGCGAAATTTGGCGCGGCGGCCGTCCAGGAAAATTTGCCAGGTGTCAGGCAGGCGCAAAAAGGGGGCGGCGGAAGTGGGGATGATGCGGATGGTTTGACCGCGCAGAGAGAGCTGCTGCTGCAAAAGCGGAATCGTGGCGGAGTCCCCGCGCATCGCTCCAAAGGAGAGCATATCCCAGGCCTTCCTTTTGGTGGTGAAAAGGAAGTCGCAAAACACCGCCACGACTTCCTGCTCGTGTCCGAAGCGTAAAATCCAGTCGAGATATTCGGAGGCCGTGTCCGCTTTCTGCCCCACCAGGATGAGGCGTCTGATCCAGCGGCCCGCGCGGCCGGCACTGCGATCGAGCATCATCGGGGCCACTCCCAGCAGCCTGCCTTCGGCATCGCGCGCTGTAAGCACCAGCCATTCGCCGCCGTCGCCATAGACTTCCATCCAGGAATCGAGCCACGGCCAGGTCAGAAAGACGCCATTTGCCGGGCTGTTCTCCAGCAGCTCCTGCCATTCAGGCCCGAGTTTCTTCCATCCATCCAGATCGTGGATGCACGAGACGGTGAGTCTGGCAGATGGATTGAAACCGGATGCGGGCATTTGGAAGCTCAAGTGGGCACAGTCTGACCGTGCAGAAGAAGGTCAACTTATACACAGTCGCATTTCAGCCTCTTGCGTTCAAGAGGGCAGGGGAGTATCAGCAGAAACATTTTTTATCGTTCCCGCATGCCTTCGAACGTTCGCATTCTTCTCGTCTCGCATAATTTTCCTCCGACCCTCGGGCCGGAATCAACGCTCGTGCGGCTGAACACGATTGACCTTGTCTCACGGGGCTGGGAGGTCTCGGTGCTGACGACGACCACGGAGCACATGCACCAAAGCATTGATTTCGGCATGCTGGAGGGGCTGCCCGACGAGGTCGAGATCATCCGCACGCCAAGCTACGATGCTGTGCTGGTCAAAAAATGGCGGCGGCTGGGCCGGCTGATTTTGATGGCGATGCGCAAAGTTCTTCCGGAGTTTTTCTTGCTATGGCTGATTTCGTCGGTTCCGGCCGGGAAGCGCTGGCTGAGGGGGCAGAAGGGAAAAGTCATCATTTACTCAAGGGCCACAAAGCATGTCAGCAATGTGGCGGGCTGGTTTCTCAAGCGGGCAACGGGCATGCCGTGGGTGGCTCATTTCAGCGATCCTTGGCTGACTGCGCCGAATCACAACCGCTTTCAGAAGTGGCTTGTCCTGCAGCTGGAAAACAGGATTTTTCGAGATGCGGACGCCGTTGTCACCGTCAGCCCGAAGCTGGCAGACCATATTTTGTGCGCGCATTCATGGGCGAGGCACAAGGTTCACGTCATTCCGCATGGGTATGCGCCGCTGGACAAAGCGCCGATGCCTCTGACAGGGGCGGGCACACGCCCGCTGCAGGCGCTGCATGCGGGGTCGTTCACGCCGACCTTGCGTGAGCCAGACAGCCTGTTTGCCGCCCTGGTTTTGCTCAACCAGCGAATGCCGCTCAGCGGGCGTCTGAAGCTGAGCTGCGTCGGTGACGATACCACGCGCTATCAGGGAATGGTGGACAAGATGGGCCTGAATGACATCGTTTCGCTGGTGTCCTCAGTGCCGTACCAGGTCTGCCAGGACATGATTGACCGGAGCGACCTGCTGCTCGTCATCGACACTCCTGGCTATGGCGGGATTTTTCTGCCCACCAAGCTGATCGAATACCTGCCGTATGCAAAGCCTGTGATGGGCCTCACCGAACCTG
This sequence comes from Verrucomicrobiaceae bacterium, assembly GCA_947471905.1. Taxonomy (GTDB): domain Bacteria; phylum Verrucomicrobiota; class Verrucomicrobiia; order Verrucomicrobiales; family Verrucomicrobiaceae; genus Prosthecobacter. Next base: position 13,908 of record CANIZT010000069.1, read on the forward strand.
AAAGCACCATTCATGAGCTGTTGCGGGAATGTGACCTGACCTTTGCCGACCAGGCAAAACCTGAGGGGATCGCGGAGGCATTGGAAGGACTGCTCAAGCGCTGGGAGGCAGGCAGCTGGGGAGTGTCGGAAAAATTCCACGAACACGCTGCCCGCTATCGCATCGAGCGGGTGAATGAGGCGCTGGACAAGCTGCTGATCTCGCTTGTGTGAGATGATCTAGGCTAAGGTTTTCCAGAATGGCAACTTTTTCAAAGCTGTCCGAATGCCGTGCGAAAGTGCGCCGAGGCGCTTTGAGAGCTGTGGATAACGCTGCCGGACATGGGCTTTTGCGCCATGCAGCAGGCGACGGCGGGGGGAGGAAAAAGCGCGCCAATCGTATAACATGTGGGACGCATTGGTAAACCGTCCCTTGTAGTTTTCTCCGCCACGACTCATATCAAACTCCAGGCGACCCCGGCTGGCAGCGTGATGCATGAGACGCACCATGAGGACGGTTCCAGGTCCGGCCTTTTGCAAAGCAGGATCAAAGCACCATTTGTAACCTATGAGCTTTCCTTCCCCCCAGAACCCAAGGTGATAGGCGATGGTTTTGCTGCCCGCCTGGAGAGAGGTGAAATCAATCATGGATACGAGTTCCGGAGCCTGAACCAGCAATTCATAGAATCTGCGGGCGGTTTGCTCGCAAAACATGCTCGCTTGCTCCGCAGCTTTCCAGCGTGTGATGTGCTGCTCAAAAAAACCCGGCAGCACGGCCAGACGCCGCTCAATGTCCGGGTGCTCGATGAGTGACACACTGCCGAGAGAGGCCAGCGCTTTTTCGTTGCGGCTGTAACCCTTTTTCGAGACGATGCCGCGGAGCACGCTTCCCTCCGCATCCATGCGCAATCTCATGCACTCTTCGCCGTTTTCCATCGCGATCTTGACCGGAACATGCGCGAGACTGCGGATGCAGGTGCTCCAGACGGAGTCATCCGGAACATCCTCCAGCAAAACTTCGCGCCATTCACGCCCGGATGTTTCGCGCAAATGCCGCAAACAGGCCTCGATCAGTCTCGCCCCATCCTCCCTGGCACAGATAACGTCGTTGTATTCGGCACGGGGAGAGGTCAGCCAGGTGATGCGCCCTGCATTCAGCGCCCACGGACAAATGCCAATCAGAACGCCGTCCTGATCACGCAGGAAAAGCACATAAAGCCGCTTTTCGCATTGGTACGCATCGATGAAGGCCATCGTCCATGCGTAGTGCTGGAAGATCTCTGGGCGGGGATGCTTTTTCCATAGCTCATGCCAAGCATTTTTTTGGAGTTGCAAAGCGCTCAGGTTCCGAATCACTTCGATCGTCATCTTGGGAAGAGTATGATGACTGGATGCTGAGTCAAGAAAGGCGTGGAAACGAAATGGGATTTTTTTTACTGACGAAACAAGGCTGCCATGACATGGCGCTTTCTTGCGTTGCCGTTGCCCGGAGGTAAATAGCAGCACGATTTTTTCTACCGTTCCTTCATGCCTTCTGCTGTTCGCATCCGGTTTATATCGCATAATTTTCCGCCCACCGCCGGTCCGGAATCTTCGCTGGTCAGGCTCAATGTGTCATGGATGCTGCGCGCGGGGTTTGACCTGCGGGTGCTCACCACGACGAGTTCCCATGCGCTGCAGGCCATGGATGCGTCACTGATGAGGGGACTGCCGGAGGATTTGGTCGTGGTGAGGCAGCCGAGTCCCGAGGCGCAGCTGACGACGTGGTTTCCGAGGGCAGGGCGCTGGGCTGCGGTGATGCTGGGCCGCCGGGTGCTGCCTGAAATTTTTTTGCCGTGGATGCTGCCTGCCACGAAGGCGGGCTGCCGCATGGTGCGTGACTGGAGTCCGCAGCTCATCTACTCCCGGGCTCCGAAGCATGTCAGCAATGTGGTTGGCTGGCGGCTGAAGCGGAAAACCGGGCTGCCCTGGGTGGCGCATTTCAGCGATCCGTGGATCACCGCAGGCCTGCCTCATCGGCGGCTACAGCGCCTCATTGGTCTGCCGCTGGAGCGGCGCATCCTGCGAGATGCGGACGCGTTGGTGTTCGTCACGCAGCAGGCGATGGAGCGTGTGCTTAAACCGTATCCAGCGTCATGGCGTGAGCGGGCGCGGGTGATTCCCCATGGCTATGAGGCGCCATCTGAGGTGCCTGGCAGTCAAGTGCGTCCTCCTGCGTCCGGGCCGCTGACCTTTATCCATGCCGGCGCCTTTTATCCCGGCATG
>CANIZT010000070.1 GCA_947471905.1 Verrucomicrobiaceae bacterium
GCACGTCATAAACGGATTTAGGGGCGTCCGCAGCACTAAGTGCGACGGCGGCGAGGAGGGTGGTAGCGAGGGTAAGCAGTTTCATGGGACAAGATGAACGCCGTTAAACCACCTCTCTTTGCAACAATAGGCTCAGCGACCGATCACCACCACACCCAAGGGCGGCAGGTCGACGACTACACTCCAGGGCTGTCCCTGCCATGAGGTATGCTGTGCCTGGAAGCCTGCACCCGCGCTCACACCCGAACCGGCGTAAGACGCAGCATCACTATTGAGCAGTTCACGATACCCACCGGCATCAGAAACGCCGACACGATAGCCGGTTCGTGTCACAGGCGTGGCATTGACGAGGACATACACCTTGTCGCCATCCGCAGAGGAACGAGTGAAGGCGAAAATACTGTTGTCGGCGTCATTGGCGTCGAGCCATGAGAAACCACCCGCTTCATGATCCTTCATATGCAGCGCATGGCGTGTGGTATAAAGATGGTTGAGGTCCCTGACGAGTTTTTGCAACCCGCTGTGCTCCTCACCGAGGAACAGATGCCAGTCGAGGCTGCGCTCATGGCTCCACTCGTTCCACTGGCCGAACTCACCACCCATGAAGAGCAGCTTCTTGCCTGGATGCATCCACATCCAAGCGAGGAACATGCGCAGGTTGGCGAACTTCTGCCAGCGGTCACCGGGCATTTTGTTGATGAGTGATCTTTTGCCATGCACCACCTCGTCATGACTGAGCACGAGGATGAAATTCTCATCGTAGGCGTAGATCATCGAGAAGGTGGCCTCACCATGATGATACTTCCGGTGAATTGGATCCTCGGACATGTAATGCAGGCTATCATTCATCCAGCCCATGTTCCATTTGAAGCCAAACCCAAGACCACCGCTGCTCACTGGCCGTGAAACACCCGGCCACGCCGTGCTTTCCTCTGCGATGATCGTCGTTCCTGGATGTTTCTCATAACACACACTGTTGAGATCGCGCATGAAGGCGATCGCTTCGAGGTTCTCGCGTCCGCCGAGATGATTCGGCACCCACTCACCTGCTTTGCGCGAGTAATCGAGATACAGCATCGACGCCACCGCATCCACACGCAGTCCGTCAATGTGGAACTGCTCCAGCCAATAGAGCGCGTTCGAGATGAGGAAGTTTTTCACCTCATGCCGACCGTAATTGAAGATCAGCGTGCCCCAGTCCTGATGCTCTCCCAGTCGTGGGTCTTCGTGCTCAAACAACGCGGTGCCGTCGAACTTCGCGAGACCGTGCGCGTCTTTCGGGAAATGCCCCGGCACCCAGTCAAGGATCACCCCGATGCCGTTTTGATGGCAGCGGTCCACAAACTCGCGGAACTCGTCAGGATTCCCGAAGCGGCTGGTCGGCGCGAAGTAGCCCGTGACCTGATAGCCCCATGAGCCATCAAACGGATGTTCGGCGATGCCCATGATCTCGATGTGCGTGAAGCCGAGGTCTTTCACATACGGGATCAAATCATCCGCCAGTTCACGGTAGGAAAGCCAGCGGTTGCCATCATCTGTCTTGCGCTTCCAAGAGCCGAGATGCACCTCATACGCGCTCATCGGTGCGTGGTAGAGGTCGCGTTTCGCACGCGCCTGCATCCATTCGTTATCCGACCACTTGTAGCGCTCTAAGTCGAAGGTCAGGCTTGCTGTCAGCGTGCCGTGTTGAGCAAAGACCGCATATGGATCACTTTTCACCTGCAGTTGGCCATGTTTGTCCACCAGTTCAAATTTGTAGTGCGTCAGTTCAGTAATGCCGGGAATAAAAATCTCCCAGATGCCCGCTTCGATACGGTTGCGCATCACATGCACACGCCCATCCCAGCGGTTCCAATCACCCACGACGGAGACGCGCTGCGCATTCGGCGCCCAAACCGCAAACTGGCAGCCCGCCACGCCATGCAAAGTCTTCAGGCGTGCACCCAGCACCTCCCACAGCCGCTGATGGGTGCCTTCGCGAAAAAAGTACATGTCCTGATCGCCCAGCAGCAGACCGTACGAATACGGATCGCTGGTGCGATTCGTTCTGCCTTCATGATCGGTGATTTCCAACTCGTAGCTACCACTCGGCGTCACCGCCTCGAAAAATCCATCGGGATGCTGTTTGGTCGCCATGACTGATTCCCCACCACAGACCACCACCACCTTGCTCGCACAAGGCTGCGTGGTACGCACCACCTGCTTGCTTGCTCCCACATCATGCGCTCCCAGAAAGGCGAACACATTTTGGTGCCGTGCAGACATCACGGACTGAATCTCGTCTTTATTCGAATATTGGCTCATCAAGGCTCACTCATGGAGCTTCCGGTGGCAAAAGCAACGGTTCCAGCAACTCGCGCACAATTCCCTCGCAGGACAGCCGTCGCATCAGCCCCCGCCGTTGCTGCCTTTGCCTGACTGGGGGATACTTACGAATCCTCGCGGCGATCAACCGCGGCTCTTCGTTCAGCGCAAAAAATTCCGCTCCCACCGCCACCTCACGGTGCGCCGGTATGTCCGAGCAAAACACCGGCACGCCATGCAGTGCCGCCTCGATCAACGGCAGCCCATAGCCCTCCGCCGTGCTTGGAAAAAACAACGCGTCCGCCATCTGATACAGGCTGCGCACGTCTTCATCGCTCAGCGGGGCCGTCTCTCCCAAAAACCACACGCGATCCCGCACACCGAGCGAATCCGCCAAGGTGACGAGTTCGTCGTAATATAGCCGTCCATCTTCTTGATGCGGGTCTGGAGCTGCTGTGACGATGTAAAGAGCCTCCGGCAGCTCCGCGAGCATGTGGAGGCCGAGTTCGATGTTTTTGCGCCGCACGAAGCGTGAGGGCTGGAGCAACACTAGCCCTGCTTTTTCGAGCTGGAGGGATGCAATGCGCTCCATGAGGCCCAAAACGGCCACTGCGTCAATGCCGTTGGGGATGACGTGGATGGGCGCGGAAGTGTGCTTCGCGTATTCGCCCTTCCGGTGCTCTGAAACGGCGATGTGGATGGCCTGCGGCACTTCTTCAGCCCAGCGCACATCGTGGATCCAGTTGGTCCAGCGGATGTCAGTGCGTGTTCTTGCGAGTTCTAAAAGTTCACGCGTCCAATCGAGGTCGAAGGGCATGGTGAAGACGTTATGGACGATTACGGCGTCCCAATTTTCCTCACGCCATTCTTTTCGCGTTAGAATTTCGACCTCATGGCCGCAAGCATGCAAGACAGCCGCTTGTTCGCCGATCACACGTTCCACGCCACCGATTGTCGGTGGCTTGGAGTAGTGTAGGATCGCGATGCGCATGGCATGGAGTCGTTACACCACGATGTTCACCAGCTTGCCCGGCACGACGATGATCTTCTTCGGTGGCTTGCCTTCCATGAACTCCTGCACGCGGGCGCTGGCGAGAGCGATCTTTTCGATCTCCTCCTTCGTGGCCTGAATCGGCACGCGGGCTTTGTCGCGGAGCTTGCCGTTCACTTGGAAGACGACTTCGACCTCGTCTTCGATGAGCGCGGCGGGATCGTAGGTCGGCCAGGTGGCGTCGCTGAGCAGGCCGGGGTGCGCCAAGGCGGGGAACTTGCTGGCGATGCGGGCATTCAACTCGTCCGCGAGATGCGGAGCAAAGGGACTGAGCACTTTCAGGAAGGTCACGATGGCGGCGGCGGGCTTCACTTCGGCACCGGTGAAGGCGTTCGTGCAAACCATCATCTGGCTGATCGCCGTGTTGAAGCTGAGCTTCTCGATGTCTTCGCCAGCCTTCTTGATCGTTTCATGCAGCGCTTTGGTGAGCTGCTTGTTCGCGGGCACGTCTTGCAAGGCAGATGACATGCTCCACACGCCTTCGTCATCGACTTCCATAACCAGACGCCACACGCGGGCGAGGAAGCGATACACGCCCTCGACGCCCTTCATGCTCCACGGCTTCACCTGCTCCAGCGGGCCCATGAACATCTCATACAGGCGCAGTGCATCGGCACCATACTCGGCCACGACGTCGTCGGGATTCACGACGTTGCCGCGTGACTTCGACATCTTCTGGCCGTCCTCGCCCATGATCAGGCCCTGATTCACCAGACGCTGGAACGGCTCCGGCGTGCTGACGTAGCCGAGATCGAAGAGCACCTTGTGCCAGAAGCGGGCGTAAAGCAGATGCAGCACGGCGTGCTCGGTGCCGCCGACATACAAATCGACGCCACCGGGCTTGCCGCCGCCCATCCAATACTTCTCCGCCGCTTCGCCAACAAAGCGTTCGCTGTTCTGCGCATCACAGTAACGCAGGTAATACCAGCACGAACCCGCCCACTGCGGCATCGTGTTGAGTTCACGCGTCGCGGTGTCTGAGTAGCGCACCCAGTCGATCGCCTTCGACAGCGGAGGCTCGGGTGTGCCGGTCGGTTTGAAGTCTTCCAACGTCGGCGGCAGCAGCGGCAGCTCGCTTTCAGGAATGCAGCGATGCTTGCCATCTTCCCACACCAGCGGGAACGGCTCGCCCCAGTAACGCTGACGGCTGAAGAGCCAGTCGCGCAGCTTGAAGTTCACCGTGCCTTTGCCGAGATTCTTTTCTTCGAGCCAGGCGGTGATTCGATGCTTCGCGTCAAGCGTGGTCAAGCCGTCAAGGAAGCCGGAGTTGATCGCTGTGCCGTGATCGGAGAATGCGTCGGTGAATTCAGTCACTCGTTCTGCGAACACTTCATAAACTTGGGATTCGAGTGTTCTGTCCGAACCTGTGGCCGCGCTAATGAGTTCATTGAAAGTCCAAGTGAGGGACTTCCCTTCTAGCTGAACTACTACTTCCAGGTGGGCTCCATTTTTGGCGAGCCATTCGATGGATGGCTTGACCACTGGGCGGATCGGCAATCCGAAGTTGATAGCGAACTCAAAGTCCCGCTCGTCATGCGCTGGCACGGCCATGATGGCTCCGGTGCCGTAGCCTTGGAGCACGTAGTCGGCGATCCAGATCGGGATTTTCTCCTCGTTGACCGGATTGATGGCGTAAGCGCCAGTGAAGACGCCGGATTTCTCCTTGGCGAGCTCGGTGCGCTCCAGATCGCTTTTGCGGGCGGTCTTTTCGCGATACTCCTCGACGGCAGCGAGCTGTTCTTCGGTCACGATTTCATCCACAAGGCGATGTTCCGGCGCGAGCACCATGTAGGTGGCTCCGAACAGTGTGTCGGGCCGTGTGGTGAAGACGGTGATCGTTTCGTCACTGCCAGAGACTTTGAATTTCACCTCAGCGCCCTCACTGCGGCCAATCCAGTTGCGTTGCAGCATGCGAATGCCTTCGGGCCAGTCGAGACCGTCGAGTTCGGCGATCAAACGCTGCGCAAAGGCGGTGATGCGCAGCATCCACTGGCGCATGGGGCGACGCTCGACGGGGAAACCGCCGACCTCGCTCTTGCCATCCACGACTTCTTCATTGGCGAGAACGGTACCGAGTTCCGGACACCAGTTAACCGGCGCGGAAGAAACGTAGGCCAGACGGCGATGGTCTATTTCTTCTCGGCTGAGGCCTTGAGATTCGAGTTCGGCAATGGGATGCGCTTTGCCGTCGTCGCCGACGTAGGAGTTGTAGAGCTTCAAGAAGATCCATTGTGTCCACTTGAAGTAACCAGGATCAGTCGTGTTCACTTCGCGATCCCAGTCGTAAGCGAAACCAAGGCGCTTCAACTGACCGCGGAAGCCTTCGATGTTCTTCTCCGTCGTCGCACGCGGATGCTGGCCGGTTTTGATGGCGTATTGCTCCGCAGGCAGGCCAAAGGCGTCCCAGCCCATCGGATGCAGCACGTTGAAGCCGGACATCTTCTTGAAGCGGCCGATGATGTCCGTGGCGGTGTAGCCTTCTGGGTGGCCTACATGCAGCCCCGCGCCGCTGGGATACGGGAACATGTCGAGCACGAAGTACTTCGGCTTCGAGGCATCGAAGTCGGCATCGCCCGGGTTCGGCGTGCGGAAGGCCTTCTTGGCCTCCCACACGTCCTGCCACTTCGGTTCAAATTCGGAAAAAGGAAATGCTTTGCGCTGCTCGCTGCTCATAGGGGGCGCGAACAAGGCGAGATGGCGCAGAAGCGCAACTGCGGAGCGTGAGTATGGCTGAGCTTGTCCGCCGCGCTATGCGAGAGCCTTCACGGCCTCCGCCACCCACCCTGCATCCGGCAGCGCGAACGGGCGGAAGGTCTCCAGGCGTGACTCGTGCTCGCTATAAAACAGCGCCCGGTGCAGGCCGAGCATGCTTGCTTTGGGCGAGTCGATCAGGCTGGCGCTGTCGTTGGCGCTCATCTGGAACAGGACGCGCATGCCCAGTTCGCTGACGGCTTTGCGGCTCAGGCAGCGATTGACGTTGTTGAGCGTGTCGAGGCTGGTGATGAGATGGATGCCGAGCGATGGACCTTCGGCGATAATTTCGTTGAGCTGGTTACCGGGCTTCGGCGTGTCGTCGCCACCAAAGGAAAAATCCTCTTCGTGGCGCAGTTTGCGGAATTTTTGCAATCCGTGAATGAACAGAAAGATCGACGGATCACCGGCGCTGCCTTCATCACTGCGGCGTTTCATCTCCGCATGGATTTCAGCGATGAATTCCGGTGCTTCATGCCCCTGGCTGATCTTGGCGCGGCCTGTGGCGATACCTTCGAGGAAATCGCAGTCCGGCGTGCCTGCAAGAGCACTGTGAACGAGATAAAACTGCGGTGCTCGATCGCGTGGATGCTGCGCAGCAAGCGCGAGCATGCCCAGGCCCATGATCGCGGCGATGGCTTCATCGTTCTGGCCGACGAGCAGCAGATGGCGGCCGCTCTGACGTGGAAACAGCGCTTCGGTGGGGCCTTTGATGGCGTTCGGCATGCCAAGCCAGCATTTAGGATCGGGGGGCGCTTTGAGCGGCGGATTCGCCAAAGCGGCGGCCAGCAAGGCGTTGTCGCGCACATCAGCGGGCATATTGCCTTCGAAGACAATCGGACGTTTCGAGCCAAAACCACGCTGCTGGGAAAGCTGCGTGACCTTCACGAGGTTCGCATCGCGCTCTTCATCGGTAAGCCAGACGACCTGGAAGGGACTGTTTCCTTCCACCGCTCCGGCAGCGTCGTTATAAATGCCTTCACCGGGACGTGAAAGCAGCCGCGGTGCAGTATTGGCATCATCCATGATGAGCGCGGCGTCGGCTTCGTTGCATTGCAGCGCAATGCGGATGACCATCTGCCCGAGTGTGGTGCGGGCGAGCGTGTAAGCACCGCCGAGCGTCTGCGAACCAAGGAAGACGTGAATGCCAAAGGCGCGGCCCTGACGCACGATGCGATCCAGTAAAAGAGCAGCGCCTTGAGCCACGGCATCATCTTCCACAAAGAACTCCTGGAACTCGTCGATGATGAGCATGCTGCGCGGCATCGGCTCCGTGCCACCTGCACGTTTATAGCCCGCCACATCCTGAGCGCCGATCTTTCGATACATTTCGCCACGGCGTTTTAGTTCTTCGTCAATGCGCTGCAAAACGCTCAATGCGAACTCACGATCACTCTCAATCGCAATAACCTTGGCGTGAGGCAATTTGGCGTCGGCATAACACTTGAACTCGACGCCTTTTTTGAAGTCAATGAGGTAAAACTCGACCTCATCTGGACTGCATGTGAGCGCGAGATTGGTAATGATGATGTGCAGCAAAGTCGATTTACCGGAGCCGGTTTTGCCTGCCAGCAACGCATGCTGCTTTGTGCCTTTGCCAATAGCGAGGTATTGCAGCTTTGTGGCTCCCGTGCGACCAATGGCGATGCGCAACTCGTTGGTCGTGCTTTCCGACCACATCTCTTTCGGCGTAACGACACTGAACGGCACCTGCACGCGATTTGAATCAATGCTAGCCTGCCCGATCTGATGTGCGAGATCGGCTGCAATGGCGTCCGGCGGCGCGGTATCAAGTGCGAGGTTGGTGACGCCGCCAATGCTAACGACTCCTTTTTCCCGCACGATATGGACACAGCTCTTGCGCAAATCATCAGCTCCGAGGCCTTCCGGCAGCGGCTGACGACGATCCCAATGGATGAGCACAAACACTCCGCAGCGCGCACCACTCATCACGATGCTCTTGAGCCGGGCCATGGCCGATTCACTGAACGCAGCGGGCAGTCCAGCGATGACGAGGAAGTGATACTTCTCCGCCACGCTGCCGGCCTGTTCATTATACTCGGTTATCGTCGCATATTCGTTGCGCAGATACATCTGGATCACCTTCTCGACATGCTCATTGAGTTCGGCGAGACGCTCTTCGATATGATCACGCTGCGTCCAGATGCGGCGATTGATCAGCGCCGGCTCGTAGTCAGCCAGATGCATCAAACCGGCGAAATTCTGACCGAGACCCACGGCATCAATGATCGTGAAGTGGACCTTCCCCGCCGGTGCTTTGGAGAACAATTTGAAGATGACTCCGTTCATCACCTCAGCGACCCATTTGCCGCCATCGTCATCGGTTTCGATCAATAGCGAACCTTCCAATGGAAACGACAACGTCAGCGGCAGCGAAATACGCTCGTGTCCGGCAAGACTCAGCGGCGTCTCTTTCGCAAAGAAAGCAGCAGGAGCACTGAAATCGAGATTGAGCTGCCCAAAGCGGCAGGCAGGTGGGAACAGCGCTTGTGGCTGATAATGGGTGCTCCAGTCCTCGGATTTGGTGACCAGATCACGATTGATCTCATCCGCAGCAGCCAGCAGCGGTGGCATTTTTTGATTCCATTCAGCTAAGAGACCACTCCAACGTTGCTCGGCGGCGTTCTGCATAGCGTTTAACTCAGCCGCATGCCGTGCGGTGAGTTGCTGACGCAACTGCGCGGTGGGCCCGCTCACCTCCGCGAGTGCTGCAGCTTTTTGCATTTCGAAACGTTGCAAATTACGGGCGAGAAGACGTTCGTTGCGTGCCAGGCAGCCGGGAATTTGTGTAGCGAGGCGTTTGAGCATCGCCGCGCGATATTTTTCACCGACTTCCTCGGCGCGGTTCCAGTCTGCAGTGACAAGCACATCTACACTCTCAAACTGCGCCTGAATCTGCGCCACTGCCGCCGTGCTGGCTGCATTCAATTCCTCAAGACAGGTTTCGTAATCCAACACCGCCTGACTGAGCTGCGGCAAATTCACGCTCGGTTTGGAAAACATTTTGAGCAACCCGGAGCTTTTGCCGGAGGCGAGTTGTTCTTCCAAGTTCTGCGCCTGCGCTTCGAGCGCTTCCACTTGGGCGGGAATATCTGCCAGCGTGAGACTGGTATTCGGCTGTGGGGCGGCTTTGCGACCCAGACGCTCGCCAGAGGCTTTCAATACGGCTAGCAGACGATCCTTGGCAGCGGTGAGACGTTCGAGCAGTACACCGGCTTCTCGTTCGGTCTGTTGTAGGCCGCGTTTACGGATCGAATCAGCATGCATGCGGCGCATCTGCTGCTTGCCGAGCCAGCGCTCGCGTTCCTTCTGGATCATCGCCGGAAGGTCACGCTTGATACGGTCCTCGTAGCGTTTGAAGGCAGTGGTGCGTGCCGAATGACGTGCATGGATGGACTGCGCGTATTCGTCCCACTGCACGGCAGTCTCGCCTAAAGCGGTGCCATGATCCGCGTCGAACGATTCGAGCTGCTGGACGTGATTTTGCTCGGCGGTGTAGCGGCGAGAGCGAATCTCACGGGCAAATTGCTCACTGCGCTGCGCGAAGTCACTGATGGTGTCACGCAGCGCGTTATGCAGAGCAAGAAGGCGCGTAACGCGTAGGTCTGGGATGCTATTCACAGTCTTTGCGGATCTTTCGGAGAATGTTTTCGAGTTCGTTCATCACCGCACCGGTTTTGCTGACGAGGCCAGGCAACGGCTCCAGGTAGAGTTTTTCAAACTCCAGCGCCTTGGCATCACGCCAGTGCGCTTTGGTGGCGTGCCAATGCTCGGAGAGTTCGCGGGCGTTTTGGATCAAGTTCACGGGTGAATTTCAAGTTTCAGGTGAAGCCGCAGGCATGGGTGTTTCGTTGTAGGCGTCGAGGATTTTCTGGATTTCCACGAGATGAGCGACCGCTTTGGCGAGATCCGTGTCGATGAAATCACGCAAACTGTCGAGCTTGCGCGCCATAGGATCGACATTGCGGTCAAAATCACGCGCCCAAGTCTTGGTGCGCTCCAACTTGGCCTGCGCCTCCTCCAGCGCCGCACGCGCCTTGCGCACCGCCATCTGCTGTGCGGCGGGTGTCTCCACGAAGTCTGACATGCGGGCGCTCATCAGTTCCGCATTGGCTTGGTCGAGCCGTTTCTGCCGTGCCTTGAGCTGCGAGGACCAGTACGATGGCTGCTCGGTTTGCAGCCAGCCGCGTGTCTTTTTTACAGCGTCCTGCGCCATGTCCAAAGACTGACGCGTCTTGCTGATGAACACAATCAGCGCGGAGCGGAAAGCCTCGATGGCATCGAGATTAGAGATGCGTGCTTGGTCGGCCATGACTTAGCGCTGGCTTAGGTATTCCTCGATGCGCTGCGCCTTGCGCAGCAGGAATGGGGTGTGCTGCTCAGACATCTCCATGAACCGCTTGATAGCCTTCATCGTCGTGGTGAACTCACCGGCGAACTTTTCATGTTCCGCGTCCTGCCAGGTCTCACCCAGTGCCGCAAAGCGCGACTGCAACGACGCTGAGCGCTGCTGCATTTCGGTATTGAAACGTTTCAGTTCCGCCGCAAAGCGCCGGACTTCCTCGGGATTCATGATTGCCTGAGCCATGCGGCAATGATGAATGACGAATGGCGAATGACGAGAGAATTCCTGAATGATCTGCTTGTCCGTGCCCCTCTGGGAAAGAGAGTTCATCGCTCCGGCGTTTCGTTTATAGTTCCAGACGCCTCCAAGGGGTGCCCATCCATTACCGTCATGCTCAAGATTCTCGCTCCCGCTGATCATGCCCGCTCGCTTTGCGATGGCGTGTCGCGGCGGAATTTCCTCAAGATCGGCGGACTCGGCGCGACCGGGCTCTCGTTGCCCAAACTGCTCGCGCTTGAAGCCCAGGCGGGCATTCTCAACTCGCACAAGTCGGTCATTCTGATCTACCTCGTCGGCGGACCACCGCATCAGGACATGTTCGATCTCAAGCCGAATGCGCCAAGCGAGGTTGCCGGACCGCACAAGCCCATCGGCACGAATGTGCCCGGCATTGAGATCTGCGAACTCTTCCCGCGTATGGCGAAGATGATGGACAAGTTCACCATCATCCGCTCGCTCGTCGGTGCCCAGGCTGGTCACGACGCGGCCCAGTGCTACACTGGCCATGTGCCAACCGGCCCCGCACCGCCCGGCGGCTGGCCACAGTTCGGTAGTGTCGTCAGCAGGCTGGAAGGGGCCTTCAATCCTGCCGTCCCGCCCTTCGTCAGTATGTGCTACGACTGCACCCACGGTCCCTATAACGAGCCCGGTCCCGGCATGCTCGGCTCCGCCAGTGCCGCTTTCCGCCACATGGGTCCCAGCCGTGGTGATCTCACGCTGCAAGGCATCACCTATGATCGCCTCGCCGATCGCGCCCGTCTGCTCTCCAGCATCGACCGCTTCCGCCGTGATGTTGATTCGAGTGGTCGCATGGACGGCATGGACATCTTCACGCAGCAGGCCATGGGCGTGCTCACTTCATCGAAACTCGCCGACGCACTGGACCTTTCCAAAGAAGATCCCCGTCTCGTCGCGCGCTACGGCACCGGCGACACCGTCAAACGCATCGACGAAAACGGTGCGCCGCGTGTTCCGCAGAGTTTTCTCACCGCACGCCGCCTCGTCGAGGCCGGTGCGCGCGTCGTCACCGTGAACTACAGCAAGTGGGACTGGCATGGCGGACCCGGCAACGACATTTTCTCTCGTGAACGTGAAGACTTCCCCATTTTTGATCAAGGCATCACGGCCCTCGTTGAAGACCTTCACCAACGTGGTCTCGACAAGGACTGTACCGTGCTTGTGTGGGGTGAATTTGGTCGCACGCCGATCATCAGCAAGCAGGTGGGCCGCGATCACTGGCCGCGTGTTGCCATGGCCTTGCTCGCCGGTGGTGGCATGCCCAATGGTCAAGTCATCGGTTCCACCGACCGTCTCGGCGGCGAGGCCGACAGCCGCCCCGTGACTTTCCCCGAAGTCTTTGCCACGCTGTATCGCAACCTCGGCATCGACGTGAATACCGCCACCGTCACCGACAATAAAGGTCGCCCGCACTACCTCGTTGAAGGCGGTGCGCAGCCCATCCGTGAGCTAATCTGACGCGCTGCTGGTGCTGGAGAATTAAATCTCCACTCAGTCCACATACAGCAGTGCATTGCTGCTCATCAGCGCATGACACAACGCCGTGAGACCGAGTAGTCCAGGATCAGCGGGCATCTTTGAAGGAGAGCCGATCTGGACTTCCAGCGGCGTCGGATGGGCTTTGTAGAACTCGGTCTGCGCCTGCACGAATTCGACGCTCTGTTGAACATCGGACTCGGACGGCGCTCTGCCATGCACAAGTTTCCAGGCAAGGCGCACTTCATCAGCAATGTCTTTTCCGCCTTCACTCTGCACACGTTGTGCAAACTGCTGCGCATAGACACGCATGATGGCGCTGTTCATGAGCAGCAGACTTTGCGGGCTGACGGTGGTGACGGAGCGAATGTCGCAGCTCGGTTCCATGATCGGCGCATCAAAGGTGGCGAACATTTCCAACTGTCGTGAGCGGCGGGCCTGCACGTAAATGCTGCGGCGGAATTCATCACCGTTGAGTGGAATGATCTTACCGGAAGGACGCCCTGCGGTGTCGGTTGTATCGATACCGATGACCACCTGCCCTTCTTCATTGAACATGACCGGAACAGGCTCACCACCAACCTTCGGATTCAGTTTGCCGCTGACTGCGAGCAGTGTGTCGCGCAGAATTTCGGCCTCCAGACGGCGCACGTTCATGCGGCTGAGATATTGATTGTCGGGATCGATGCGGTCGCGCGTGGCATCGCGGGTCGATGACTGGCGATAGGTGCGCGAGGTCATGATCTGGCGATGCAGTTGCTTCAAACTCCAGCCACGGGAAATGAAATCGGTCGCCAGCCAGTCGAGCAGTTCAGGATGTGTCGGCTTGCTGCCGAGTTGGCCAAAATCGCCGGGACTGGCAACGATGCCTTTGCCAAAATGCTGCATCCACACGCGGTTCACCATCACGCGGGCGAACAGCGGATGCTTGCCATCGGTCAATTCATTGGACAAGGCAAGACGGCGACCCGTGGTGGGCAATGCGGCGTTTTTCTCTGGAATCTCGATCTGCCGATGCGCAGCGAGCACGGTGAGATCGCCCGGCTTCACCTGCCCTTTCGGTTGATCAAACTGACCGCGGTTGAAGATGAAGGTCGCAGGCACGGCCTCGGGCTTCTTCGGCAGCTCGGTGAAGACGTGGAGAAATTCTTCCTTCGGCTTCGTCGCCCGCACCGCGGTCGCTTCCTCGGTCATCTTCTTGAGCGTGTCGGCGTGTTTGGTCTTGTTGGTGGTGTCGTAGAGATAAAGCGATCCGGCGCTGAGCTGGTTCACGCGCGGCCAAGCTTTGAGCAGCTTTGTTTGATCAGCGGTGCGTTTCTTCACTTCAGTGCGATAAGCCGTGCGTAGGGGCTCACGATCCTGCTCCGGTGCTTTGGCAAGCTCCTTCTCCAAGACTTCGGTGATGAACTCCTCCCCCTTCGCGATGCGTGCGGCATCCATCTTCTTTGCTTCAGCTTCGATCTTGGCCGATTCAGCGATCTCTGCCTGCGTTAGCAACGATACCAGCCGGCTACCGGGTCCACGCCAGCTTTTCGTGTCGAAGCCCGGCTCGAACACCGCGCGTAGCCTGTAGTAATCGGCCTGCGTGATCGGGTCGTAGCGATGATCATGGCACTGCGCGCAGCCGATTGTCAGGCCATAGAGTGACGTGCCGACCATCTTGATCGTGTCCGCGATGTTCGCGTTCTGCGTAGCAGCATCATTGGTTTCACTCGTGCCGTTTGGCGACATGCGCAGAAAGCCGGTGGCAGACAGTTTTTCAATCGCATCCGCAGAAAGATCTTTGTATGGCTGCGGGACCATCTCATCGCCTGCAAGTTGCTCGCGGATGAACTGGTCGAAAGGCTTGTCCTTGTTCAAAGAGTTGATGACATAGTCGCGATACTTCCACGCCCACTTGCGCTCCAGATCCTTCTCGCCAAAGCCCTCGCTGTCCGCATAACCCGCCGCATCCAGCCAGTGACGTCCCCAGCGCTCACCGTAATGCGGGCTGGCAAGCAGCCGGTCGATCAGATGCTCGATGCTGGATGCTGGATTCCTGATGTAAGCAGCGACAAACGCATCCACCTCGGCAGGTGTCGGCGGCAATCCGATCAGATCAAAACTCGCACGACGGATGAAGGTGATGGGATCTGTTTCAGGCGAGAATGAGAGACCTTTTTCCGTGAGCTTGGCGGCGATGAAAGCGTCGATGCTGGATGCCGTTTTCTGCACTGGTGGTTTCACCGCCTGAATCGGCTGCAATGACCACCATGCACGTTCCTCATCCGTAAAAGCATGTTCGGGTCCGAGTTTCTCAGGCTCAGGGCGTGCGGTCTTGGCACCTTGGGCGACCCAGGCTTCGAGCGTAGCAATATCGCGATCCTTGAGCTTTGTCTTACCCTTAGGCATCTCGCCCTTTTTCACACGCTCGATGAGATGACTCTCTGCCGCTTTTCCAGGAACGATAGCGGGCCCGTCCTTGCCTCCTCTGAGGATGAATCGCGCAAGCCGCACATCGAGATCGCCTTTTGTTTCACCTTCCTCACCGTGGCATTGAAAGCAGTGCGTCTTCAGGATAGGCCGGACGTCTTTTTCAAACGTCAGGTCCGCTGCCACGGTATTTACGTGGCATATGAGTAGGAGACAGACAGGAAGACGCATGAGAAACATACGGCGCAAGCAGCTCATCTTTCTCGAACGGCGTCATCCACGGCGGTGTCGAGCACATCGCAGGCCTCTAGCAATGCTTCCTCGGTGACGGTGAGCGGCGGGCAGATTTTAACGGTCTGGCCCCAAGCACCGACAGGCGCGAAAAGCAGCAAACCACGCTGATAGCACAGTTCGATGATGCGATGGGCGAGATCGTGATCAGGCTCCTTCTTATTTGGCTTTACCATCTGGATGCCGGCCACGAGACCGGCGCAGGTGACATTCCCGATCATGCTGGAATGCCGCTGCTGGATCTTCAGGCAGCGCTCATGCAATATCGGCCCTAGACGTGCAGCGTTCCCAGTCAGGTCTTCGGCGAGCAGTTTTTTGATATTGGCGACGGCCGCAGCGCAGCAGACGGGGTTGCCCGTGTGGGTGCTGGTCATGCTGCCGGGCGGGAACTGATCCATGATAGACTGGCGACCGATCACTGCGCTCAACGGCATACCCGAACTGATGCCTTTACCACAGCAAATAAGGTCAGGGGTGACATCATAGTGCTCGAAGGCCCAGAACTTGCCCGTGCGGCCAAAACCGGCCTGCACTTCATCAAAGGTGAGTAAAACTTGATGTTCATCACACCAAGCGCGGAGTTTCTGGATGTATTCGACAGGCGCAAAGTCGGGGCCGACGCCCTGATAGCTCTCCATGATGACACCAGCGATGTTTTCGGCCTTCATACCGCTCATTTCGATCGCTTTGAGGAACCCGTCGAAAGAGCTATCGCTCTCCCAATAACCATCCGGGAACGGGGCCTGAATGATGGCTTTGTCGAGGTTCACGATCCACGATTTCTGTCCGCTCATGCCGCCCGCCTGCTGGCTGGCGAGAGTGCGACCATGGTAGCCGCGATCAAAACCAACGATCCCAATCTTCGACGTGCCGCCAACTTTGATGCCATGAGCGCGGCTCAACTTAATGGCGCACTCGGTTGCCTCGCTACCACTGCTGAGCAGGAAAACCTTCTTGAGGCCTTCCGGCGAGACGGAAGCGATGATTTCGGCGGCTTGAAGGCGCTCTTCACTGGGGAAGACATAGTTGTGAATGAGTCCGCTGTTGATCTGGTCGATCATGGCCTTGCAGATTTCTGGCGCAGCGTGGCCAGCGTTGGTCACGAGCACACCGCTGCTCCAGTCGAGCCAC
>CANIZT010000071.1 GCA_947471905.1 Verrucomicrobiaceae bacterium
ATGGTGCCGCCCGCGAGCACCACCCCGCCCACGGTATCCGCGAACGTTGCCATATTAAGAATGCCGCCGTTGACCGTGACGATACCGGCAGCGTTCAAGGCATTGGCGATCCCCAGATTCAAGGTGCCGACATTGATGGTTGTGCCGCCAGTGTAGCCGTTCGCAGCATTGAGGGTCAGCGCACCGGCGCCATTCTTTGTCAGAGAGAACCCAGCGCCACCGATGACACCGCCGACGGTCAAGGTGCTGTTGTTTACGGTGACAACACGACTCGCATTCATGGTGACTGCGCCAGTGCCAAGGTTCAGCGCATTGGTGCCGGTGAAGGCGAAGTTGCCGTTCCAGTTCTGCGGGTTGTTGCTGGTCAGGGTGATTGCGGCGGCAGTGGTATTGTCAATGGTGCCTCCTGAAACGATGAAGGTGCTGCCCGTGGCGCCGATCGCCGTGGCATTGTTGATATTCAAAGTCCCGGCAGTCAGCGTGGTGGCACCTGTGTAGGTATTTGCACCAGCGAGCGTGAGCGTTCCAGCGTTCACCGTCACGCCGCCCGTCGTCGTGCCAATGACACCGTTGAGGACAAGTGTTCCCGTGCCAGCCTTCGTGATGCCGAAACCCGCGCCAGTAATGCCGCCGCCGACAGTCAGCACAGCAGTGCCGCCCGTGCCATTGACGGTTATAGTTCGCGCAGCATTCATCACCACGGCACCTGTGCCAAGGTTCAGCGCATTGGTGCCAGCGAAAGCAAAGTCGCCGTTCCAGTTTTGCGCATTGTTGGCCGTCATCGCAATCACTGCGCCCGAAGTGTTGTCAATCGTCCCGCCGGTTATGGTCAAGGCACCGGTGCCAAGTGCGGTGGCACTGTTGACGTTCAATGTACCTGCTGTCAGCGTCGTGGTGCCTGAATAAGTGTTCGCCCCAGCCAGTGTCAGGGTTCCTGCACTTAGCGTGACCGTTCCAGTTGTCGTGCCAATCACCCCATTGAGGACCAAAGTTCCGGTACCGGCCTTGGTAATGCCAAAGGTGGCACCACTGATGGCACCACCAACGGTGAGCGCGCCAGTGCCATTCACCGTCACTATTCGTGAGGCACTAAGGATCACGGCACCAGTGCCAAGGTTTAACGCATTGGTGCCAGTAAAGGCAAAGTTGCCGTTCCAGTTCTGCACGTTGTTAGTCTTCACCGTCACCGCCGAACCACTGGTGTTGTCAATCGTTCCGGCGGAGAGGGTCAATGCACCTGTGCCGAGAGCTGAATTCAAATATGTGGCACCACCGTTGTTGATGTTCAAACTTCCAGCCGTAAGCGTCGTGCCGCCCGAATAACTATTGGCACCAGAAAGCGTCACCGCACCCGCCCCGACACTGTTTACGGTGAGACCACCGGTGCCGCTGATCACCCCTGAGAGGAGTTGACCACCGGCGCTGGAGTTGGCAAGCGTAAGCAGAAATCCACCGTTGGCGACGTTACCACCTACCGTGAGGATGCTGCCAGCGCTGGTCGCGTTGTTAGTGAATGATTGAGCCGCCCCCAAAACCAATGAGAGATTGGCACTTCCCACCGAAGTGGCCAGCGCGCCAGCGTTTAGCACTATGCCACTCGCACCGAGAGTCAGCGTCCTGCCAGGACGCGCGGCAGTCAGCGAATAACCACTCGTGACCGTGGTCCCAAAGATCAGACCGGTGATGCTCTGCGTGCCGACATTGATGGTGGCCGGCGTTGCGAGCGTGCCGCCATTGCCGAATTGCGCAATGTCCGTCGTGATGTTGTTGGTAGTGGCAACATCAGGTGATGCAGCCCCAACGAACGTAGTCTGGCCAGCGTTCCAAGTGAAAGTGCCTGAGGCATCGTTGGCACCACCTGCGAAAGTGGCATTTTCATCAAAAATTACTGTGGCCGCATTCAGAGCGATGGGGCCAGGCAGCCATGTTGCCATCAGGCAAGTCATGAACCATCCGATAAGCTGGCGGTGGTGGCGTAATGTCTTCATAAGATGTTAAATGGAACGGAAAGGAGCTGAAATGGCACGCGATTAGCTGAGAAAATGTAAACGCAACGGCATAGACCTCTCCGCCCTGGTAAACGGCGAGAGGTCCAAACCTTTATGTTTGGATGAAAAAGTGGGCTTTTTAACATCTAAAGAATCCACCATATAAAAACACATTGCACCCTTATCCTTCAAACTATTTCTTTAGTTTCGAAAAAAAAACATAAATAACTGATAATCAGTCTTTTACATTACGTAGAAAAGGCGGCGAATAAGCCCCTAACAACACCTAGTCAGCAATGCTCATAAAGGGGGGGGGATGAATGCTGAATATTGCATACATTGAAAAAAATTAGCGTGATTTAGGTGGTGATCCGGAATTGATTTTCGCCTCTCCTTCTATTGCGCGACGCTTCAAGCTATTCCGCCTGATTCGCCCTCAGCACCCGCAGCATGTTGCCGCCGAGAACCTGCCGGATCGCGTCGTCGCTATGCCCACGCTGGATCATTCCCAGGGTGAAAAACGGCCAGTTTGACCAGGCAACGCTTTGCTCAGCCTCGATGGTGGTCTGGTAATCGTCCTTGGGCCACAGATGCTCCCATTTGTCGGCGCTGCCGCCGGGAGCCTTCATAAGCTTCGCGCGCTCTTCTTTGTCATAGCGGGAGGTGTAGGCTACATCGCAGCCGATGGCAGCATGCTTGGAGCCAAACTTTTTGATGAGGTGGTCGAGGTGGTCGAGCAGCGCGGTGATGTCGCCCTTGCCGCCAAGGAAACGCGGGATGCAGCAGATGCCGACGAGGCCGTCGGTGTCGCAGATGACCTTGATGGTGTCGTCCGGTTTGCCGCGGAAGTGCTCGTAAACGCCGCAGCAGGTCGTGTGGCTGGCCACCATCGGCTTCGCAGAGGCTTGGGCGGCATCGAAGGCAGTTTTCCAGCCGCTGTGCGCCACATCAGCAATGACACCGATCTTGTTCATCTCGGCGATGGCCGCCTTGCCGAAGTCGCTGAGGCCGCCGTCGTGCGGCTCCCCTGCCCCGTCGCCAATGGGATTCCGACGGTTGTAAGTGACATGCATCATGCGGGTGCCGAGTTCGTGGAAGATGCGGACGAATCGCAATTCGTCGCGCACGCTCTCCCAGGCCATCATCAGCGGCACACCGTTGGTGGTGAAGCACAGGCCCACAAGCCCCGCCTTTTTGAGCGCCTCAATCTCGTCCGCCGTGGTTACTTTCGATAGCGCAGGCTTCAGCGCGTCCGTGGCCTTCGTGAAATGGGCGAGCCGTTTGATAAGGCGCATCGGATCACTGCCTTCCTCGCCGGTGTTTTGGAAGATGCAGGTCACACCAGCGGCGTGGAAGGCATCGAGAAACTCCTTCCGCTCCCGCTCGCTCGTCGCGTTGCCGTTCATGCTCATCGACTCCCGCAGGTCGCTGATCTCTGCGGCGGACGCACCGCCCTTGATCGCCTCGTTCATCGCCTCCGCGTCGATGGCGCAGCGCGGCGCAAAGCCGTAGCTCTCAAACACCACGGAGCCGAAGTGCAGCTCCCACGCGTGCTCGATCTGTGCCTGCGTTGGCTTCAGCAGACTCAGCGCAACTTCACGTGGCTTATCGATGGCTGGATTGCCGGTGACCCACAGCTTCTTTGCCTCCTGAGATCGCACATGGATGTGAAAACCGCTGGCGAGTGCAGCGAGCGGAAGTGTTTGAAGCAGGTTACGGCGTGAAAAGGCGTTCATCAATGGAACAAACGCACCATGACTCACTTCTTCATCAATCCAAGCACGGCAGCCGTCATCGCAGTGACGCCGGTTTCGATGCTGGGCTCGGGGATGGGTTTGAAGTACGGCGAGTGCAACGATGGCAGAGTTGTGCCGTTCGTTTTCGCTTCCGCAACGAGCGCCGGTGGCTGCGTGCCGAGCCAGAACATGCACAATGGCACCTTTTCCTTTGTGAGACCGTACTCAGAGAAATCCTCCGCGCCCATGACTGGTTCACGCGTGAGAACATTCTTCTCACCAATCACTGCGCCGATGTACTGCCGCACTTCAGCGCAAAGCGCAGGCTGGTTGTAGAGCGCGCTGGCACGATCATCTGAAACAAGGACTTCGGGTATTTTATCGGCGGGCATGTTGGCGGATTCGGCCTGAGCTTTGACGATGCGTTTGATGGAGTCGATGAGGTGCTGCCGCGTTTCGGTCTTGTAGCTGCGCAGCGTGAGCTGGAGGCGCACTTCGTCGGAGATGATGTTGCTCTTGGTGCCGCCGTGGATGCTGCCGACCGTCACGACGGCTGGATCGCCCGGTTTCACCTCGCGACTGACGATGGTTTGCAAGGCGAGCACGATTTGTGAGGCAAGCACGATGGGGTCTTTGCACAAATGCGGCATGGAACCATGTCCGCCGACGCCTTTGACGACGATCTCGACGCTATCGACATTGGCCAAGGCATAACCCTCGACGATGCCGACGGTGCCATGCGCCATATCGGAGGCGCAATGCAGCGCGATGGCTTTGTCCGGCTTGAGGAACTTGGAAAACAATCCGGCACGCAGCATGAGGCGCGCACCGAGCACGCGCTCCTCAGCGTGTTGTCCAATCATGACGATGGTGCCGCTCCATTGGTCGCGCAGCTTCACCAAAACACGCGCCGTGCCGACGAAACTGCTCATGTGGATGTCATGACCACAAGCGTGCATGACATTCACTTCACGACCTGTGTCATCCTTCACGACCTTGGTGCTGGCGTAGGGTGCGCCGGTTTGTTCTTTGACGGGCAGCGCATCCAGATCCGTGCGGATCATGATCACCGGCCCATCACCATTCTTGAGCACGCCGACGATGCCGTTGCCTCCGACTTTCTCCGTGACCTCCAAACCCGCGGCGCGCAGCTCTTTGGCGATGCGAGCCGCCGTTTCGCTCTCATGCATGGAGAGTTCAGGGTTGGCGTGCAGTTCCTGATAGAGCTTCACGAGCGAAGGCAATTCCTGCTTCGTCACCGCAACTATGTCAGCGGCGAAGAACGAAGAAGTGGCAAGCATTGTCAGTAAGATCGGCCTCATGCCGGTATCTAAGCCGACAACACCACTCTCTGGCAAGAACTGAAACCTATGCTTTGCTAAATGAAGTATGCCATCATCGCCGCACCAGCGCTGGTTCGGGATACTCAAAGGTTTTGCCCTCGTAGTTGCGGATGAGGACACGCTGCTCATCGCGGAGAAGGACATAATCGGGATTCAGCGGCACCTTGCCGCCGCCGCCAGGGGCGTCGATGACGAACTGCGGCACGGCGTAGCCGGTGGTGTGGCCGCGGAGCTGCTCGATGATGTCGATGCCGTCGCTGACGCTGGCGCGCAAATGGGACGAGCCTTGGATCAGATCGCACTGATAGAGATAGTATGGCCGCACGCGACACATGAGGAGCTTGTGGACGAGGCTCTTCATCACGTCGGTATTGTCGTTCACACCACGGAGCAGCACGCTTTGATTGCCCAGCGGCACGCCGTGATTCGCCAGCAGGCTCAAGCCGTCGCGCACTTCGGTGGTGAGTTCGCGCGGATGATTCGTGTGGATGCTCAGCCAGAGCGGATGGTGCTTCTGCAGCATGCGGCACAGCTCGGGCGTGATGCGCTGCGGCAGGAAGATGGGCACGCGGCTACCGATGCGGATGAACTCGATGTGCTTGATCGCCCGCAGACGTGTCAGCAACGCGTCGAGTTTGGCGTCGGAAAAGAGCAGCGGATCGCCACCGGAGAGCAGCACGTCGCGCACCTCGGTGTGGCGTTCGAGATAGCGAAACGCGGCTTCGAATTCGATGTGCAGTTCCTGCTCGCCCACACCGGAAACAACGCGGCTGCGCGTGCAGTAGCGGCAGTAGCTGGCACAGCGGTCGGTGACGAGAAACAACACGCGGTCAGGATAGCGATGCACCAGTCCCGGCACCGGCATGTGGCTGTCTTCGCCGCAGGGATCGCTCATTTCATCGGGATCTTCCCAGGTCTCCTCGATGCGCGGGATGACCTGTCGGCGAATCGGGCAGCCGGGATCGACCGGATCCATTAGATTGAAATAATGCGGTGTGATCGACATCGCCAGCTTGTTGCCGGAGAGCAACACACCTGCGCGCTCTTCTTCAGAGAGCGTGAGGTGCTCCTCAAGCTGCTTGAGCGTGGTGATCCGGTTCTTGAGCTGCCAGGTGGAGCTATTCCAGTCGGCTGGGGCGATGTTTTTATCTGACCAAAAGCCAGGAGCGTAGGAGCGGAACTCCTTCTCAGGCAGCGTGGGGGTGTCGTGCATGTGCTGCGGATACGTTGGGAGTTGGAGGTTAGGCGCGGGGAAGTTGTGAAGTCAACGGGTGTTGAATGGAAAGGTTACGCTGGCGCATCGTTGCGCATGGCATTCAGCGCGCTAGCCTGAGACCATGCTTCAACTGCTCCGCCAAATGCTGCACTCGCCGGTGCTGGACATCGTCCAGCGCCTGAAGGGTTCGCTGGGCATGTCGGTCAATGAACTCAGCGCGGCGATGAAGATGAGCTACATGGGTGTGAAACAGCATTGCGTGGAGTTGGAGAAGCGCGGCTTTCTGGATACTTGGCGTAGGCCGAAAGGCGCAGGGCGTCCGGAAAAGCTTTACCGCCTCACATCGAAGGCGGATGCGCTGTTTCTCTGCTCGGGTCCGGCGCTGACGCTGGATCTGCTAACGACGGCGGAGCGAGTGTATGGCGAAACCGCGCCACCGAAACTGCTGTACACCTATTTTCAGGCGAAGGCCGAGGCGTGGGCGCCGAAACTGGCCAAGGCGACGAACATCGCGGAGCGGACGAAGCTGCTGGCACGACTGCGCACCGCCGAAGGCTGCCTGAGCGCCTGCGAAACGGATGCGCACGGCCATCTCGTCATGGTAGAGCACCACCGCCCGCTGCGGGAACTGGCCTCACGCTACGACATGGTCGATGAACTTGAATGCGAGATGATCGAGCGCCTGCTGGGCTGCGAGGTGCGCCGTTCGGTGGAAGAAGTGTCCGGCCTGGTGCGTGTTACCTTTCAAATCAAGACAACAGCGCAGTGAGCATGACAATCGGGAACGCAGGAACAATATCGGCATGGGTGAAAACAGTGACCGTAGCGGTGGGCATGAGCTTACTGGCTTCATGCAGCGTGGGCAGGCTCAAACCGGCCTGGCAGCAGGATCCGAACCTCTACCATCACGGCGTGCCCGCACGGCCATCGCAAACAGCCACGACGCCACACATGGTCGCCCGGGTGGTGTATGCCGCGCCCGATCATCTCGCACGATTGATCGAACGGCAGGGCGATGTGCCAGACACGCAGCGCGGCTTTGCCCGCATGGGTGATGGCACGCTTGAATTAGCTTTGCAAGATGTAGCAACGGGGAAATGGATCGAATCCCATCTCTGCGGTGGCATTCTGTTTGTCTCCGGCCTGCCGCACCAGGCTTATCGCATCGTGCTGAAGAATCGCACGCCGATGCCGCTGGAGCTTGGTGTGGGAGTCGATGGCAAGGATGTGCCGAGTGGTGCCACGGCATCTTTGCGGCGTGGCGGCCTGCGCCTGGAGCCGAATGGCTTGCTCACGCTGGAGCACACGGCCCATGCGCCGCTGTTATTCCGCGCAGTGAGTGGTGATGCCGCACTGTTCGACACCAGTTCCAGTGGGCGCACGGGATTGATCCAAATCGCCGTGTTCCTAGCCGCCGATGCACCGAGCATCGGTCCAGAGAAGCTCAAAGCCAACCAGATCGCTCCCTTGGGCTTCTTCCCCTTGGGTGCCCCAGAGCAGTATCGCTAAGGCTTCGTGCTTGTAGGCGCGGATGAGGCGGTTAACTTAACTGCGCTCATGTTTCGTTTCCTGCGCCGACTTTTGCTGTTTGTGATCGCCAGTTCCTTGCTGGCGGGCGGCTTGTATCTGAACACGACAGCTTTTCGCGCGCGCTGGCATGGCTTCGTCACCGGCGAACTCGCACAGCACGGTGTATATCTGGACTTCGAACAACTAACCGTGAATCCCTTCGGCGGTCTGGTGGCGGTCGGAGTGAAGGTCTTCAATGACGCCACCAAAAAGCATCTCATCGCAGCAGTGGATCGGCTGAATCTGGATGTGGATTTTGGCAGCCTCATTGAAGGCAAGGTCAAGATTGATGCACTGGAACTGTTACATGCGAGCGTGGCACTGCCAGTGGATCCCGAGCGTCCCGAGCTGACTGTCATCGAGCTGAATGACCTCAGTGCGCGCGCTTTTCTGGAGGAGAACCGACTCGACATCCGACAGGCCGAAGGACTGCTCTCAGGTGGCCTGCATATTTCAATCAGCGGCGTGCTGGAACTGCCAAAGCCAGACCTTGCACTGCCACCCCGGCCAAGTCTCAGCGCCATGGAACGTCTGAGTGCGATGCGGGAGCACCGCGTGCAAATTCAGCACGGCTTGGACTGGCTGGCACGCTTTCGTGCGCCGCATGTACCGAGACTGCGCGTGACGGTGTCTGGCGCGCTGGATCGGCCGCAGGAACTTCGGGCGGAAATGGTGTTCCAAGCAAACGGGTTGACCTTTGAAGACTACGTCTGGCAGGAACTGGTCGCTGAGGCAGAATATGACGGCGGGTTCATTGATTTGAAGCGACTGCACCTGCGTGACCACCTCGGCACGCTGGATGCCACGGCCACGTGGCGTTTGGGCGCAGAGAAGTTACGCTTCAAGCTGAACTCGAGCGCCGACCTGCCAGGTCTGGCGCGTGCGTTCTTCAGCAGTGAGCAATTGCGTGAGGTGGTGTTTTATGAAGCGCCGCAACTGGCACTGGAAGGCACCTTGTTTCTGGGGAAATCGCAGCCTGAAGACTTTTTACCCGCTGAAGTCACCGGCCGGCTCGACTGCGGTCGCTTTGGCAGTCGTGGCGAAATTTTCAACGCACTCAGCCTCAACATCGGCGCCACACGCGAGGGTATTCTCGTGCGTGATGCGCTACTCAAGCACAAGACCGGCACGCTGAGACTCGACTTGATGAATCATCGCGAGCAGGGCTTCAAATACGACCTCGTGCTGCGCATGGACCCGAATGTGTTTCTGCCCTTTGTGCTACTGCCAAAGACGCGCGAAATCATCCAGCGCTTCGGTTTCGATGACACCTCGCACATTGACGTCCACATGGCCTGCGCTGGACCGACGACGAACCTGCGTGAATGTCCCGCCTCCGGCCACGGCGCGTTGCGCAACTTCCGCTACAAGGACGTGCCGTTTGAATCCGTCGAACTGGACTTGGCTTTGTTTGGCGACATCCAAAATTATTCCAACATTCGCGTTCGTCGCAGCGATGGCCCGGCTGAGGCGGAGTTGGTCTTTGTGGACGATCATGACGACGCGAAGTGGCTGCGGCTCGTCAATGTGCGGGCGGAGGCGGACGCGGCTGGCATTGTGCGAGCCTTTGCGCCCAAGGCGGCGGATCAAATCGAGCGCTACCGCTTCTCCGCCGGCACGGAGACGACTGTCAACGGCACCCTCGGCTACAAGGCAAACCCGCAGTTCAACAACTACCACGTCGCCTTCAAAAATCCGGTGGGCGGCGCCCATTACGTGTTGTGGAATGAGGACTATCCCATCACCGCTCCCTATGGTGACGTGAACATCCTCGGCGACGTGCTGAACTTTGATGTGAACGGGCGACTCTTTGGCGACACCCTGCACGCCAAGGGCGCGGTGAATCTGGCGGCGAATGTTAAGAGCTATGATGTGGACGTGAAGGCGGGTCGCTTCCCTTACGAAGTGTTTGGCAAAAAACTGCCCTTCCAGAACGTGAACGCGCAGGTTCACAACCGCGACGGCGGCATCCGCTTCGATGTCGCCGCAGACGTGCTCGGCGGTGACATGACCTTGAAGGGTACCTTGAGTGAAACCCGCGAGCCCAACCCTTATGACGGCGAACTGCGCATGAACGCCATCAGCTACCAGCGCTTCGCGCAGGTGTACTCCCCCGGCAACGAAAGCGTGGGCGATATCACCGGCCACTTCAAGTTCACCGGCCGCATGAACGACTGGAAGGCGCTCAAGGGCGGCGGCGCGCTCAGCATTCTCAACGGCAACCTCATGGCGCTGCCCGTGCTTGGGCCGCTCACGCCCGTCATCGGCGCCATGCTGCCCCCGCTGGTCAAGGGATACAACGTCGCCAAGGAGGCCGACTGCACCTTCGAGGTCTCAGACGGTTTCATCGTCACCGACAACATCGAGGCCGAGTCCAGCTCCTACCGCATCTTCAGCCGTGGCAATATCGACTTCATCCGCGACGACATCGACTTCAATGCCGAGGTGCGCCTGCGCGGCCTCGGCGTGCTGCTGTTTCCCGTCACGCAACTAATGGCCTACAAAGGCTCAGGCACCGTCGGCGACGCGAAATGGACCCCGCGCATATTCGGCGGCGGCAACAAGGACGAGCGCAAGCCCCCCACCGACGCCGAACTCAAGGCCGCGCAAAAAATCGGCGGCAACCCCTCCAAACCCACCGGAGAATCCACCGCCCCGCCCAAGCGCAAGCCGCTGTTCGGGAATTGATGCCGAATGTCGGGCATGCCGCAGTCAGGCGGCTTGCAATCACCCTCATTTGGGCCATTCATGGTCGCCCCATGACCCCCAAGCTTGACCCCGCCTTGCATCGTGACAAAAAACCGGACTGGATCCGCGTGACTTTGCCGCGTGACCCGAAATTCTGGAGCACGAAAGGGCTGATTACGGACCTGAAACTGCACACGGTGTGTGAAGAAGCGCAGTGCCCGAACCGCTGGGAATGCTGGAGCCAGGGCACGGCGACGTTCATGATTGCCGGGGATCGCTGCACGCGGGCCTGCGGTTTCTGTGCGGTAAAGACGGCCAAGCCGTTTGCGCTGGAAGCGGACGAACCACAGCGCGTGGCGGAAGCGACCAAACGCATGGGCCTGAACCACATCGTGATCACCGCCGTGGCGCGGGATGACATGAAGGACGGCGGCGCTGAACACTTTGCTCGGACGATTGAAGCGGTGCGCGAGGCGGTGGCAACGATCACGATAGAAATCCTGGTGCCTGACTTCAACGGCAAGGATGACGCGCTGGAAGTGGTGATGAAGGCGCGGCCGCATATCTTTAATCACAATCTGGAAACCGTGGAGCGTCTCACACCGCTAGTCCGCAGCCGGGCGATGTATCACCGCAGCCTGCATGTGCTGAAGCGCGCCAAGGAGATGGCGGTGGAGTTCGGCACGAAGTGCGCGACGAAGAGCGGCTTGATGTTGGGCCTGGGCGAAACAGAGACGGAGTTGTTTCAAGCGATGGACGACCTGCGTGAGCATGGCGTGACGGTGCTGACCCTGGGCCAGTATTTGCGCCCAAGTGCGCAGCATCTGCCGGTGATCGACTATATCCACCCGGACACGTTTGAGAACTACAAGCAGATCGCACTCAAGAAAGGTTTCCGTCATGTGGCAAGTGCGCCGCTGGTGCGCAGCTCGTATCACGCGTCGGATTTCAAGCCGGAGCTGGATTTGGAGTGATCTGCAAAGCGGAGTTGCAGAGCGGGCGTTTCGGTTCTTCTTCGAGGCACTCCCAACCAACCGCCATGTCCATCCGACCTCCCGCTGAAGCCTACGAGAAAGTTCCGACTGTCATTTTCCCTGATTCTGCGAAGGCGGCCAAAACGTTGGCGCTGGAAGTGAAGGAGCTGATTGAAGCGAAGAACAAGGCCGGCAAGCCCGCGGTGCTGGGCATGGCGACGGGATCGACGCCGGTGCCGTTTTATCGTGAGCTGATCCGTCTGCACAAAGAAGAGGGCCTGAGCTTCAAGAACGTCATCACCTTCAATCTCGACGAATACTACGGCCTCGGAGCCGATCATCCTGAGAGCTACTCGAAATTCATGGCGGAGCAGTTGTTTGATCACATCGACATTCCGAAGGCAAACATCAATCTCCCCAGCGGGACGGTGCCGGGAGACCAGGTGTTCAATCACTGCCGTCTGTATGAGGAAAAGATCGAATCGGTCGGCGGTATTGATCTACAGATCCTCGGCATCGGTCGAACGGGCCACATCGGCTTCAACGAACCGGGATCGAGCCGCGATTCGGTGACGCGCCGCATCACGCTGGATCGCGTGACACGTCAAGACGCGGCGAGTGACTTCCGTGGCGAGCAGAACGTGCCGCATTTCGCGATCACGATGGGTGTCGGTTCGATTCTGCGGGCAAAGAAGCTCGTGCTGATGGCCTGGGGTGAAAACAAGGCGGTGATGGTGGCCAAAGCGGTTGAAGGGCCGACGACGGAGGCGATTTCGGCTTCGTTCTTGCAGGATCACCCGGATGCACGGTTTTTTATCGACAGCGGTGCATCCCGCGAACTCACGCGTATCAAGCTGCCTTGGCTCGTTGGCCCAGCGTCCTGGACGCCACGTGAGACGCGCCGTGCGATGGTGTGGCAGGCGTTCAAGATCAAGCGGCCGATTTTGAAGCTCGTGGACGAGTACTACAATGAAAACGGTCTCTCTGATCTGCTCTCCGAGCAAGGTCCGGCCTATCAGCTCAACATTCGCATCTTCAACCAACTCCAACACACGATCACTGGCTGGCCAGGCGGCAAGCCAGATGAAGATGACACGTATCGCCCAGAGCGTGCACGTCCCTATCCGAAGCGTTGTCTCGTTTTCAGCCCGGAGCCGCAGGACGCGATCACCGGCATGGGTGGCACGATGGATCGTCTCATTGAGCAAGGCCATGATGTGCGGCTGATCGCAATGACCTCGGGCAGCCTGCGTGTGCCGGACAGCGAGGCGGACAAATTTGCCGAAACGCTGCTCGAACTGGCCTCGAACGCCGCCAAACCGGATATCTGGGGCCCACAGGTGGCCTATGCACGTGAGGCGCTGAACTTGCTGGAGGCAAAGGGCGAGTTTGGTGAAGACCCGCCGCTGCTGCGCCAGCTCAAGGGCCTCATTCTACGCGGTGAATTGCGCGATGCGGCGCACACGGTGGGTTTGGCAAATGACCGTGTCACCTTTGTGGACCTGCCATTCTATGAGCATGGCCGTTACCGCCGCTTCAAGAGCACCCAGGCGGACGTGGATGCACTGACCCGGTTGCTGCAAGACCACAAGCCACATCAAATTTACATCACCGGCGATGCCGCCGATCCTTCGAGCGTATCAGGCATCTGCTTCCGCCTGCTGATTGCGGCACTGCAAGCCTGTGCGGGCGAGGAATTCGCCGGTTCATGCAGTGTGTGGCTTTATCGTGGCAAAGAGCGCCCGCTGGAGCCGCATGAGATCGACATGGCCATTCCAATGAGCCCATTGCAGATCGAGCGCAAAGCGAACGCCATCTCCCGCTACGGTGCTTTGTCCTCCTTGGAAAAAGAAGCACCGGAGACCAATCGCGAGAACGCACGGCTGTATGATGCGTTGGGACTGGCCGAGTACGAAGCGATTGAAACCTTCCAGCGCTGGCGGCGTGCTTGATCAGCCCGCCGTCGCCAACTTGGAGTCGCGATAGCTGCATTTCCCGAGACGGCTCAGCTCGTCACAATGCGCCTCAATGCGCATGCTTTTCATACTTGGCTGGAAACCGAGGCGACGAGTGATGCAGTCGTGCAGCAGTTCGGTGTGCTCGTCTTCAAACTCCACCACCCGGTCGCAGTCGAGGCAGATGAGGTGGTTGTGCTGGGGTTTGTCGAGAAAATTGGGGTCGTAATAGGTCTGATCGCGGCCCAAATCGACCTCGCGCAGCAGGCCACACTCAACCAGCAGAGTCAGGGTGCGATAAACCGTGGCACGCGACACGGTGCTATCGAGTTTACGGGCTTTTTCGAGCAGTTCCTCAGCCTTAAAGTGGTCGTCGGTGGCAAAAGCGGCCTCGACGATGACATCGCGCTGCTTGGTGCGGCGTAGGCCCTGGCTGGCCAGATGTGCCTCCAAGCGTTGAATAATGCGTTCGTCCATGTGTTTGCGAGGTTAGCCACGGCTTCCCTCTGGTGCAAGGCAGTGCTTTTTCTCAATGAGGATTAGTGATGTTGACCCTCAGTAGAAGCTCCCCTGCGCCTTAGATACGGACATTTATATAACTCTTATCTATCTGTATTTCAATGATTTGAAACCGTATTCGCTGAGCTTTCTTCCCCTAAACCCCCAACGAGCTCAGACAATGGGGCGATAGGACATATTCAAATAAATTCCAAATAATTATTGAATTTATTGTTAATATTGATAAAATTACTTAAACTGCCTGATTCCAAGCATGCCTTTACCTTTCTCCTTCTCTACTCAACGCCATGACTCCGAGGCCGAAACGCCTCTCGGAAGCGCTGATATTGTTGAACATGAAAAGGTCATGAACTACGCACCAGGTCACGTCATGACAGAACCTTTGCTTGGGACGCCCGGAAATTCTTTTTCTCCACCCGTGCTTGAGGCCACCCCACGAGGAAGCATGGGTCAGTCGCGAATGGCTCCAAATAACGTGGCCTTAGCCTCCTCCACGAATCTTCGTTTTGCTAGAAGTGGAGAAACGCTAGGGCTTGTCGATTTTTCTGCTGCGGCGGCGCAGCATGCACCCACCACGCTACATTCTTCTGACAAGGCGGCTTCTCCGGCCAGCCCTGACTGGTCGGCCCAGATCGAGCAATTACGGAATGACGTATTCGGCATCGCCATGAGTGTCAGTGCCTTAAATGACCGGCTTGATCGCTTGGAGCAACGGCTGCCACAGGGCGGACAGTCGGTGCAGGCGGGGATTACCACCTTGCGAGGTGAAATCGAGTCTTGGCTGGAAAATCACCTCAATGGGGCAGTCGAACACTGCCTGCATCGCATCATGAGCCGCACGAATTCCCCTGCTTCCGTTCCTGCCAACTGATCCCTCGCTTCCTAACAATCCGTCCTCCACCACATGAACTCACTGCGTCTCCGCATCCTGTTCCCACTTTGGCTTTTCGGCTTTCTGCCGGCCATGGGAGCCACCCGCATGATGGGCCAGCCGCTTGACTGGTTTTTTGGCATTACCGGCGTCCTGCTTGGCGGTGGCGTCTTCCTCGCTGCCTACCTGATCTCCGGCTGGCTACTCAAACCGACCACCGCTGTCATGAAAGGCACCACCGCTGTTCTGCGCGGCGTGCCTCCTGACGCCCAATCCGCTGAATGGCTACCCGAAGACTTCTGGAAGCTGCGCTGCGACATTAACATGATCTTTGCCAAACAGCGCCAGGCGCTCAACGCTGCCGAGCAGCACGCCTGCCAGACTGCCCAGCGCCTGCTCAATGCCGAACGCCTTCTCCGTGAGGCCTTCACCGCGCTCCAAGGCCTTTTTGCCGCCAGTGATGAAGGTGTCCTCGTCGTCGATGCTCAGGGCTCCATCATTGCCTCAAACGCCAAGCTTGATGATTTCCTCGGCAAACCGGTCGAAGAAGTTGCTGGTCGTGATGCCACGCGTCTGCTCAGTGCCCTAACAGAGCGTTTTGCGGAAAGAGCAGTCATCAGCGCATGGATCGAAAAAACCGCCTCCAGCCTCGACGGTCAGGATGAAACACCGCCGCTCATCGCGAACGACAGCCGCGTCTTCTCACTACGCTCCAGCCCGATGCGCACCGACGCGGGCGAAGTGATTGGCCGCATCTGGATCGTCAAAGACCGCTCCGAAATACGCGTGCTCGAAAACCAGCTCCGCGAATCGCAGAAGATGGGCACCATCGGCCAGCTCGCCGGTGGTATCGCCCATGATTTCAACAACCTCCTCACCGCGATCCGCGGTAATCTCACGCTCGCCGAACTCACCCCCGCTTCCAACCAAGCCGGTGTACGCGACAAGATCCAGAACGCCAACCACGCCACCACACGTGCGGCTGAACTCGTCAAATCCCTCCTCGGCTACTCGCGCCGCAGCACAGGTGTCTCCATCCGCAAGACCACCAACCTGAAGCGCCTTCTCGCCGACGTGCAGAACCTCCTCAAACACAGCGTCGATCCGCTTGTCACTATCCAGATGCGCGGCGGCATGGACGCCTCATACGTCACGGCAGATGCCACGCAGATCGAGCAGGTCATGCTCAACCTCTGCCTCA
>CANIZT010000072.1 GCA_947471905.1 Verrucomicrobiaceae bacterium
CGGGAGAAACTAGAGGCGGTCCGCAGCGCGAACTGGAAGCTCGTCTTCCCGCGCACTGCAATGGACGACACCCCGTATGAGCGGAAGCAAGGAGCCGCGAAGGAGGCACTTCTGCCCGAGGCGCTCTACGATCTCGCGGCGGACGTGGGCGAGACGAAAGACCTGATCAGACAACACCCTGAAGTCGCGCAACGTCTGTCTGCTCTAGCGGAGAGAATGCGCGAGGACATTGGCGACTCCGCCACCAATCAGAAAGGCAAGAACCGCCGCCCCGTGGGCCGCGTGCCTGCTTCGGGCCAGTGATGCCGCGCTCACGACAACCTAACCAAGAACGAACCGATGAGACCAATACGCCACTTACTCACAGCAGTCATCGCTGCCCTGACACTCGCAGGAGTTTCCGCGCCGGCCGAGCAGCGCCCCAATGTCATCTTCATCGTCGCCGACGACCTCGGTTACGGCGAACTCGGTTGCTACGGTGGGAAAGACATCCCGACACCGCACATTGATGCACTCGCGGCGAGTGGGGCGCGATTCACGAGCGGTTATGTCACCGCGCCGTTTTGCGCGGCCTCGCGTGCGGCGCTGATGACGGGGCGTTTTCAGACGCGGTTTGGTTTTGAGTTTAATCCCATCGGCGCGAAGAACGCGGCACCGGGCGTTGGCTTGCCAGTCGCGGAGAAGACCGTGGCGGATCGTCTGCGTGACTCGGGCTATGCGACGGGATTGGTGGGCAAGTGGCATCTCGGCGGCACGGCGGAGTTTCATCCGCAGCGGCGTGGCTTTGATGAGTTCTTCGGCTTTTTGCACGAGGGGCATTTTTATGTGCCGCAACCGTGGCAGGGCGTGACGACTTGGCTGCGCCGCAAGA
This sequence comes from Verrucomicrobiaceae bacterium, assembly GCA_947471905.1. Lineage (GTDB taxonomy): Bacteria > Verrucomicrobiota > Verrucomicrobiia > Verrucomicrobiales > Verrucomicrobiaceae > Prosthecobacter. The sequence goes on from CANIZT010000072.1 coordinate 872, forward strand.
CCCTGCCGGATGGCGGTCAGGGCCGATGGACGTCATCCGATGGACGCATGGTATGGAGCACGCATCTCGGCTCGAACGAACCCGAATACGACACCGACAACCCGCTGTTGCGCAGTAGTCAGCCCGTGGATGAACAGGCGAATCTCACCGATGCCTTTACGCGTGAAGCCTGCGACTTCATCGCCCGGCATTCCGCGCAGCCGTTCTTTCTTTATCTCGCCTACAACACCGTCCACAGCCCCATGCAGGCCAGGGACGATTACCTGAAGAAGTTTGCGCACATCGAAGACATCCAGCGCCGTATCTTTGCCGCCATGCTCGCGCATCTCGATGACAGCGTGGGCAAGGTGCTCGCTCAACTCCGTGCCAGCGGCATCGAAGAGAACACGCTTATCGTTTTCCTCAGCGACAACGGCGGCCCCACCCAAGAACTCACCTCCAGCAATGCTCCGCTGCGCGGTGGCAAAGGCGAACTCTGGGATGGCGGCATTCGCGTGCCCTTTATTGCGTCGTGGAAGAATCACATCAACGCAGGTCAGGTGGTGAATGCACCTGCGGCGTCCATCGACGCCACCGCGACAGCGCTGAAAGTGGCTGGAGCTTTAGCTCCAGAGCCTTCGACTCAAGCCGAAGCCGCTTTGGACGGCATCAACCTCATGCCCTTACTCACGGGCAAGACCACGCAACTGCCCGAGCGTCCACTGTTTTGGCGCGTTGGCAAAAAGAACGCCCTGCGTCTCGGCGACTGGAAACTCATTCGCGATGGCAAGGAGTGGCAACTCTACGATCTCGCCCACGACATCAGCGAGACCACCAATCTCGCGAACAACGAACCCGCTCGTGTGCAGCAACTATCAGCGCTCTGGGACAAGTGGAACGCCGAACAAATCGAACCGCTGTGGAGATAAGGACCCCAATTTGATGAAACTCACACTCCTCACCGCCCTAGTGCTCGCGCCGCTGACCGTGCTGCACGCTGCTGACCCCGCACCAGCACCGATACACGAAACCTTCGGTGCGGACTTCAATGCCAAGCGTTTCATCACGCCAATCCCCAACAAGAACACCGAGCTGCGTGATGGTGTGCTGTGGACGCGTGGGTCCAGCGGCGGGAAGTATCCGCCTATGGTTTATCTGGCTGTGGAGGGGAAGGACCTTGCCATCTCGTTTCGCTATCGGCATCTTAGCGATGGCGGCATGTTGTGGTTCTTCGTCGATGGCGATGATGGCTTCGGCAGCGAAGATCACATGCTGCGCGTGAAGTTGCTCCGTGACGGTGTGCAACTGGAGGTGGATGGGCATTCCAAGGACGAGCATCATCCGCTGCGTCAGAACACCCGACCTGCGGACAAGGTCAGCGGCGTGTATCGACTGAACGAGTTCTTTCCGCTGGAGAAAGTGGACCTGAAAAGCAACGCTTGGCGCGAGGTGAAACTCGTCTTCCAAGGCGAGCAAGTCGCCATGAGCATCGATGGTAAAGTGTGGAGCAAGACGCTGAGTCGGGCGAACTTCAACGCAGGTAAACGCAAGCTGCTGTGGATGCAGAACGGCGGCGAGAAAGGGATCGAGATCGACGACGTTCACGTTCAGGCCACTTCACAGACACCCTAACAGCACTCATGAATCGACTCATCACGCCCATCGCCCTCTTCAGCATCACCTTCGCCACAGCGGTCCTCGCTCAGGCGGATAAACCGCTGCTGAATGAAAGCGTGCTGCCTGTCATCGCTTCGCCGAGTTTTGCAGAGCCGTTGGTGGCACCGTTTGTGACGGCAAAAGGCCAATGGATTCCTGCAGAAGGCGTGCTCAGCGTTGTGGACATCCCAGCGGAGAAACACATTCCGGTGCTACATCACAAGATCGGCCTGGCCAGCGCCGTGATCGAATTGGAGTTCCGTTGGGATGGAGTTGGCTCGTTCCTCGTGGGCTGTGATTCGGACAAGCACGTCGGCCGCGTGGTGATCAATGCCAAGGGCCTGAGCATCGCGGAAGACTCGGTGAAACCATCTCACACCATCGCGCAACTCCCGCTCGCCGTGAAACAGGGCGAGTGGCACAAACTACGCGTCGAATGGAAAGGCGATCAAATGGCCGCGCGTCTCGATGGCACCGAACTCCGCGCCCAACACGCCTTCCTTGCCACAGCGAAGAGCCGCAGTTGGCTCGCAGCCTCACAGACGGTGAAAGTCCGCAACCTCAAGATTAGCGGCGAGGCGAAGCCTTAATGAATCTTATTCTGACAACTCTCTTGGTTGCGATAGGCACGAGCGGCTTCGCACAATCACCAGCGCGCCCGTTGTTTCGCGAATTTGTCGGCCTCTGCGGGCATACCGTGCAGTTTAAGCCGGAGCTCTATCAGCCAGTGTGCCGCGTGGTGCGCGACTACCATCCAGTGAAGTGGGATTTGGCCAAAGACACCTCCGTCATGCCTGAGTGGCCTTTTGCGAAGAACCGTGTGTCGTGGGAGAAAGTCTATCGCTCGTGGCATGACAAGGGTTTGAGCATCAGCGTGTGCCTTCAATTTGATGACATGAAGGCTGAGGACTGGAAGGACATTGAGCGTGATGCGCGGGCCTATGCCAAAGGCTTTGCGGAGCACTTCGGGCCCGGCGGAAGGTATCCTTTCGTCGATACCGTGGAGATTGGCAACGAACCAGGCCATATCGACGACGCGACTTACCTACGAATCTTCAAAGCGATGGCCGCTGGCATCCGTGAAGGCAATCCGAAGCTCAAGATCGCAACGTGCAACACCGAGGCTGGCGGCAGTGATCGCTATTGGAAAGGCGCCGACATCTTCACGCCGCACCTGCCCATGATCGACGTGCTGCGCATCCATCGCTATGCGATCAAAGACGGTTGGCCCACTTGGAAGCGCAGCTACCCGGAGGACTCCACCGTTCCCTACCTCAGCAAGATTCAGGACATGATCGACTGGCGCGACAAGCATGCGAAGGGCCGCGAGATGTGGGTCAGCGAATTCGGATGGGATTGCAGCACGCAGAAACCCGATCCGAAAGGCGACATGGCGAAGTTTATCACCTGCACCGACGATGAGCAGGCTATGTGGCTGGTGCGTAGCTACTTTCTCTTTGCCGAGATGGGAATCGACAAAGCCTTCGTCTATTTCTTCAATGACGAAGACAAACCCGCGTTCCATGCCTGCTCCGGCATTACCCGCAACTTCAAGCCCAAGCCCAAGCCCAGCTACCACGCCATCGCCTGGATGCTCAAGCACCTGGCCAATTACGGTTTCAGTAAAGCCATTCTGAAGTCCGAGAAGGACGGCTATCTCTTCGAGTTCACACCGGAGAAACCCGATGCACCCAAAATTCTCGCAGCATGGCATGCCACTCGCGAAAATGTCCCCCTCGACCTCCAAGGTGCCACCATCCTGCGTGCTGAGCGGATGCCGCTAACCGCTGGCAATGCCGTCGAGCCTGAACTGAAAGCAAGCGACACCAAAGTCAGCGCAGGAACGCTTCCCATTCTGCTTTGGTTGAAGTAAATCGCCTCAGCATATGTCCACAACCGCCAACATCGCCACCTGCCATGCGGCGTTTTGCAGCGTGCAGTCCAAGATCGAAATGCGCAGCACCTCCGCACGGATCGCGCTGGCGGCTGTTGCGGGTCAAGCTTTGGAAAATGTTGTGAACGGCGTCGCTTAGGTCAGCCCGCCTAGATGTCGGCTCACGGCATCGAAGAGTGAAAAAGCGGATGCGCGGGAGGTTGAGACGCTCAACATTGCCAAAATCAGGCGAATGAGAACTGCATCTCGCTCCGATCTCTCCAACCCATGAACACCCAACCCACGTCCCTCTCTCGCCGCCGATTCGTCGGCGCTGCCGGCCTCGTTGCCGGAAGCATGATCACCCGTCCGCTGTTTGGCCAGAACGCCGCCAGCAACAAACTCAACGTCGCCCTCATCGGCGTGTGGGGCCGCGGTCTCGCTCACTATGAAGCCCTCTCCGAGGAAAATGTCGTCGCGCTTTGCGATATCAACGAGGCGCATTTCCCAGATGCGCTGAAGCGCTTCCCAGGTGCCACGACCTACATCGACTGGCGCAAATGCCTCGATCACAAAGGCCTTGATGCCGTTATGATCTGCACGCCGGACCACACGCATGCCTTCATTGCCAACTGGGCGCTGAAACGCAATCTGCACGTCTATTGCGAGAAGCCGCTCGCCATCACGGTCAATGAAGCACGCACGGTGCGCGCGACTTGGGAGACCAAGAAAGGCAAACTAGCTACACAGGTCGGCATGCAGCGCCATGCGCAGCCGAATTTCAATCGCGTGAAGGAACTCATCCGTGACGGTGCCATCGGTGAGCTGAAAGACGCCTATGCCTGGGGCAACCGCCAGATTCCGAAGCCCGGCTACTTCCCTGAAGAAGGCACACCACCTCCCGGCTTCCATTATGATCTCTGGCTTGGCCCTGCACCGTTCCATCCCTACAATCCTGCCTACTTCTCTGGCAAAGCCGGGGCGAACTGCCTCTCCTGGAACATGTTCTGGGACTTCGGTGCCGGACAGATCGGCGACATGGGCAGCCACACCATGGATCTGCTCTGGAATGCCGTTGATGGCACCCTACCCACCTCCGCCGAAGCTAAAGGCGAGGCCTATAACTCCGACGTGACGCCTGTGAACTGCGAGTCGCACTTCGAGTTGCCAGCCAATGACTGGCGTGGACCGATCACGGTCAGTTGGTATCAAGGTGGTGCCATGCCGCGTTCGCCGAAGCCCTTCATTGATCTCACCAAAATTGGCCACGGTGCCATGTTCAAAGGCACCAAGGGCTTCCTCATAGCCGACTTCGACACCCGCATGATTCTGCCTTTTGGCGACGATGCGGACATGACTTATTACAAGTCACGCAAATCAGACGACCTGCTGCCACCCGTTGGCGTGTTCCAAAAACAGTGGTTCGATGCCTGCCGCGACCCGAGCAAGAAAACGGCCTGCGACTTCGGCTACAGCGCTGACATGATCGAGATGATGCTCCTCGGCCTCGTCGCGTATCGTGTTGGCAAGAAGATCAAATACGATGGTAAAACCGGCACTAGCCCCGACACCCCCGAAGCGAACGCCTTCATGAAGAAGGAATACCGCGACGGCTGGAACATCGACGGTTAATCGAGCCTTCGCTCTAGCTCTCATTCTCCCGTCGTCACAAAGTTGTGGCGACGGGATTTTATTTGCCCAGATGAATACGTTATCTTGATGCATCGCCTCACCAATTTATGAAACCGCTGTTCCTTTTCCTTCTCGTCTGCACGGCTCTCGCCGCTGAAGACGGCTTCACCCCGCTCTTCAACGGCAAAGACCTCACCGGCTGGGACGGTGATCCAAAACTGTGGAAGGTCGAGAACGGCATCGTCATAGGCACCAATCCCGCACCCGAGGCCATGGCGAACAACAGCTTCCTCATCTGGCGCGGCGGCGGCGTGAAGGACTTCGAGCTGCGTGCCACCGTCCGCGTCATCGGCGACAACAACAGCGGCATCCAATACCGCAGCCGCGAGCTGCCGGAGGTCGCCCCGTGGGTCATCACCGGCTATCAGTGCGACATCCATCCCGCCATCGAACACACCGGCATGACATATGAGGAAAAAGGCCGCGGTATCTTCGGCCTCAACGGCAAAAACGTCATGCTCGACCCCGACGGCGCCCTCTGGCAGCTCAGCGAGCACGCGCCCGTGAAGGTCGATGTCAGCCAGTGGAATGAGTATGTCATCATCGCCAAAGGCAACCACCTCACACATCAAATCAACGGCCAGCCCACCTCCGAACTCATCGACCACGACGAAAAGAAACGCGCGCTTGAAGGCCTCCTCGCCATCCAACTCCATCGCGGCAACCCCAACCGCGTCGAAATCAAAGACCTCCGCCTCAAAGTGCTGCCCACCACCGAGATCATCTCCTTCGATGCTGCCAAACTCCCCGCCGGAGCCGCCAAGATCGAAAAACCCCGCACCAGCAGTCAGCAGGGCACGGGGCCGGTGGTGCCGATGAAAAAATAGGCAAAAGCTGTTCTTCGTCACACGTTGCTGCCGAGCTCTGCTCGTAAAGCTTCAATTCACCACTCCCTAAATGTTATGAAATATTGGCTCAAGAAACCAGGACACAAAGACTTTATTGGCCCATTATCGATGGATGAGATCAATGTCGAAATAAGCAGGGGCTTTTTGGACGGCGATTGTGAAATGCTAGAGGCTGTTGGGCAATCATTGGGGACGCTAAAAAAGACAACCGGATGGACTGCAATTGGCTCGATTAAGCCGGTCACCGCCGCGACCGAGATGGTCATGTCTGCTGAGATTAATCAGCATCGGAAGGATGAATCAAAGGGAGACGAAGCGCCAAACAGCTACCTTGAAAAAGTGAGAGGCAAGACTTGTTACGCAGCGCTGCGTGACATGATCGGTGTCTTCACAGGAGCCGCTGTCGTTTTGTTTCTCTTATTAGCTGTCTTCGCGATTGCCACAGGTTCTCAGAAGGGAGACGGCACCACGATCATCACAGGTATCGCGATTGGAGCCATCGGATGCTTTTTCGCTATAGCGTCAAAACAGGCTTCAGTTCTGTTGATCGACATAGCTGACGTCTTGATCGACCAGAATCGAAGGAGATGACGCTGTTGCTGAATCACGAAGTCTTTGTTTGTTTTCACGTTCATGAGTTTTCAGCATTATGGATGACTTAACACTCCGCTATGAGACTGCGCAGTTCCTCTCCACTGGAGACCCTAATGCGATTTTGACAAGTTTACCATCTGGCAGCGGAGTTCTTCACATTGCAAATACTCAGCCAGCGAATTGGGTTAGTGGTTATGTCGGTTCATCCGCCGGAAGATGGAAGATTCACGGGCAAGAGAAGAAACATTTTGGAGATCGTGCCGAGACATCTGTGCTGGAGTTGGCAGGATTAAATCACGAATCGATGCAGGATAAAGTTTTTGAAGAGTGGGAGATAACTGCAAACACACTTGCTATCAACGTGAGTTGTTTTCCTTCACATCTTCAGAATGCATATTTTGAGGATCACAGCCCTGCGCCTGGAAAATGGGCGAAGTCGCACATTCTTATCGAGGAGCTTCATCAAGTTCCTGCATTTAAAGGTATCAGTTCCATACTGGCACCGTCTGCTTCGGGCCTAGCACTCGGAATTAGTGGTTTGGTATTAGTCGCCGATCCACGCTCTACTCCTATGCGAATGATTCGAACAGGCGCTTACAGTGACTTCTTCCCAACACAAGATTGACTAACTGGTCTCATGCACCGCCCTCTCGCCATTCTCCTCCTCGCCCTCTGCCCTCAGCTCTTCGCCCAGAAAGCTGGCAAAGTCGCCACCCCGCCGCCCACGAAGCCGCCACTCGTCAGCGTGGACATCACGAAGCTGCCGGAAAACACGACGCAGCTTGATCTGTTCCTGCTCATGGGCCAGTCGAACATGAAGGGGCGCGGTGTGATGCCGGAGGAGCCGAAGCGTGATCCGCGCATTGTCATGATGCATCTCAAAGACGACCAGTGGTATCTCGCGCGGCATCCGCTGCACCTCACCGGCGATGCGAAGACCTTCCAAGGCCACGACAACGCCGGTGTCGGCCCCGGACTGGCTTTTGCGGAGGCTTTAGCGACTGCAAATCCGAAACTCGCCATCGGTCTCGTGCCCTGCTCGGTCGGTGGATCGTCGATCAAGCTTTGGCAGAAGGGCGCGAAGCTCTACGACGAGGCCCTGCGCCGTGCGAAGCTGGCACAGCAAACCACTGCACCCGTCAAAGCCCGCATCCGTGGCGTGATCTGGTTGCAAGGTGAAGCGAACGCGAACCCTGAGGAACTCCCGCAACACGCCGGGCGTCTCCGCGCGATGATCGAAGCCCTCCGCGCCGATCTCGCTTTGCCCGAACTGCCCTTCATTGCCTGCACCATCGGCGAGATGAAGGACGAGCCGCTACTCACGAACCTCAAAGCGATGAATGAGATCCAGCTCGCCCTGCCAAAAAGTGTGCCGCACACCGCTTGCGTCGATGCCCGCGATTTGAAGACTCACATCGGCGATCAAGTCCACTTCGACACCGCCGCGCAGAACGAGATCGGCAAACGCTTCGCCGCGAAGTTCATCGAACTGAGCAAGCCATGAAGCCTGACGCCAACGATCAGGCCGCCGGCATCATCGGCATGGGCCTGATGGGCTCGGCCTTGATGAAGATGACGGGTGCTTCACGCGGCTGGGATATTGATGCGAGTCGCTGCGTGAATGCCGCGACCGCCGATGACGTGTTTTCGCAAAGCGACGTCGTCTTCCTCTGCCTGCCGAACTCCGACATCGCCCGCAGCGTGCTGCGCGATGCCAAACTGCGCGCTGGGCAGATCATCATCGACACCAGCACCGGTGATCCGAGCGAAATGGCTGCGCTGGGAGCCGAACTGGCTGCGAAAGGTGTTCACTACCTCGACGCGACAGTTTCGGGCAGCAGCGCGCAGCTTTTGCAACATGACGTGCTTGTCATGGTCGGCGGTGAAGTAACGGTGTTTAAGCGTTGTCGCGATCTGTTCATGAAGTTTGCCCGCGAAGTCGTTCACGTCGGTCCCTGCGGCAGCGGCGCGAAGATGAAGCTCGTCACCAACCTCGTACTCGGTCTAAATCGTGCCGCGCTGGCGGAAGGTCTCGTGTTTGCACAACAGCTCGACCTCGATCTCACCCAGACACTCGATGTCATGCGCCGCAGCATGGCCTACTCGCGCATCATGGACACTAAAGGCGAGAAGATGATCACTCAGGACTTCACGCCGCAGGCGAAGCTCTCGCAGCATTTGAAAGACGTGCGCCTCATGCTAGCTGCCAGCTCGATCAAACTGCCGTTGAGCGAAACGCATCGCGAACTGCTCGAAAAAGCCGAAGCGCTCGGTTTTGGCGATGCGGACAATAGCGCTGTGATCAAAGCCATTCTGGAGTCATGAGCGCCGCCCAACGTTACTTGGTGCTCATCACCGCGTTCCTCGCGCTCGCCTTCGACGGCGTCGAACTCGGCCTAATGCCGGTGGCATCGCTCTCCGTGTCGAAAAGCCTGCTCGGCACCGCCTTCACGGCGGAACTCGGCGGCGAGTGGTTTGCACGCTTCACCGCCGCGCTCATGCTCGGCGCAGCCATCGGCGGCATCGCGCTTGGCAGTCTCGGTGACCACATCGGCCGCACGCGCGCGATGGGCGTGTGCATTTTGTTCTACTCGATCTTCGCGGCGATGGGCGCGTATGCGCAGACGCAGGAGCAAATGCTCGTGCTGCGCTTCCTCGTTGGCCTCGGTGTCGGTGGTTTGTGGCCCAATGGCATCGCGCTCGTCTCTGAATGCTGGTCCAGTGCGTCACGCCCGCTCGTTTCCGGTGCCATGATGGCCGGACTCAATGCGGGCATCCTGCTGCTCTCGCAACTCGCACGCTTGTGGCCGATCACGCCGGATTCATGGCGCTGGCTGTTTCAGTTTGCGGGCGCTCCGGCACTGCTCGGCATCTCCGTGCTCATCGCGTTGCCCGAGTCGCCCAAGTGGCTGGCCTCACGCGGCGCGGCGAGTGGGCCGGTCACACCGCTGCGCGAGCTGTTTCAGCCTGCACTCATCCGCTTCACCCTTGTGGGCATCTTGTTGAGCGCGATTCCGATGGTTGGGGCGTGGTCGGCCAGCAAGTGGATGATTCCATGGTCCGACAAGGTCGCTGGAGCCACGAACGTCGGCTACAAAGCCGCCACGCAAGGCTGGTGGGCGCTCGGTGCCGTGCTCGGCAGCTTCGCGGGTGCCCAATTCGCGAGCTGGCTCGGCCGACGACTCAGCTACGGACTCATGAGCCTCGCCACCGTCACGATCACCTTCGCGATGTTCCAGCTCACCGCTCCACTGACTGCGTCGTTCCATCCCATCGTCTTCGCGCAAGGTTTCGTCGCCACACTGTTCTTCGGCTGGCTTGCCTTATATCTGCCGGAGCTGTTTCCCACCCGCGTTCGCGCCACCGGCAGTGGCCTGGCCTACAACTCCGGCCGCTTCGCCACTGCGTTCGGTGTTCTTGCTGCTGGATTCCTTTTCACCGAGCTCGGCGGTGATTATCCACGTGTCGGCACAATCTGTGCCTCTATCTACGCCCTCGGCTTCATCGTCATCTGGTGGGCGCCGGATACAAAAGCACACGACCTCTCATGAAAACCATCCTCGTCACTCTATTGCTTTCGACCTGTCTGCACGCTGTCGAGCCCATCACCGCCTTCACACCCAACGCACGTGTCTTGTTTCAAGGGGACTCGATCACCGACGGGAATCGCGGCCGCAGCACGGACCCGAATCACATCCTCGGGCATGGCTACTCCTTCATCATCGCCGCGAAGTTTGGTGATGCGATGGCGGAACGCGATCTCACCTTCATCAATCGCGGCATCAGCGGCAACACCGTGCTCGATTTGCAGAAACGCTGGCAAACGGACACGCTCGATCTCAAGCCTGACATCCTCAGCATCCTCATCGGCGTGAACGACAAGGGCAAAGGCGTGCCGATGGATCAATACGAGCAGGTCTATGACAAGCTCCTCACTGACACCAAGGCCGCGAACCCGAAGATCAAGCTCGTGCTGTGCGAACCCTTCGTCGTGAATCACCTCGCCAAGACACCGCCCAACGGCAGCCCGAATGCTGACATCGTGAAACGTCAGGAGATCGTCGCCAAACTCGCGAAGAAGCACGGCGCGGCGCTCGTGCATTTCCAAAAAGCGCTCGACGAGGCATGCAAGCGCGCGCCAGCCATCCATTGGATCTGGGACGACGTGCATCCGACTTATTCCGGCCATCAGGTGCTTGCGGATGAATGGGAGCGCGTTGTGCGTGAGTTCTGGAAATAGTCCGACTTTGCGACGTATGCTTGGCATGAAACTAACTGCCATCGTCTGCATCGTCCTTGCCGCATCTGCCATCCATGCCGCTGAATTCCGTGCAGGTGCCGCCACCAGCAACATCACGCCTGAACTTGGCAGCTCGATCAACGGCGGCTTTCAAGATGGCAAGGCGGCCTTCATTCACGATGAACTCAACGCCCGCTGCCTCGCGCTCGATGACGGCACGACGAAGCTTGTGATGGTCGTGGCGGACAGTTGCGTGATCGGTCGCGGCATCTTTGATGAGGCGAAGAAGATGGTGAACGAGGCCACCGGCCTGCCAATGGAGAACATGCTCATGTCCGCCACGCATTCGCATTCCTGCGGCACGGCCCAGGCCGTCGGACAGAGCGAACCAAACCCGCTGTATCAGCGCTTCATCGCCCGGCGCATCGCTGATGGCGTGCGCCGTGCGTTAAACAACTTTGCGCCTGCGAAGATCGGCTGGGGCACTACGGATGTGCCGCAGCAAGTCTTCAACCGCCGCTGGAAAATGAAACCCGGCGGCATTCCGCCGACACCTCTTGGCGTCACCACCGATCAGGTGAAGACCAATCCCGGCATCAACAATCCGAACCTCCTCGAACCCGCAGGACCGACTGATCCGCAGGTGTCCTTCATCTCCGTGCAGTCGATCGCGGGCAAACCCATCGCTCTTTATGCCAATTACTCGCTGCATTACGTCGGTGGTGTCGGCCCCGGCCACATCTCGGCGGATTACTTCGGCGCGTTTGCGGCGCGCATCGGCGAACTGCTCGGCGCTGACCCACAAGACCCGCCGTTCGTCGGCATCATGTCGAATGGCACGAGCGGCGACATCAACAACATCGACTTTCGTGGTGGTCAGGCCAAAGAAGGCCCATATGGCCGCATCAAGATCGTCGCCGACGATGTCGCGCAGGCCGTCGCGGCTGCTGTGAAGTCCGTGAAGCATCAGGACTGGGTGCCCCTGGCCGTCGCGCAGAAGGAAATCACGCTCGGGTTGCGCATTCCGACCAAGGACGAAGTCGAAAAGGCCCGCGAGCTGACGAAGCAATCCAAGCTCTTTCCGCGCATGGAGACGATGGAGCAGGTCTATGCCCGCGAAACCGTGCTGCTGGCCGATTTCCCCAAAGAAGTCTCCGCGCCGCTCCAAGTCCTCAAAATCGGCGATCTCCGCGTTTCGGCGATACCCGCCGAGGTCTTCGTCGAGATCGGCCTGGAACTCAAAAAGCGCCACGCGCAGACCTTCACTGTGTCCTTGGCCAACGCCTACCACGGTTACCTGCCCACGCCGGAACAGCACAAGCTCGGCGGCTACGAAACCTGGCGCGCGCGATCAAGCTGCCTCGTAGTCGATGCTTCAACGAAGATCGTCGCGGGGCTGGAGGAGTTGTTTGAGCGGTTGAAGTGAAGACGCCATGTCCTGCTTTCTCAGGACTGTCGAACCATCACTTCATCGTCGGCAAAATCACTCGCGAGGCATGTTTGGCATCATGCCAGATCGTGTTGATCGCAGCGACACCAGGCTCGGTGACGAAGTGCGTGATCGGGCTGCCGGTCTGCGTGTTTGGCTCAAAATACGGCGCGCCGGTGCTGGCGATGGTGATGCGCACACGGTGACCTTGGTTGAATATGATGCTCACCCAGCCGATGTCCCATGCAAGCTTTGTGACCTGACCGGGCACGAGCAGTTTTTGATGATCGAAGCCTTCGTGATACCGCGCGCGCAGCGGGTAATCGACCAGCAGGATGGAGCGCCCATCGGGATACACATCGGTCACTCGGAGGACGAAGTCGGTGTCCTTCGCGGTCGATGACACGAAGACTTCGGCTTTGATGCGACCAGTGACTTCGAGGGGTTTGGAGAGCACATCGCTGGTCCAGGTGCGGACTTCCGCCTGCTCTTCAAATGCGCGTGCGTCTTTTGCGCCTGGGAAGCCGACTGCATTGAGGATCATCGGATGCGTGGGATCGCTCGCATACGAGGTGCTGGCGCTCGGAACGGCAGGCTTGCGGGTGGTCAGCTTGCCATCGGGTTGCAGGAACCAATCCGCGGCGGTGCTCGCGGGCGGGAAGTCTTTGGCTTCGCGCCAGACATTGCCAGGGGCACCAGCTTCGCCAGTCGCTCCCATCACATAATATTTTACGGGCGTGTCCTTCTCGACGCCGTTGTCCTCGCCTTTGAGGTAGTGATTGAACCACTTCGTCATGTGCGGATACACGTCGAAAAAGGCGTTCTCCGGGAACACGAGTTCGCCGATCTTGTTCGACTTCGGATAACCGCCGTGCAGCCACGGGCCGATGATGAGCTGCTGCTTGCCGCGCGAGTTGTCGCCGCCATGCTGGTCGCGGCCGATGAAGCTCGCCACACTGCCCTGGCACATGAAATCAAACCAACTGCCAATGGTGAAGCAGGGGTAGTTCATCTTGTCGAAGTGCAGGGACGCATCTTCGTCCTTCCAGTAGTCGTCATAGTCCGGGTGCTGGTCCCACTCGCGCAGCATGTCTTCGTTGTCCTTGGTGTCGCGCGCCACCGCGCCGCCCTTGATAAAACGCTGCGGCTTCGTCGCACCGCCGATGCGGTAACCTTCGTGATACAGGCTCAAGCCGGTGTCGGTCATGTATTGAGCCACAAGGTGAGGTGGCTGCGTCACGGCGAGATAATTTTGCGCGTAGCCTGCCTGCGAGCCGCCGTAGGTGCCGATCTTGCCGGTACACCACGGTTGTGCGGCCAGCCACTCGCACACGTCGTAACCATCGCGCAACGGCCCCCATTGCAGGCCGCGATAACCTCGATACACACCTTCGCTCTCATGCGTGCCACGGTAGTTCACCAGCGCGATGACGAAGCCACCCTCGGCAAACTTCGCCGCCGCCTTGCGCGATCCCGCACTCGAAATGTCCGCGTAGCGCTGCTCGAAGATGGCCGGCCACTTCTGGTCGCCTGCGGGAAAGAACACATAGGCCGAGAGGCGCTTGCCATCGCGCATCGGAATCATGAGGTGCTCCTCTCGCACGCTGCCGAAGTCGAGTTTCGGAAGATCGGCGGCCAGAAGCGATGCATTGACGGTCAGTAGAGAGACGAACAGGAGAGAGCGCATGGAAACGATACGAGGGCGAACGCATGGCCCTTGCCGGATAAGAGCAATCATTGACCGGCGGACTCCTCTCCGACATCGTGTGATCCACTTTGCCGCTCATCACCCTTCTCCACGCCATGCAAACACGCCTTCATCGTATCATGCTCCTGCCGTTCTTTCTGCTGTTCATGAGCTCGGCTCTCTGCCACGCCGACCAGTTTGTGCTCTTCGATGTCACGTTCACCTTCACGCACGAGGATGCGTTGAATTCAAAGCCCAGCCAGTCGCACTACTACGTCAAAAGCGACCGTCTGAATCTTGAGCGTCCGAAGGACTGGACCGCGCCGGTCGATTACCGCAACGGCACCGTGCATGTGCGTCTGGAAGTCCTCGACAAGCCCGAAGGCAGTCAGCCGACGACATGGAGCGTGTGCTACATCCCTTACAAGGGCCAAAATCACGGCTACGGCTGCATTGGCACTGGTGTTTACAAGGACAAAGGCGTGATCGAGAAGGACATCGACATGACGAGTTTCTGGCAGAACAACGACATCGTGTGGAACGAAGGCATCAAGGAGATGCATCTCGTACTCAAAGACGATCACAACCTCCACGCGCACAAACGCCCCGATCCGGACAAGTTCTTCCCTACCAAGGTGCGCATGACGCTCATCCAGGTGTCGAAAGGTGCGAAGTATGATCCGAAGCTCATGCCGACGTTGCCTTGATCAAAACTTCTCTGCCTGCAGCCATTCGATGCGCCGCTGGAGCTTGGCCTGACGTTCTGCGTTCGGATTCGGGTAAAGAATCGGATACCATGCCGTCATCACGGCAGCGCGGCCAATGAGGCTTTGCTGAAGCGCTTTTTCATCCACAGCGCCGTATGCACCGAGGATGGCATTCACGGTGGACTGATCCTGATCAAGAATTTGCGCATTCCAAATGATTGAGGCCACGTCCCACTCGACGGGACCGGCGAAGGTGTCCTCCCAATCTGTCCACAGCAGTCCGCGGGTGGTGTTCATGAGGTTGCCCATGTGCGCGTCGCCATGCAG
>CANIZT010000073.1 GCA_947471905.1 Verrucomicrobiaceae bacterium
AGGAAGTTGCGGGCAAAGCCGCGCTTGACCTTAACGACATCGGCTTCGGCTCCGAGGCCTTTGATTTTTTCTTTGAGAATGACTTGTGTGGTTGGCATAGCGACGGTTCCCTAGGGGAAAGGGGCGCGAAACTACACGCCTCCTAACCTCTGTCAAAGGCGGAATCAGGGTTCTTTCATCCCAATTTCTGATCCACCGCCAGCAGCGCCAAAACGCTGACGCTGTCGCGAATGCGGCCATCGCGGGCCATCTTGATCGCTTCAATGAGCGGCAAGCGCAGCACTTCGAGTTCCTCGGTGTCTTCCGGCTGTGCTTCAGTGTGGGACAGACCCGTGGCGATGAAGATGTCGCAGACTTCGTTGGTGGTGGAGTTGGAAAGCTGGATGCCGGAGAGCAGTGGCTCGATCTTGGCCGCCACGATGCCGGTTTCCTCCAGCAATTCGCGTCTGGCCGCTTCTGCGGGCGATTCACCCGCCGGGCAGCCGCCTTCGGGAATCTCCCACTCGTAACGGCCATGGCAGTAGCGCCACTGGCCCACGAGCCAGGTGTAGCCTGCGTCATCCAGCGGGATCACGCCGACGGCGATGTTCTTGTATTCGACCACGCCGTAGATTCCCGGCCCACCGCTGGGCTTGATCACCTGATCCTCACGCACACGGAGCCACGGGTTCACGTAGGTCTCGCGGGTGGAGACGGTCTGCCACGGGTTCGGATGGGTGGGGAGTTCCATGGTCAAGGTTCGTTGTTCAAGGTTCAGTCTTCAGCAGGAGGCCGTCGGTTTCGATTTTGGCCTGCTTGATCGCCTTGAGCACGGGACCAATCGTCGGGTGCGACTGATACGGCCCCAGATACCCATACATCTGCATGCTCTGCACCATGCCCTCCGGCAGCGTCTTGCCCGGCACGCGCACGGCGCTGACCTTGGCATCTGGCCCCACGGCGGTCATTTCCAACTGGAAATCGATCTCGCCGACCAGGTAGCGCTTCTTGTCCTCCCAGAACTTGGCCGTGTTCATAGGCAGGCTGGCATCGGTGATGATCACGTTCTTGGCCGCATCGAGCGCCTTCACGCGCAGCATGTCCTTGTATGTCCCGCTGCCGCCATCCGGTGCCAGCACCAGCAGCGCATTCAGTTCCGCCACCGATAGCTTCAAGGTCGCCGGTTTGCCCGCGTTCACCGTCACTGCGAAATCCGCCATCTTCTTCTCCAGTTCCGGCACGGCGGGAATCTCTGGCAGCTTTGCCGGCACCTCTTGCGCGACCGCCGCGATGGCGGTGTTCAACGTGGATGGCACATGCCAGAACGACCACCACACGATGAAGCCAAACACACCGATCACCGCCGACATGATGACGCAGCCGTAGCCGGAGTGGAACTCGCCCGTCGGAATCTTTTCAAATTTTGCCATGCCGCATCTGAATGCGCGGCGCGCAAAGATCAAGCCGGGGTTCGAGTGGGCCGGCGCAAAAGAAAATGCCATCCCCCGGCAGCGGAGGATGGCATGCAGCAGCTTGCGCAGTTGCTGGCAAAGAGGCAGTTAGTTGGTGGCCGGAGCCGGGGCGGGCGCAGGTTGGACCTGCTGCTCCTGGGCCTTTTTCTGGGCGTCCTCAATGGCTTTCTTGAACTCAGGACTGGTGGCAGCAATGCCTACGGCACCCGCTATCACCACAAACCATAGCAAAACGCTGACAACCAAGGTCAGCGTCCACCACATCATAGTCTTACGCAGCCCCAGTTCGGTGCTTTTCATCCAGCCCCAGATGAAGGTATAAATGCCGCACAGGATGCCTAGGATGCCCAGGCCAGCTCCTTCTTTCTTGAAGAGTGCGATCAATACCTTGATCCAGCAGACCAGGCTGATGATGATAATAGCGAAAAAAATTGCCATTGATGCGAGTCCTAACATTCCTGCGGCGGCGGTTTGCATATTTATTGTGGTGTGTGTGTGGTGTTTGTAGACGCACGGTTGTAGATAATACTCCTCCAAAAAGGTGCTGTCTGAACCGTGTTGGTAGGGTGATACCAAAAACCCAGCATCCGCAGCAAGCTGAATCCTACCAAAAGCATCAAAAAAATAACTGGCAGCCTTGTGCGTCGCTCAAATGACTCCACGGCGAGCGCTAGTTTTTCGACTCGCTCCGTGGGTGCCACTGCCCCGATCACGGCAAAGCAACCGACCAAGATGAAGAACGCGGCAAACGGATGATAACGCAACGAAGCATGCCAGTCACCGGTGCCGAGGGCCAGTGTCGCGCGCGTGAGGCCGCAGCCGGGGCAGGGCAGCCCGGTGAGTTCGGCAAAGGGGCAGAACCACAGGCGCAGGCCTAGAAGTTGTCCGCCACTGATTACCACAAACGCCAGTAGGATCATCTGACACATACGGCGCTGCCGCATCAAAGGTGCCACCCAGGGTTCAAAGAGTCGCTCCAGTTGTCGCATGTGCTCCATGAAAGCCAGCATTTGCCCTGAAGCAGCCAGTTTGTTGCCTGGATCATCACGCCTGTATTTGACGCTTCCCATCAGCCGCCGATTCTCGCGGGATGAAAATTCTCGCAGCCATGTCCGGTGGCGTGGACAGCAGCGTGGCCGCCGCCGTGCTCGTCCGCGAGGGGCACGATGTACATGGCGTGTACATGAAGAACTGGATCAACGAGGAGAACATCATCGGCCACTGCCCGTGGGAGGAGGACATCGTGGACGCGGAGGCGGTGGCGAAGCAGCTAGGCATCCCGTTTCGAGTCGTCAATCTCATGACCGAATACCGCGAGAAGGTGGTGAATTACCTCCTCGAAGGCTACCAGGCCGGCATCACACCGAATCCGGATGTGATGTGCAACCGCGAGATGAAGTTTGGCGTGCTGTGGGAATGGGCGCAGGAGCATGGCTTCGAGGCCATCGCGACTGGCCATTACGCACGCAAAGCAGGTGACCACATTCTGCGCGGCGCCGATCCGAACAAGGACCAGACCTACTTCCTCGCCATGATGCAGCCGCATCAGGTGCGCATCGCGCAGTTTCCGATCGGTCATCTGCTCAAGCCGGAGCTGCGCGACCTTGCGCGTGAGTTTGGCCTCAAAACGGCGGAGAAAAAAGACAGCCAGGGCATCTGCTTCATCGGTCAGGTGAAGATGGAGGACTTTCTGCGCACCTTTGTGTGCGACAAGCCTGGACCCATCGTGAATCTCGACGGCAAGGTGCTTGGCGAGCATCGTGGACTGCATCTTTACACGCTGGGCCAGCGCAAAGGTCACGGCGTCGCCAGTCCGCTGCACAAACAGGCCTACGTCGTCGTCGCCAAGCGTTCGCCGACGAATGAACTCGTCGTCGCCATCGAAAACGCCGACACGCCGCTGCTCTGGGCGCGCAAAGCCGTGCTGCACTCGATTTCGAGCACGGGTGCGCCGTTGCATGAGGAGCGCACGCTGCAGGCCCAGCCGCGTTATCGATGCCCTGCAGGTGATGCGATCTTCCGTCCGCTGGGTGAGGGCCGTGCCGAACTCGAATACACCGAACCGCAGCGCGCGCTAACTCCGGGACAGATCTGTGCGCTGTATGACGGTGAGCATCTGCTCGGCGGCGCGGTGTTTGAATCCATCCAGCACGAATGAACTCATCCATCCTCATCCTCGGTGGCGGTTGTTTCGGCCTCACGGCCGCGCTCGAACTCCGTGCTCGCGGCTGGAAGGTCACGGTGATCGATCAAGGCCGCCTTCCGCATCCAGACGCCGCCTCCACCGACATCAGCAAGGTGGTGCGCATGGATTACGGCAGCGACGAGCAGCACACCGCCATGGGCGAGCGCAGTCTCACACGCTGGCGGGCTTGGAACTCGAAATGGGGCGAGGAGTTGTATCACGAAGTCGGTTTCCTCGTCATGTCGCGGGATGAGATGCGTCCTGGCGGTTTTGAGCACGACAGCCGCCAGTTTCTCACCGCACGCGGCCAGAAACTGCGCCGCACGTCATCGGACATGCTGCGCGATCTGCATCCGGCATGGGATCACAGCGTTTATCGCGATGGTTATCTCAATCCCGTCGGCGGCTGGGTCGAGAGCGGACGCGTCATCGCCAGGCTCGCTGCCGATGCACGCGCTGCGGGCATCGAGATCGTCGAAGATGTCGTTCATCCACGCCCGCAGTTCGAAAACGCACGCTGCATCGGCATCGCATCGAGCAATGGTATCAGTTGGAGGGCGGATCACGTCCTTGTCGCCGCAGGTGCGTGGACGCCCACTTTGCTGCCGCATCTGCAGGACGTGATGTGGGCCACGGCGCAGACCGTGTTTCACTTCAAGCCGCACGACCCGCGTCCCTTCACGCCGCCGCAGTTTCCCGTCTGGGGTGCTGATATCGGCAAAACCGGCTGGTATGGTTTTCCTGCCAATGCCCACGGCCTCGTCAAAGTCGCCAATCATGGCCCAGGCCACCGCGTGAATGCCAACGATCCGCGTTCATTGCCCACAGGCGAGGAAGAACGCTATCGAGCCTTCTTGCGCGAGACTTTTCCGTCACTCGCAGACGCTCCGCTGCATTCATCCCGCGTCTGCCTCTACTGCGACACTTTCGACGGTGCCTTCTGGATTGACCATGATCCAGTTCATCCTGGTTTGATCATCGCCGCCGGTGACTCCGGCCACGCTTTCAAATTCACCCCTGTGATGGGCGAGATCATTGCCGATGTGGTCGAACGAAAACCGAATCCATGGGTTGCTCGATATGGTTGGCGTGAAAAAACGGCTGCGAGTTCCGATGGTGCGCGTGCTTCGAGTTAACCTCTGAATAACGCGCCGAGTTTCTTCCCGAGAATCACACCGGCGCCAAGGATCGTCACCGCGAGGAAGATCATCGCCCACACACCGAGGGCAGAAGCGAGATTGGGTCCGCTGCCGAGAGACAGGACGAGTGAGTAAATCGCTTTGGTGATTGGGAAGTGCGCGGCTTGTTGCGCGAGGATCATGGAGTCGCTGACTTCGAGCATGGCGAAGGAAAAGGCCAGCAGGCCACCGGCGACGAGATTCGGGGCGACGAGCGGCAGTGTGATGCGCCAGAGGGCTTTTTCGGGACGTGCGCCGAGGTTTTGGGCGGCTTCTTCGAGCGTGGGGCTGACTTGCTGAAAGCCGGCGGCGGCAGAACGTACGACATAGGGCAGTCGGCGCACCGCATACGCGATGACGAGGAGCAGCAACGGATCTTCGCCGAGCATGAGCCAGTGGAAGGGCTGGCCTTCGCGGGTCATGGCCAGATAACCGAAGGCCATGACGATGCCCGGCACGGCGAGCGGCAGCATCGCCATCGCATCGAGAATTTGTCGGCCCCAGATGCGCGTGCGGACGGAAACGTAGGCCACGCCGATGCCGAGTATGAGCGCTACGAGCATCGCCAGCGCGGAGTATTTCAAACTGTTCGCGATGGAGGACAGCGTGAGTTCATGGCCGAGCGCGTCGTGGTAATGCTCCAGCGTGAGCGAGTGCGGAATGACCGTGCCATACCAGTCTTTGGAGAACGACAGCAGCACAACGCCGAGATGCGGCAGCACGGCGAGGAAGGTGACACCGGCAAAGAATGCGGTGCAGGCCCAGCCGATCCAGACCGGCAGCTTGATCGTTTCGCGGCCAGTGGTGGCACGTCCGCCGCCGCTGGCGCTGGAGTTGCCGAAGAACAGTTTGCTGGTGAGATAGAACAGCGTGCTGAAGACCAGCATCACGGTCACCAACGCATAAGGGAAGGGGTTCCCGCTTAGGTCATTGATGCTACGGAACACCTGCACGGCGGTGACGCGGTCGTAATCAAACAGCAACGGCACGCCCATCTCGGTGAAGGACCACACAAACACGATCGTGCCGCCAGCAAATACACCGGGCATGATGAGTGGCAGTGTGACACGCCAGAAACGACTCCACGCATTGCAGCCAAGGTTCGCGGCGGCTTCTTCGAGTGCAGGATCGAGATTGGAGAGCGCTGCGGCAGCGTTAAGGTAGATGATCGGATACAGATGCAGCACCTCCATGATGATGATGCCCAGCATCCGCTGCTGGCCGAGCCAGTCCGTTGGATGCATGGCATCCATCAGGCCGAGATTGATGAGCAGGCTGTTCAAGGCACCTGCTTGGCCCAGCATTGCTTTAATGCCAATCGCGCCCACAAACGGTGGCAGGATCATTGGCATGAGCACGAGTGAATTAAGCAACGCACGGCCTGGAAACGCAAAGCGGACATAGCAAACTGCCAGTGGCAGTGCGATGGCGAGTGATCCGAGCGTCGTCCACACCGCGATGATCAACGAATTCCACAGGCCTTCACGATACAGCTCGTTCAAAAACACCTCCGAGATGTATTCCAGCGTGAACTTGTGATCCGGTCCCCGAAACGCCGCCTCAAGCGCCGCCCAGATCGGATAGGCGAAGAAACACGCGAAGAACGCGGTCATCACCAGGAAGATCAGGATGGAGAGTGATTTGGACATGATGAATAAGCTCTATTGACCATGCCTCGCCATGGTGCGAGCGCGGATGAACTGGGTGCGGAAGGCATCACCGAGTTCGCGGGCGAGCCGGGTCTCCTGAACTTTGTCCCGGGCAGAGAGAATTTTGGAGATATTGCCCGTGGCGGCCTCATACTTCACGCGGGTGAGGTCTTCGAGCACGGCGATGGCGCGTTCGGGCATGTTATTTTCGATGATTTCTTTCCACGCGGCATGCAGTTCGTCATGCGAGTCAACGCAGAGAACGCGAACGAGAAACCGGATGGCAGAGAATGCGGGGCCAGTGCGTTCGGCATGGTACGTGAAGGCTTGGGCCTTGGTGAATGGCTCTTCTTTACCATCACTCATACGCGGGATGTTTTCCGCGGTGTAAAGATCATGGCGCACGGGAAGTCGGCGCAGCGCATGCAGTCGCGGACCACCTGCTTCACCGGCACGGAAGCTCCATAGCTTTTGTCCGGCATCACCGAGCACAAATTCGATGAACGCCGTTGCGATGTCAGGATCGGGCGCACCGCGCAGCATGCCGATGGGATCAACGCTGATTGACGTTCCACCCAACGGCGCGATGAAACCGACGCGTGAGGTGCCGTCGGCCTTGCGCACGTCTTCTTCGGCGGAACGGCCGTAGAAGTCGATGCACATACCGGCTGCGGCATCACCACGGGCGACTTCAAGCGGTATTTTGGTGGAGAAGTCGGTGAAGTAGCGGGCATTGGCACTGATGCGCAGGATCAAGCGCAGTCCTTCGTTCCAGCCTTCAGCCACGCCTTGGGCTTCGACCTGTTCGGGCGTGAGTTTGGAGTTGGGCACGGCCTTGAGTCGATCAATGGCGATCTGCATCTGCTGCTGGATGAGCATTTCGAGCGCTTTGGTGACAGAGCCGCTTTTACCGGGGTCACTGAGGGCGATCTGGCCGTAGTAACGCGGATCAGCAAGGTCTTCCCACGCCTCAGGATCTTCGGCGATACCGATGCGACGCAGCACATCGCGATTGAAGACGATACCGCTGCTGGAAAGACACGCGCCGCACCAGCGACCCTGCGGATCACGAAACGGCTCGCCACTGAGTTTTTCGGGAATGCCTGCGTCACTGAACCAATCGGGATGCTTTTGCATCAAGCCGCTGATACCAGTTTTTTCACCATCACCGGCCACTAGCGTGCCCGCTTTGGCCTGCTGCTCAAAATCATACGCGCCACCTCCAAAGAACACGTCCATGCCCGTGGTGACGTTGGACGCGAGGTAGGCTTTGCGTGCTTCGTCGTCAGGCGCAGCCTTCGCATTCAGGCATGCCTGCGCGATGGCGGGAGACCAGGTTTTTTTCAAATCACGCTGCCAGTGCTGTTGAAATGCGGCGGTGGCTTCTGATTTGATGAGCATGGCGATCTCGGATGTGCCGCCGGGCACACGCCAGTCGATGAAGAGCGTCTGGCCCGTTGCTGTTTTCCAATGCTGCGCAAAGGCCTGGCCGAATTCTTCGCGAATGCGGTCATGGTGCGGTGAGATGATGATCAGTCGGCGATCAAAGTGTGCCGGTGCTGTGCTCTGCGTCGGTTTGAGTAGAAACGGCCCGACCATGGTGAGCAGCATCGCTACAACCACGGCGAGTTCTTTGCGCCATTGGTGCGACCATGCCATCACGGCGCGCGTGCGCGGATGCCCTAGCAGAGCTGTGAGGCGCTCGTTCATTTGCGCAGGATCACCACATCGTTCATACCCGCCATGGCGCGAGTTTCCTCTTGTGAGGGCGGACGAATTTCCTGCGGATTGATCTCGCAAACTTTCATGAGAGGGCCGTTTTGGACTTGTAGCAGGTATTGAACCGTGGGGCCGAGATAGGTGGTGTCCACGATGTGACCGGGGAAGCGGTTCGGTGAGTCAGTGAGATTGGCGAAGGTCATCGCCTCTGGGCGAATGCTCAAGACCACCGGCTGACCGGGCGCTGGCTGCCATGTTGAGTCGTTGGAACGGCCACGCAGGGTGCCAAAGGGCGTTTCGACATCGAAGAAGCCTGCCCAACTGCTTTCACGCAATGTGCGGCCTTCGACGAAGTTGGTTTCACCGATGAACTCGGCGACCATGCGTGTGGCAGGATTGCGATAGACCTCGGTAGGTGTGCCGACTTGCACGAGTTTGCCTGCTTCCATGATCGCCATGCGATCGGCCATGCTGAGCGCTTCATCACGATCATGCGTGACGTAGATGGCTGTAAGACCGTGTTGTTTGCAGATGTGGCGAATCTCGGTGCGCATTTCAAGGCGCAGCTTGGCATCGAGATTTGAAAGCGGCTCATCGAGCAGCAGGCATTTGGGCCGAATGACTAGCGCACGAGCCAGCGCGACACGCTGCTGCTGCCCGCCGGAGAGTTGTTGAATTTTGCGTGAGCCAAGGCCATCCAGTTTCACTTGATCGAGTGCCTCGGCGACACGGTGCTCGATCTCCTTGCGGGGACGTTTGCGTTCTTCGAGGCCAAACGCGACGTTTTGTGCGACGTTGAGGTGCGGCCAAAGTGCGTAGCTTTGAAACATCATGCCTGTGCCGCGCTTGTGCGCCGGCAGGCGGGTCACGTCTTCGTCATCGAACCAGATTTTCCCTTCATCCGGCGTGTAGAAGCCCGCGATATGGCGGAGAAGGGTCGTTTTGCCGCAGCCGCTGGGGCCGAGCAGGAAGAAGAGCTCACCCGCTTCGATTTGCAGATTCACGCTGCTGAGCACGACGCTGCCGCCGAAGCGTTTGGTGAGTTCTTGGATTGTGATCGTGACCATGGCGGAATTACCCGCTGGTTTTACGTGACCGCTGGCTGGATGGCAAGCCCGGCGGTCACGTCACAGTCATTCCTTTGTCACTGTCGCCTGCTCATCCATGTCAGGGAGCCAGCCGGTGGCGACGACTTCGTGGATACGCGCCAAGCCATGTTTCACATCTTCTGCATCCACAGCCAAGCGCACGGTAAACATGCCGCCGCTGGCTTTGCTCAATCTGCGGCCGGCTGGGGTGCTTTCCAGAACTTCAGCCGTGGCGTATGCGGCCAGGGTGGAGCGTTCATCAGGGTGCGAGAGGGTGAATGAAGCTCCGCCTTGAGCTCCGGCGGGTGGCGTGGCGCTGGAGGGCTTGAGGGTGACGCGCATGAGGGCCGTTTTGCCCGGTTCCAAACGAGCGAGGTCGGCGAAGCGGGATTCGCCCCAGGCGCTGAAGCTTTCCCAATCGAGCCGGTAACCTTGATCAGAGTTTTCCAAGGCAGCGATCCGCATGCTGCCATCGGTGAGTTTCACGCCGGTGACGAGGAGGCTGCCACTGACCCCAAATTGCGGACCGACCTGTAATGGAACCGCAGGCACGATGCGGCGGGTGAGCGCCCACTCGCGGTGGCGAGGCATGGTTTCCTCTGGATGGCGAACGAGTGTGCGCAATGTCTCATCGGTCGGCGACTGAAAGTACTGCCGCAACACTTTGGCCGCCTGGTCAAACACGCCGCGCACCTCGCTTGCAGGCATCGCCTTGAGCTTAGGAATGGATGCGGGAACGGGGCGGAGTTGTGGCGGGGTGATCTTGCCGGACAGGACCGTAATCGAATGAGTGGTGGTTGGTTTCTTTGGAGCCTTGGGCGCAACAACCGCTGGCGGTGGCGCTACCAGTTGTAAAGATGGTTCGACCGGCGTGCGTTGCTGCTTACGAACCACGTTGGCCACGAATAACACTGTTCCCAAGGCGGTCAGAACCGCAAGAATCACCGGCCAGCGCGAACGACGCCGACGACGGATTGGCAGGGAGGGAAAAGGCAGGGAACGACTCATGCAGACTCTGCTACTCGGTGCAGACCGTCGTCTTCAAACACAGCGCTGTGTCGTAATCGCCACATGGCGGAAATGTAACTCGTCGCGTTTCGACAGAGGAGGTCATGTGATTAAAAGCGATGCTTCACTTCATGCTCAACTCCTGATATGAAACGCGCCACACATACACTCACACTCACTCTCGCATCGCTGCTCATGGCGATGAACGCGGAAGCCTTCACGCTTCTAAACTTTTACCAGCAGGGCAATGTTGCCCGCGCTGGCGGCTCTGAAATTCTATCCTTCACCAAGCATGAGAATACCGTGCTGAGCACCGTCGGCCTGAACCACACCACGGACACGAATGATGTCTTTGGTGTGCAGATCATGTCGCTCTCCAACACCGGGGCACTGAGCGAGCGTGCTTTCATTGATTTGAAAACTTCATTTGGCGCTTCTGGCGACATGCTCGGACTGAGCAGTGTGGCTGCGGACACGCAAAACCGCGGCTTTGGTGCTGCGGCTTTGATTCCAACCCTGAACACTACCACAACGGGCAAAGTAGTGCTGTATGATTACACCGCCGGCTTTTCCGGTCCCTCCCGGGTGCTGGCCACGCTGGATGTCGGCTATCATCCTGATAGCGTCAGTTTCTCCGCAGACGGAACGAAACTGTTTGTGGTCAATGAAGGTGAATATAACGGTGCCACCAACGCCCCAGGTTCCATCAGCGTGATCGACCTCTCAAGTGTGACGAACACCGCTGGCGCTGCCGCCCTGACGAACACGGCTGTCACCACGCGCGATTTCAGCACGGCGAACCTGACCGCAGGCATTTCTGAACTTCAGGGACTGCGCAATCCGTCCTCCTCCGCCAGTTTCACTGCGGTACCCGATTTCACCAGCACCGCAATTTATGAGGCCGGTGGATTCGCCAATGGCATCGAACCGGAATTCGCCGCCCAAATCGGCAACAACCTGTATGTGACGCTTCAGGAGAACAACGCCATCGGCGTTTACAACCTCACAACCAACAAGTGGGATGACATCTACAAGCTGGGCACCATCACGCAGACCATTGACGCGAGTGATCGCGATACAGTTGGCAACAACAACCCCTTGCTGTCCATCAATGACACGGTGACTGGTCTCCCCATGCCTGACACGCTCAAGGCGTTCACCGTTGGCGCCAACAAGTATCTCATCACCGCCAACGAGGGGGATGCCCGCCCCGATGATGCGGATCTTCTGCGCTTCGCTACCGCCGTGACCACAGACAGGGACACAGTAACCGCTGGCGTCCAATCTCTGGTTGATTCATCCCAGTCGTCGAAGAACAGCGACGATGGAGTCAACGGTTTGGCCCGTCTGAATATCAGCCGCATCAATGGCGATACCGATTTCGATGGAGATATTGACAATCCAACCATGATCGGCACACGCTCCTTCAGCATCTGGAACGCAGACACTGGTGAATTGGTTTGGGATAGCGGCAGTCTGGAGACTGTGCTTGCGGGTCTTGATCCCACCCGGCATAATATGAACAGCGGCAGCACCGCAAATTTTGACACCCGTTCCGACGACAAGGGGCCAGAGCCCGAAGCACTCACCATTGGTGAGATCGCCGGTGAAATGTATGCCTTTATCGGTATGGAACGTCAAAACGGACTGCTCATGTATAACATCAACAATCCTAACAACCCGTACTTTGTGGGTTACACCAATCTCGCTGCGAATGGTTTGGTTTCACCTGAGAACATGCTGTTCATCGCCGCAGCCGACAGCCCCACTGGCACGGATATTGTGCTCACTGGTTATGAGGGCATTACTGCCGCCAATGGCGATGTAACGGTGTCCGGCATCAGCGTTCACGCTGTTCCTGAGCCGTCGCGTGCGTTGCTCGGCCTCCTTGGCCTGGGTCTGGTGGCTCTGCGCCGCCGTCGCGCTTGATTTTAGCCAGTCCAGTCATTGTTGTTGCGGACACGGGGAGCCCAAGGGCTCTCCGTGTTTTTTTCGTGTGGTGCATAGCGAATATCTCGTTGCATTCAAAAGGCGCTGCTCCAGAATGCGCCCCTCTCCAGCGGACAGCCACCCCAACGCGGCACCGCTGGCGAGACGTCAAAACTAGGTCGGGCTGTAGTTCAGCCTGGTAGAACGCTTGCATGGGGTGCAAGAGGTCGTGAGTTCGAATCTCGCCAGCCCGACCAGTTTGTTGACTCGAAACCAAGGGGTTACGAGAATTTGGGTTATAAGCAATTTCTGCAATGTGTGCTAGGTTTAGCACACGATTTTAGCACATTTTGGCACGCTTTAGCACAGCATTTTAGCACAGCAGGGGCCAATCACGTGTCCACTGACCGCACCCCACGGCACCTTCCATTTTGACCGACGAGGCCTCAATTTGACGCAGGGTTCTGGGTCTATGAAAGGTCTCTTCAAAAGGCACACGATGTGGTGGCTGCGTTTCACTCCGCTGCCGGGTTTGCCTCAGCAGCGTTTCGCGCTAGGCACTGATGACATGGCTGAAGCCATCATCCGCGCCCGTGACATTCAGGAGCAGGTGACAAACAATGCGAGGGAGGTGGCGGGCTCGTGCCAGCAGGAGATCGAAATCTATCTGCATGAACAGAAGAAGGCGGGACTTGCCGTGTCCACGCTCTCTTCACGCCGATATGTGCTGACCAAGATGGTCGAAAAGATCGGGGTGAAGACTCCATGTCTCAGCATTGGGGATAAAGGCTGATTAGCCCAGTTCAAATGTGGTTATCCCATAGACCCAATCGAGCCGAATCTTCGGAAATGGCCCGGTATACATCCTTGCGGTGGCAAATATCTCCTTCATTCCGTGGCGCGCGACAAGAGCACGCGCAGCTGCGTTAGGTTCGGGAATATCTAGCACAAAATGGTCTTGGTCGGGAATGTGGTTCACCAACCCTCGGAATACGCTCTCGGCTGCGTCTGGTTCTTGAGCAAAAAGCGGCCCGATTTTCCAGCCGCTAAAACACGGACGAATGACCCCAAAACCGCACACGCCATCCCCCCCCCTAACAGCCAAGCTAATCGCCCCGGGCTGCTGAATCCAAGACGCTAGAAAACGCGTCCGCACAGCTGGAAAACATTCGCGGTCAAGGGGGGTGATTTCTTCCAAGGCGAATTCCCGTGCTACATAGGCTGGCGGTGGAGCATGTCTATCCAGGCAACTTTTGGTTCCTTCATATCGTGCGTTCCGGTGGGCGAACACGCGGCCAATACGCTTGTACTTTTCAAGATTCTCCAAAACACCATCGCCGCCTTGCGTGCAGCCAGCGAGATGACGGCGTGCCGCCTCGTGGATCGCAAGGCCGTAGCCTTGACCGCGAAATCTTGGGGCAACTATGTAGCATCCAATGAAACCAAAACTGTCGTCATACCTGACCCCGCTTACTGTCGCAATGGGCTCGCCATCCAGCTCGCCAACAAAAAATCCCGAAGGATCTGCCAAGTGAAAGGTTTGCGCATCATTGACACCAGGATTCCAGCCCGCTTCTCGCATCCAAGGGATCGTCACTCCAGCAAGTCCAGCAACATCCAGATTGCGGATCACGTATTTTCCACTGCGCAGTTCGATCGCAGCGGGCGAGTATGCCTCAAGGGATTTCATTCCGTTAGTTGAAGGTGGTGGCTAACTTCTTAATCATTCGTGTGCATCCACTCGAAAGCATTAGTCATGCGGATATCCCTTTAGCGTCACGTTTCAAGAAAACAAACGCAACCCACAGCACGACCAGTAGCACTGCATAAGCTAGGACAGCGTAAAGACCAAGCGCAGGCATGGCCCAGAGCAGCAAGGCGTCGTTGCCACCTGGTATCATATGTGCAGCTGACTCCATCACGAATCCTCCTGCCAGGCAACGGGTGCTCCCCACGAGGGTAAGGCCCTCAGCTTTCCAGAGTCCCGCACGCACGGAACTTGCTATAGCACCGCCAAAAAGAGCAACTCCCATGGCCTGTTGATACCAGTCGAAGCCATTTCGATCCAGGGTGCCAAGACTTGCCAACACGCCGCCGTAGCTCCAGCCGGGCTTCTTGAAATAAATCACAGCTGCTGCCAGTCCGGCGAGCAGTATGTTGTTCAAGCGCGTGCGGATCAAGCTGCCTCCCGAACGAAGAGAGGCAAAAGCCGCCACTGTTGCGATTAGAAGTGCCAGCACGGTCACCACCGCAAGCGACTGAGGGCCGGGTGCGGGCTTTAGGGCTGTATGCGCAACAACGCCTGCTTTCATTGCAATCGAAAAGCGCGAAGCAAGCATGATACCCAAGAGCGTCATCATGTAATCTGATCGTCCCCGGCAAATATAGAGGAAGCTTCCGAAGTAGCAGCCGCCATTGATCATCGTTCCTATAGCCATGAATGCTGCGGCAAGGGCACTGATATGCCATGCGCCTCCAGTACCAGCGTAGGAGCCAATCGATCCAGTTAACAGATTGAGTCCGCCCAAGGCACAGGTGACTATCATTAACACAGTCAGCTTTAGCCATAGCGCCGCAAATCTGCCATGCATAACACAGTCCTGCATGGCTGCGACAGCACATAGGCCACTTCGAGCTAGCGCCCACCCAAGCGTCGCGGCCATGATAAAGAGGTGGATGTCGATGAATGGCATGCGCGCTCGAAAGGTAAAAATCTCAAGCAGTTGACGATTTTTGCATATTTGGAAAGCTGATTTTCCGCTGTAATCGGAACTGCAAGCCTTGTGGACGAAAAGACCCACAAGATGAGCAAGGTGCTGCTAGAGGCCATAGGCGTGAAAGTGATGCCGTTGAAGGGAAGGTGAGAGCGAACTGACGACTTCAATCCTCAAACCACCGCTTCACAGCCTCGGGGCTGAACCGCACCAGGTGACCCAGCTTGCGGAAAGGGAGACCTTGTTGTTCACGGAGTGTCGTGACGTGACGCACGCTGCATCGCGCATAGCGGGCCACGTCGTCGATTGTCCAAAGCGTTTCTTCGGCAGGAGATTCGGTGCGCGTTGAAGCAGCAGGTGAGGGGAGGGCAGGGGAATCGTTCATTGCATCCCTGTGCCGGTGTCAACCGAACGGCACTGCTCGTTGCGCAACGAGGTGGTGAGTAGGGGCCAAAAAGAACGGCATGACAACGCATGACACAACCGCTGCACCTCAGCTTACTGCACCTTCAATTTGCACCCTCAAAATCCACCACTGCCTTCATTCACGAATCGGCCCAAACCAGCAGATTCTCGGTCTGCTGGGTGATGGAACTTTTCGGAACTTTTGCGCTTCAACTGCGCCTTTGGTTTTGGGAACTGGTTGCACCCTCGGACACCCCCGATGCTGATTGAGCAGGCTTCCAAGATGTGGCAGGACAAGATATGACACCCAACCAACCGATTCCTGCCGATCCTTGCCAAACCCTCAAAAATCCAATCTGCGTGGAGCTGTCTCCATCGAAGGAGAACGGCGCAGATGCGCAGGTTGTTGAAGGCGAGAGTGGGGCCTGTAAATCTGCTGGCTTACGCCTACGCTGGTTCGAACCCAGCCCTACCCACCATCTTCAATCTGAGTAAGTTACGAAGAAAAGCCCCACCCAAAAGGTGGGGCTTCTTTTTTGGGTGTGCTCAAAATG
>CANIZT010000074.1 GCA_947471905.1 Verrucomicrobiaceae bacterium
CCCGCCATCCCGCACTCGCCATCAATGCCAAAGGTGAAACGCTCGTGACTTGGAGCATCGGCACCGGCTGGCAGAAAGGCGGCCAACTCGGCTGGCTCGTGCTTGATACCAGTGGCAAACCCACCGCTGCTCGCGGCACGCAGCCCGGCGTGCCTGTTTGGGGGTTCAGCGCCGCGTATGCTGACGACGATAGATTCGTCATCCTTTATTGATGCACGTCTTGCCGTTGAACTAATCACTCGCATCGCAAAACTGAAGGCCGTATTGCGCCAAACCATGGATAACAAAGTTGGGCAGGCACGGCTCCTAAAGATTTAGGGCATCCCATGCCATACCCCCAGCTCGCATTTCCCTTTGACCCCACCGTGGCGAGACGCTAACGAAAGCGTCCCGCTTATGGCCGCTTCCGACCGTCAACACACCCTCGCCAAATCCGTCTCCATGACGGGCACCTCGTTGCACACTGGGGAGCAGGTCACCCTGACCTTGCAGCCTGCGCCGGAGAACTTTGGCTTCAAATTCCGCCGCATCGACCTGGAGGACAAACCCTTCATCCCGGCGCTCGTCGAGAAGGTGCAGAAGGTCGAGCGCGCCACCACCATCGCCGAGGGCGGCGTCAATGTTCACACCGTCGAGCACGTCATCTCCGCCCTCGCTGGCATGGGCGTGGACAATGCCATCATCGAAATGGACGCGAACGAGCCGCCCATCGCTGATGGCAGCTCGATGCCCTTTGTGCAGTTGATCAAATCCGCCGGACTGCAGGAGCAGAAGGAGGCGCGCAAGGTATTCGAAGTGCGTGAGCCGATCTACCAGGAGACCCGTGACGGCACCATCCTCACCATCGTCCCAGACAAGAAATTCCGCGTCTCCTGCACCAACGTCGGCCCCGGCGGACGCTTCACGCAGTATTTCAGCACGGAGATCAACCCTGAGACCTACGAGAAGGAAATCGCCGCCGCGCGCACCTTTGTGTATTACGAGGACATCGCTCCGCTGATGGAGAAGGGCCTCATCAAAGGCGGCACACTCGAAGCAGCGGTTGTGATTCGCGGTGATACATTGCTGTCGAAGCAGCCGCTGCGCTTTGCCGACGAGTTTGTGCGTCACAAGATCCTCGACATCGTTGGCGACCTGATGCTGTCCGGCAAACGCATCCTCGGCCACGTCATCGCTGTGCGCCCCGGCCACGGACCGAACACCGAATTGGCCCGCGCCATCGTGCAGCAGTACAACCAGATGCGCAGCATGGTGCCAGCACCGGTGCATATTCCCGGCGGTGAGTCGGTACTCGATATCAATGAGGTGATGAGCATCCTGCCGCACCGCTATCCCTTCCTGCTGGTGGACCGCATCATCGGCTTCGAGGGCGAAACGAAGTGCACCGGCATTAAGAACGTCACGATCAACGAGCCGTACTTCCAAGGCCACTTCCCCGGCCATCCCATCATGCCCGGTGTGCTACAACTCGAAGCCATGGCGCAGGTCGCCAGCATTGTGCTGCTGCGTATGCCCGGCAACCAAGGCAAAATCGGCTACTTCATGAGCGCCAACAACGTGAAATGGCGCCGGCCCGTGCTGCCCGGCGACACACTCCTCATCGAAACCGAAATCCTCAAGACCAAGCGCAGCATCGCTACCGGTATCGGTCGTTGCAGCGTCAACGGTCAGGTCGTCTCCGAGGCCGAACTCATGTTCAGCGTAGTGGATCGTTAAAACAGACTGCTCACGCATGCCCGCCGTCATCCACCCAACCGCCATCATTGATCCCAGTGCCAAAATTGGCGCGGATGTCCACATCGGGCCGTATTGCATCATCGGTGCGGACGTGGAACTCGGCGATGGCTGCTGGCTTCAGCATCATGTGACGATCATGGGGCCCTCCAAGATCGGGAAGAACAACAAATTCTTCGCCTATGGCTCCATCGGCCAGCAGACACAGGATTTAAAATACAAGGAAGAGCCGACCTGGCTCGAAGTCGGCGACAACAACACCTTCCGTGAGTTTTGCAGCGTTCATCGCGCCACTTCACCGAATGACAAGACGATCATCGGCAGCCACAACAATTTCCTCAGCTACGTCCACATCGCGCACGACTGCATCGTTGGCAATCACGTCATCTTCTCCAACAACGGCACGCTCGCTGGGCATGTGGTGGTCGAAGATCACGTCATCATCGGCGGACTCACCGCCGTGCATCAGTTCTGCCGCATCGGCACGCGCTCGATCATCGGCGGTTGTGCCAAGGTGGTGCAAGACATCCCACCCTTCTGCACCGCCGATGGCAATCCGGCGCGTGCACGTGGCTTGAACATCGTCGGCCTGCAACGTGCCGGTTTCGCCCGTGAGCAGATGCGTTCTCTGCGTGAAGCTTTCCGCAAAGTTTATCGAAGTGGTTTGAACAATGCGCAAGCGGTTGAAGAACTTCGAGCTGGTGAGCTCACGCCCGAAGCCGCTGCCTTTGCCGAATTCGTTGCCACCACGAAGCGAGGCATCATCCTTGGTGGGAAAGCGGCTGCGGACGAGGATGAGTAACTTGCTGTGCGGCCTTGAGTGAGCGCAGGGTAAATTGATAGCGCTTTGGCCACAAGACACAGGCAACGGTGATCATCGCGAGACTGTAATGAGGCACCTCCATTCGTCCCTGACCAAAGGGAGTGTAAGCGATGAGCGCAAAGACAAGATACCCAGCATTGCCGCCAGTGAAAACGCTGCGCGTAATGAGCCACAACCAAATGCAAATAAACAGCACCAACCCTGGAATGCCCATTTCCAGCCATAGAGAAACGTATTCGTTATGTGGTGCAAAAAGCGTTCCAGAAATACCCGTACCGTGGCCAAGGAGCGGTTTTTTCGATGCCGCTTCCCAAGCATCGTTGAGGTCTTTCACGCGCTCTGGTGACTTCAGTTTATCAAAGTCGAGATTATAAATGGCTTCGAGGCGGTCAGCGGTGTTTTTATCCTTCATCACGCCTTGTTGCGTGCCGCTTTGCAGTACTGCCACGCCTACACCGACCAAAGGAAGGACAATGATGGTTACAATGAGTAGGAAACCGAAATTGCGCCGTGCATTAAGCAACACGTAGGTTCCGCACATCAACGCGAGCACAATCATGCCACTGCGACCATACGTGAGAGCCACGCCGGGAACGGCAACGCCGATCATGAGGCAGTTGAAACGGAAATTCTTCGAGAGTGCAAAGATGATGCCCAGCATCTCGCACAACAACACTGGCGGGAAATTAGGATGGCTGTTGAATCCGGAATAACGACCGGGGATGCTGGTAAACTTCACTAGGCCGAGCATTTCCGCGATCTCTGAACCAGTAGTAAGCAGCATCGCACTCACCGCCGCCCAAAGCGCCGTTTCCCTCCACTTCTCCGTCGAAAGCGCAGCAATGATCGCGATGAGAACGAGGATCATGCGTGCAAGATCCATCGTCACTTGGTCCTGAGACGACGAATCGAAGCGACGCAGTGCCGCTGCATCGAACAATCGTATGATGGGAAGCAGCGCGATGCCGAGCGTGGCAAGGCAAAGTCGCGGTTTGTTCACCAAGGACACGGTGATGCATAAAAACACGACCGCTATTGTGAAGAGGATCGGCTTAATTGGCGATATACCCGCGTTGTAGCTGCCGATGGCTGCATCTGCAGCCAGCGCTCCCAGCATGCCGCCACACATCCACACCAGCACCCACTCGCGAAAGCGGGTCCAGCAATTGGGACGGAGCATGGGATGCGCGTAGGTCATGGGCGGTTGTGTTGCAGCCAAGCCTGGAACATGAGCACATCCCAGAGATAGAAATGCCAGTTCCGCGTGCCGCTGAGGTGTTCCTGCCATTTCTGACGAATCGGTGCGGCATGGAAGAATCCTTCGCGCTTCAGACGTGATTCGCTGAGCAGGTCCTCCGCCCAGTCACGCAACGGCCCGCGCAGCCAGACATCAAGGGGGATGCCAAATCCACGCTTGGGGCGATCAATGAGCGCCTTCGGCACGTGGCGATACAACGTCTCGCGCATCAGCCACTTGCCCTTGCCGTCGCGCACCTTCATCGAGAACGGCACGCGCCACGCAAACTCGATCAAATCGTGGTCTAGCAGCGGGATTCTCCCCTCCAAGCTCACCCCCATGGCTGCGCGGTCCACTTTAACGAGAATGTCGCCGGGCAGATACGTCTCCATGTCGAGATGCATCATGCGATGCGTGAAATCACTGACACGCGGCCAGGAAGCAGTGTCGGTAATCGCAGTGATGGGATCTTTGCCACCGATGACGATCTCCTCCGGCTTTTTCCAGTGAGACATGAGGTTGAGATAAAGCGTCTCCATGCCCGGTGCGGCGACGACCTCGGCCAATTTGTGGAGTTTGTCACCTAGCGGCATGTGGCGCAGACGTTTGGGTAGTATTTTTGCTCCAAGTCCATTCAGCACCCGCGGTGGCAGCGCGGTCAACGCAACTGCTGCCATCTTCTTCATCGCGGGCGGCATCCATGAGATCTTGTTACACAAACTGCGCCCCACGAAGTAGCGCTCATAACCGCCGAAGAGTTCATCGCCCGCATCACCACTCAAGGCGACGGTCACATGCTGTCGCGCCATTTTGCAGACGAGATGTGTTGGGATCTGCGAGTAATCGGAGAACGGCTCGTCGTAGAGCGATGGCAGTTGCGGGATGACATCAAGCGCGTCTTCACCCGTGGCATACATCTCCGTGTGGTCTGTGCCGAGGTGTTTGGCCACGTCCTTCGCGAATTCGGCCTCGTTGTGTTCCTTCTCGTGAAATCCGATGGTGAAGGTGCGCACCGGTCGTGCACTTTGCTTCTGCATCATTGCCACGATGAGCGAGGAATCGACGCCACCGCTCAGAAACGCGCCCAGCGGCACAT
Source organism: Verrucomicrobiaceae bacterium (assembly GCA_947471905.1). Lineage (GTDB taxonomy): Bacteria > Verrucomicrobiota > Verrucomicrobiia > Verrucomicrobiales > Verrucomicrobiaceae > Prosthecobacter. Next base: position 4,891 of record CANIZT010000074.1, read on the forward strand.
CGGAAACCATGCGCATGCCCACGGCCTTCTTGAGCATCGCCTCAAAAGTGTCAATAGCTTCGGTTTCGGTGCCGGTGAAAGGATTGTCGAGGCCGCGCTCGACGACTTGCGGCAAGCTCCAATACCAGCCGGGTTGCGGACGCTCCGAAGGTGCGCGGAGCGTGAGCATCGCGGCTGGCGGGAGCTTTTTGAAACCCTGATAGATGCACAGCGGGTCAGGGATGTAATTAAAACGCAGCAGCGAGGTCAGCGCCTCGCGATCCACGGAAGTATTGAAGCCCGGAAAACGCTGAATCGCTTTCAGTTCAGAGGCGAACACGAACGTCTCGCCAACCCAGCCGTAATAGAGCGGCTTTTCACCAAGACGATCACGCACGAGATGCATGACCTGGTCTTGTTTATCCCAAACTGCGAAGGCAAACATGCCATTGAAGCGTTTCGTGGCCTCCACGACGCCCCATTGGCAAAATGCAGCCAACATGATCTCGGTATCAGAGTGCCCACGCCAGGTGTGGCCGCTTTTTTCGAGTTCGGCACGCAGATCTTGAAAGTTATAGATCTCGCCGTTAAACACGATGACGAAGCGACCATCCGCACTCGCCATCGGCTGATGTCCGAGCGGTGAGAGATCGAGAATGGAGAGGCGGCGATGACCTAAAGCGATGCCACTCGCTGAATCCACCCAAGAACCAGCATCATCAGGACCACGCAACACGATGGCGTCCGTCATCGCAGTGACGATGGCGTTCATCTCGTGCGCTGGACGAGATTCGGCAGGATTAAAAAAGCCGGCTATTCCACACATGGCTGGTAGGTCGGTAGGACAGTTGAACGGCGCGTCAGTGCGTCGCTTGACATGAACATTGTCTCGAACTGTTTGAGTGCATTCTGGAGGGAGAAATGTCGCTCGATTCGTTCGCGCGCGACCAAGTCCTGTGTGATGTCGGCGTCGAGAATTTCCATGCAAGCATTCGCGAGAGCTTGGGGATCACCAGGTGCGACAATGTGGTCTGTCTGCCCCATGACCCAACGCGTGTCGCCGATATCGGTGGCGACGACAGGCACGCCGCAGGCCATCGCTTCGCCGATGACATTGGGAAATCCTTCACCAAAGGATGAGGAGGAGACGGCGATGTTGAGGGAGGCGGTGAGTTCAGGCAAGTCGTGGCGTTCGCCCAGCACTTCGATGAAGGTTGGGACGTCGAGCTTTTCCGTTTCAGTGCCGACGATGATGAATCGGGCCTCAGGGTGCTTCGCGTGAATGATTTTCGCAGCTTCGATGAAGGTTGGATAGTCTTTCATCGATGCATTACGACCGAAGCGACCAATGAGGCCACGTGTCGGAGTGCCTGGCTGCCATTTCGTGAGATCAAAGCCGTTGGCGATGATTTGTGTCCTCGCTTCGCGATAGCCGATGGCCTCGTGTTGCTTCGCGCTGAGCTGCGCATTGTAGGTGATGCGCTGCGGCAGCCAGGAGAGCTTCGCGAGCATGCGGATGATGAAGGCAGAGCCACGTTTCTCTAACTTGAGGTCGTAGAGGCTCTGGCGGATGTTCCAGATCATCGGCACCTGCTTGAAGCGCATGCACTTCGCCAGCACGGCGGCGAGACAGCCGTGATACATCCAGCCCATGAGCACATCCGGCTTGGTCTGGCGCACCACCTTGAAAAGCCGCCATAGCGAGCGCAGCGTGGGCCTGCCAGCAGGCATGTCGAGGCTATGCACCTCGACTCCGACCTTGCGCAGCGTTTCGGCATACTTGCCGCCTGATGTCAGCGATACGACGGCGTGCTGAAGCTTGGGAAGGCCGTGGATGATTTGTGACAACATCATTTCTGCGCCGCCTGATCCGAGGCCGGTGGTGAGCCAGAGAACTTTTTTGCCAAAAAGACGACTCGTACGCTGAATCAGTTGCTCGACACTGAACTCTTCGATAATGCGCTGACGCGGATTGTGCGGCTGGAAGACACGCATGCATTGCGCCAGGGCCAAATGATCGCCAGCGGGGAAGATTTGTGATTTGTCGCCGATGATCCACGCGCTGTCGCCGACGTCGCTGGCGATGCACGGCACGCCACAGGCCATTGCCTCGCCGATGACGTTGGAAAAACCTTCGCCGAAGGCCGATGAGTTCACAAGGCAGTCAAACGTCGCGTAAACGGAAGGCATGTCGTTTTGCGCAGGCAAGCAAATCACGCGGTCAGCTAAGCCTAGCGAGGCCGCCAGAGTACGCATCTCTCGTTCATATGTCGGATCGCCGGAGCCGACGATCACGAACTTCGACTGCGGAACCAAAGCTGCGGCACGGAGGAAGGTAGCGATGTCCTTCATCGGGCTCATGCGACCAACGAGGCCAAATGTGGGGGCTTTACCCGGTTGGTGCGGCTGCGGTTTGAAGCGTTCGGTGTCGATACCGTTCGGGATGACGCACATCTTGTGCCGCGGATAACCGCGTGCGCAGTAGTAGTCACTTCCTGCCTTGGAATTGCAGATGATGAGGTCCGCAAAGCGAGCGAGGAGGCAGTTCAGGCGAAAACTAAGCTTACCGAGAATGCCCCAGAGGTGCGCATCGGTTTGTGAATCACGCACACCCCAAAGGATGCGCGGGAAACCGCAGAAGGGCTTCAAGAGCAGCGCCATCAGGTTGGATTCGGCCAGGTAACCGTGCAGAACCTCTGGCTCCACTCTTCGCGCGGTCTTCACAAGGCGGAAGAAGAAGCCAAGAAGGTCCCAGCGATTTTTTTTGCCAATACAGTGAGTTTGTATGCCTGCGGCTTCGAGTTCGGCACGGAATGCACCGTTGTAGAAATGCATCACACTGATGGTGTGGCCTTCACGGGCAAGTCCTTTGGTAAGCAAGACGAGCTGACGCTGCGCGCCACCGTGGCCGAGATCACGAATGATGAAGGCGATCTTCACGCGGCCTCCTTTCGACGTATCAGCACAAGGCAAGCGGCCCAGGTGGCGATGGCGCAAAGACAATGTACGATCACGGTTGAGAGAGCGATACCTGCAGCCCCAAGATAGCGCATGAGCAGCCAATTGAGCGAGGCATTCAGCGCCAGGGCGCTAAAGGATATCATCAGAATAAAGCGTGAGGCTTGCAGCGAGACGGCGACGCGTGCGGTAACAGTGCCCACGATGTAGAATGGAATCTGTAAGGCTGCGAAGCGCAGCACTTCGGCGACGCGTTGGGTATCTTGTGGACCAAAGGCCCCACGTTCAAACAGCATGCTAACGACCCATGGGGCGAACAGGCAAAGAATCAACGTCATGGGCAGCGCGGCACTGACGATGAGGCCAGCGCTGACGAAGAGACGTTTGCGCAGACCATTCCAATCACGACGAGCGACGAGTTCAGCGAAGTGAGGAAACAACACGTCGGAGGCCGGTCCAGCAGTGACGGCGAGCACGATGGCGCAGACTTTGTCCGAATAGCCTAGCACGGCGACGGAACCCGCACTCAGCCACGCGGCCATGGTTTGATCAATGACAACCGCACTGCCAAAGGCCACACCGCCAATGAGAAACGGCAGCGCATTGCGTAGCACCACGCGCAATCCTGGTTCCCAATATTGCATCACACAGCGCCACCAGCGCAAAGAATACGGCAGACGACGGGCGATGGCGATTAGGAGCACCATGACATGCAGGACGGCCCCCCAGACCGTGCCGGAAACGAGCGTCCAAGCGTTAACCTGATCACCAGCGAGCAGCAAGGCGATGATGATACCGGACGGAACGAGCATCGGTGCCGAAGCAGCGAGCATGAAGGATCTTCCGGCACGCAACCACGCAGAGAGATGTTGTGCGAGGCCAAAGCAGAGCAGGAAGGGCAACAGGCCGCGCATGAGCTGAGCCGCGAGTTGCTGCTTTGGGGGGGTGAAGCCATGGGTAGTATACCCGATCACCTGCGGTGCAAAGAGTGCGAGAGCGCCCCCACAGATCAGCAGCGCTGCGAAATGCCATGCGGCACATTGCACGCCGAGGCGCTCGGCACGGCGCAAGCCGCGTCGCTCACGAAGTTCGGCATATGCAGGAACAAAGGACTCAGGCAGGCCGCCTGCTAGCACAGTGCTGGCGAACGAGAAAAAGCCGAACACGAGCATGAAAGCATCGAGTTCATCCGCCGTGCCCAGTTTGGCCGCGACGACAGCATCTTTGGCGAAGGATACGATCTTGCTGACCACAGTAAGCATCGCCACCAGCAGGAAGCCCGAAACCATGGCCGACCCGGCTCCTCTAGCGAGCAGGGAGCGAAGGGGCAGTGGCAAGGCAAGTCGGATTGCAGGCATCTAGATAAACTATAAACTCCATAAAACAATTGAGCAAACCTTGGCTCTGGGTTTTTCAGGCCCCAAAAGTGGCTCTCAAGCGCCTAAATACCCCCTCGTTGGTGAGGCGTTAAACTGCACTGAGCATTTTTCGCTCATGATTGTATTGAGTTGGGCTAAGATCGGCACATTCAAAATTCCTCAATCCTTGTCGCACCACGGAGGGAAGATTAATGCCAAAATCTCGTTTCATTTCCACAATGCGTTCCCTTCTGTTCCTGCTGATCACCTCTCCTCTAACTTCCCGTGCGGCGGAGAAGATCGTCTTCAATCGCGATATCCGACCACTTCTCTCGGACAAGTGTTTCCATTGCCACGGACCAGATGAAAAGGAGCGTAAGAGCGGTCTGCGGCTCGATCAGCGTGATTCGGCTCTGAAACCGGCGAAATCGGGTGCTGTGGCGATTGTTCCGGGCACACCGGATCAGAGTGAACTCATCGCCCGTTGCTTCACGAGCGACGAGGATGACCTCATGCCGCCTTCAAAAATGGGCAAGCCGCTTACCGATCGTGAAAAAGCGCTGCTGAAGCAATGGGTTGCTGAAGGGGCCGAGTATCAAGGTCATTGGGCCTTTATTGCCCCAGTCAAGCCGACCACTCCAGGTCCACACAGCATCGACACTTTCATCACCGCCCGCCTCGCCAAGGAAGGATTACAGCCATCACCGGAAGCAGACCGCGCCACGTTGATTCGTCGTGCTTCACTTGATTTGACCGGTCTGCCCCCGACAGCGGCGGAGGTTGACGCGTTTGAGAAAGACCCGTCACCGAACGCATATGAAAAGGTGGTGGATCGCTTGCTGCAATCACCGCACTACGGTGAGCGTATGGCAATGCAGTGGCTCGATTTCGCGCGTTACGCGGACAGCCACGGCTTCCAAACCGACAGCAGCCGCAGTATGTGGCCGTGGCGTGATTGGGTAATCCGTTCGTTCAACGAAAACAAGCCATTCGACCAGTTCACCATAGAGCAAATCGCCGGAGATCTGCTGCCGAACGCCACGCTCGATCAAAAAGTCGCCACTGGGTTCAATCGCAATCATCGCATCAATGGCGAAGGCGGCATCATCGGTGAAGAGTGGCGGATTGAAAACATCATCGACCGCGTTGAAACGACAGGCTTCACTTGGCTGGCGCTAAGTCTGAACTGCTGTCGCTGCCATGATCACAAATTCGATCCCATCAGCCAGAAAGAGTTTTATCAGCTCTTTTCCTTCTTCAACAACACCAGCGACCGCGGCACCATTACCGGCAGTTCCAACCGTGCCGGTGGCAACGAAGACCCTGTGATCACCGTCAGCGATCAAGCGACAACCCTGAAACTGGCAACAATGCAGAAAGACATCGATGCTGCTAAACAGCAGGCTGCGGTTGCACGTAAAGATCTGGTCAAGCTGATCGCTGAGTGGGAGCCACAGGCACTGAAAAATCTGGTGCAAGCGCCGAATGCTTGGACACCGCTGCAACCAACTCAGGTCGTTTCCAAACTTGCTGACAAAGGCGCAATACTCAGCCTGCAAAGCGACGGCTCCTACCTGGCCAGCGGACCGAATCCAGCGAATGACACTTATCTATTTGATTCTCCTCTACCAAAGGACGGCGTTACAGCCATCCTGCTCGAATGCCTGCCCGATCCCTCACTGCCAAATCAAAGCCTGGGCCGCTATTCCAACGGCAACTTCGTGCTAACGGACTTCGACGTCTTCATTCAAGAACCCGGCGGCAATCCTGTGAAGCAAACTCTTGCCCGAGTGGCAGCTGATTACTCACAGAAAGGCTATGAGATTGAAAAAATTCTCAAACGCAGTTCCGGAAAAGGCTGGGCCATTGATGGTAACAGCAAGAAAGATCCACGCCGGGCCATGTTTGTACTGCAAAAGCCGCTGCAAGCCCCTGAAAACACTCAGATCCTTCTCCGCCTGCGTCATGAAGCCATCGGTGGTCACAACATCGGCCGTTTCCGCCTCTCCTCGGCAAGCGCACCTCCGGAGACCCTTAAATTGGATGGGGACATGCAACTGGCTGCTGTGAAAGCCATTCTCGAAATCCCCACTGCCAAGCGCAGTGCCAAGCAAAAAGCCGAACTCGAGAAGTTTTTCCTCGCCAACGTGGATAGTGCCATCAAACGCGCTAACGACCTCGCCTCGGCTAAACAGAAAGCACTCGACGATGCCAAGAACAAACTGCCAAACGTCATGGTGATGGAGGAAATGCCGCAACTGCGTGATGCTTTCATCCTTAGCCGCGGCGAATACGACAAACCGACCATCAAAGTGAGTATGGGCCTGCCTGCGGTATTGCCGCCGTTACCCAAAGGTGCGCCGCTCAATCGTCTCGGTCTCGCCAAATGGCTCGTGAGTCCTTCCAATCCGCTCACCGCCCGTGTGTGGGTCAATCGCGCGTGGGAAAAGTTCTTTGGCTATGGCCTGTGCAAAACCACCGAGAACCTCGGCTCGCAGGCCGAATACCCGGTGCAGCCTGAGTTGCTCGATTGGCTGGCCGTTGAATTCATGCGCAGCGGCTGGGACATGAAAGCGTTGCAAAAACAACTGGTCATGAGCCAGACCTACCGCCAGCAGAGCAAGGTCACACCCGAACTCGTCGCCAAAGATCCCGAAAACCGCCTACTCGCTCGCGGACCACGTTTCCGCCTCGCCGGTGAGCTGGTGCGAGATCAAGCACTCGCCTTGAGTGGACTGCTTGTGCCGAAGATCGGTGGCGATAGCGTAAGACCTTATATGCCCGAAGGCGTGTGGGATGAAACGAGCAAGTACGGCAACCTGCGCGGCTACAAGAACGACACGGGCGAAGGTTTGTACCGCCGCACGATGTACACCATCTGGAAACGCACCGCCGCACCGCCCACGATGCTGCTCTTCGATTCCCCTTCCCGCGAACTCTGCACCGTGAAACGCTCACGCACGAACACGCCGCTGCAAGCACTTGCGTTGCTCAATGAAGTGACCTTTGTCGAAGCCGCACGGGCCTTGGCGCAGCGAATCATTCAAGAAGGTGGCTCCTCACCCGAAGCACGCATCGCCTACGGCTATCGCCTCGTCACCGCCCGACAGCCGGATGCTGACGCCAAGCGCATTCTTCTCGCTGGGTTGAATCAGCGCCTCGCCGAATTCAAAGCTTCACCGGATTCCGCCACCAAACTCATCAATACCGGTGAATCGAAGCCCGATCCATCTCTGAACGCCTCCGAACTCGCCGCCTATACAATGACGGCGAGCGTGTTGCTCAATCTGGATCGAACCATTACCCGCGACTGACATGACCTCCAGCACACTTCAACTTCAAGATCGCCTCAACCGCCGCGCGTTTCTCAAGCATAGCGGCCTCGCGCTTGGTTCCACTGCGTTGGCTTCACAGCTTGCAGCGTCGCCCACACATTTCGCTCCCAAGGCGAAACGCATTATCTATTTGTTTCAAAGTGGTGCGCCATCGCAGATGGACCTGTTTGATCCGAAACCGCAGATGGAAAAACATCGTGGCGAGGACTTGCCAGCCTCGATTCGTTTGGGACAGCGGCTCACGGGCATGACCTCGGGGCAAAAGACGTTTCCGGTGGCCCCGTCGATGTTTAAATTCGCGCAACACGGCCAAGGCGGCGCGTGGATCAGTGAATTGATGCCGAACATCTCCAAAATTGCCGATGAACTGTGTTTCATCCGCTCCATGCACACGGAGGCAATCAATCATGATCCAGCGATCACCTTCTGCCAGACGGGTTCGCAGCTTGCAGGACGTCCAAGTATTGGTTCATGGCTTAGTTACGGTCTTGGCAGTGCCAATCGCGATCTGCCGGCCTATGTGGTGCTCACCTCGTTCGGCACTGGCCGTCGTGAAGACCAACCGCTTTACGTCCGTTTGTGGAGTTCAGGTTTTTTGCCAACTCAGCATCAGGGAGTGAAATTTCGCAATGTGGGCGATCCTGTATTGTATCTATCCGATCCGGCAGGTGTAGATCGTGGCATGCGGCGTGGCATGCTGGATGAACTCTCTGCTTTAAATCAGCACGATCACCAGCTTTTCGGTGATCCTGAGATCACCGCCCGTGTTGCGCAGTATGAAATGGCCTTCCGCATGCAAGCGAGTGTGCCAGACCTGACCGATACCTCCAAGGAGCCACAGCATGTGCTCGACGCCTACGGCCCAGAAGTAAAGACGCCCGGCACCTATGCGGCGAACTGCTTGCTGGCACGTCGTCTGGCGGAACGTGACGTGCGGTTCATCCAACTCTTCCACATGGGATGGGATCATCACGGTGGCTTGCCCAATGCGATCAAAGGCCAATGCCATGACACTGATCAACCGACAGCGGCTTTGATCAAAGATTTGAAGCAACGAGGTCTGTTGGACGACACGCTGATCGTGTGGGGCGGTGAGTTTGGCCGCACCATTTACTCCCAAGGCACACTGACGGAGACGAACTACGGTCGCGATCATCATCCGCGCTGTTTCACCGTCTTCATGGCGGGTGCGGGCGTGAAGAAAGGCACGACCTACGGCGAGACCGACGATTACTGCTACAACATCACGCGTGACCCGGTTCATGTGCATGATTTGAATGCCACGATCCTTCATTTGCTCGGCATCAACCACGAACGACTAACCTTCCCGTTCCAAGGGCGTGATTATCGTCTGACTGACATTCATGGCAGCTTGGTGAAGGGTGTGATCGCGTAGTGGCGAGGTTTGTGCCATTCTCAAGGCATGCACTTTCCTGATCTGCCGCTATCGACACCATCATTGCTGTTTCCAGCCATTTCGTTGTTGATGCTGGCCTACACGAACCGCTTTCTAGGTTTGGCAAACGTGGTGCGCTCATTGCATGCGACGTGGCGAACTTCAGGCGACCCGGCACTGGTGGCACAGATCGACAATCTGCGGCGGCGCATTGGCATCATCAAACGCATGCAAACCCTGGGCGTGCTAAGCATGATGGCTTGCACGATCAGCATGGCGCTGTTGTTTTTCGGCAATCAAATGGGTGGCCAGATCGCCTTCGCTTTTAGCCTGGTGGTGATGATTGCCTCACTGGGATTATCTTTGTGGAAAATTCAAATGTCAGGAACGGCCCTCGATCTCCAGTTGCGCGATGTGGAGAGAGGGGAAAGATGAACTCACCCATCAACCGCATGAAACCGCTCCACCTACTCACCTTTCTCCTCACTGCCGTCGCTTCAGTCCAAGCCGTCACGCCGGACGGCAAACAAAAGCTCGTTTTGATCGCCGGCAAACCCTCGCATCCGCCTGGTATGCATGAGTTTCGCGCCGGAACGATGTTGCTGGAGAAATGCCTCAAGAGCGTGCCCAATTTAGTCGTAGATCGTCATGAAATGGGCTGGGTTAGTGATGAGAATACCTTTACTGATGCAGATGCGGTGGTGATTTATGCCGATGGTGGAGGCAAACACCCGGCGGTGGTCGATGGACACCTCGAAACACTGCGCAAACTGATGGCTAAGGGCGTGGGCTTCGGTTGCATGCATTACGGCGTCGAGATCGTGCCGACTGATGCGAGCAAGGAGTTTCAGGAGTGGCTAGGAGGGCACTACGAGAATGCTTACTCGTGCAATCCGATCTGGGATGCGAGCTACACAGAATTACCAAAGCATGCGATCACGCACGGTGTGGAGCCGTTCACGACGAAGGATGAGTGGTATTTCCATATGCGTTTCCGCCCGGCCTTTGGTCACGGCGTAAAGCCTGCGGAAGATGGCGGGGCCAAGTTTGCGCCGATTTTGGTGGCGACACCAAGCGATGCGACTCGTGACGGCCCGTATGTCTATCCAAAGGGGCCGTATCCGCACATCCAAACGGAGAAAGGCAGCGCAGAGACCATGATGTGGGCGATTGTACGTGCAGACGGGGGACGCGGCTTTGGCTTCACCGGCGGTCACTTTCATGACAACTGGGGTAATGCGAATGTGCGCAAGGCAGTGCTTAACGCGCTGCTATGGGTTACGAAGGTTGAGGTTCCTGAGAAAGGAGTCGAATCAATCGTGACCGCTGAGGAATTGCAGCTGAATCTTGATCCTAAATCGCCACCGAAACCTAAAAATGCCGGAATCGAAACACCACGCGCGTTTGAACGTGTGGCAACACGCTGATCAGAGGTATTTCTTCGTGAACAGCGTGCGCTGGAAGGATGCGAGACGTTGGAGGATTGTTTTGAGCATCAATTGATGCTGGTCAATCATCGCGAACTTCGCGGGCTCGGAAAGCTTCATGGTCTCACATTGCGCGTGAACGCGCTCGACAGCGATTTTGAGTTCCTTGAGTTTCTGACTGACTTCATCGGTGATGCGGCTTTCTTGGATGGTGTTACCGAGTTTCTCGGCCTCACGTGAGAGATAAGAGACGGTGTCTGGCAGCGCCTGACTACCACCGAGCAGCGTGCCAGTGGTGTAATCTACTTTCGGTTTGCCGGGCAGATTCGGGCGCTGTGGCACGACGGATTGTGGTTCAATCGGCAAACCACCACTGCGCGCATCAATAATCGTTGGCGTGATGAAGAGCATATAAAACGCGGATCAAAAGTGTAGCGGATCGCGGATCAAAAGTGAGTCACCTCTAAGCGATTGAACAGGTGTTGGGCATGTTCGTCAAGGCTGTGATGAGCTTCG
>CANIZT010000075.1 GCA_947471905.1 Verrucomicrobiaceae bacterium
GAAGCGCTGACCTTCTGCGGCCAGTTTGTCGATGTTCGGTGTCTTCACCGCCTTCGCGCCGTAGCAGCCGACATCGCCGTAGCCTAGGTCATCCGCCATGATGACGATGATGTTCGGCTTCTCCGCCAAGAGCAGCGATGAGAAGGCGGAAAGAAAGAGCAGCAAAGGGCAAAGTCGAGTCATGCGCAGAAGACGGGCGATTTGCGGCCGCATTTCAAGGAAGTTTATCACCACAGCCACGTTCTCACACGCCATGCGTCTTCTTTCGCTTCTCCTTTTATCGATCTTCGCTGTTCAGCATTCGGCATTCTCGGCGCAGCCGAACTTCCTTCTCGTCATGGTCGATGACATGGGCTTCTCCGACCTCGGCTGCTACGGCAGCGAGATCGACACGCCGAACATGGATAAGCTCGCCGCCAATGGCGTGCGCTTCACGCAGTTCTACAACACCGCGAAGTGTCACTCATCACGCGTTAGCCTGCTAGGTGGTCGCTGGTGCAAGCAAGCCGGTGACACCGCCTTGAGCCGCGCCGTCATCCTCCCTGAGGTGCTCGCGCCTGCGGGTTACTTCACCGCCATGACCGGCAAATGGCATCTCGACAAAGAACCCACCGACTTCGGCTTCCAGCGCTACTTCGGTCATCTATCTGGCGCGACGAACTACTTCATTGGCGACAAGACCTTCCGCCTCAACGGCGAAAAGTTCGACGTTCCTGACAAAGGATTCTACACCACCATCGCCAACGTAGATCGCGCCATCGAGTTCATCGGCGAAGCGCGAGCCGCGAAGAAGCCGTGGTTTCAATACATTGCCTTCAATGCCCCGCATGCGCCGCTGCAACCGCTGGAGCAGGACTTCAAAAAATATCTCGGCCGCTACGATGCCGGTTGGGACAGCATCCGCGCCGCACGAGTCGCCAAACAGAAAAAAATCGGCCTGCTGCCCGCCGACACCACCGAATCGCCACGCCCTGAGCACATTCCCGAATGGTCGAAACTCAGCGACGATCAACGCACCGGTGAAATTCGTCTCATGACCGCTTATGCGGGCCTCATCGACCGAATCGATCAGGAAATGGGTCGCCTCATCGCCAATCTCGAAAAAGCAGGCGAACTCGAGAACACCGTCATCCTATTCGTCTCCGACAACGGCGCGTGTCCCTTCGGTCGCGGCGGTGCCACGCCCAATACCGAGCCCTATGATCCCAAAACGCATTGGGGCGACAGCACGGGCTGGGCCTGGGCGCGAAACTCGCCTTTCCGCTTCTATAAACAGAACCAATTCGAAGGCGGTATCTCATCTCCCGCCATCCTGCATTGGCCCGCTGGATTGAAGCAGAAACCCGGCAGCGTCGTCAGCAGTCCCGCGCATCTCGTCGATGTGCTGCCCACCTTCGCCGAACTCGCCGGCGCGAAAGTGCCGACGACTTTCCCCGGTCGTGAACCCACGCCACTCGCCGGCATCTCGCTCGCGCCGATCATTGCTGGTGGCGAAATCAAAGAACGCCCACCAATTCACCTGCTCTTCTCCAGTGACCGTGGCCTGCGGGATGGTGAGTGGAAGCTCGTCAGCTTCCAAAGCCAGCCCTGGGAGCTTTATCACATGCCCGACGACCGCACCGAGTTGCGAGACGTTGCCGCGCAGCATCCCGACATCGTCACCCGCATGGTCAAGCAATGGCATGACATGACCGCGAACGTCCTTCTCTCTACTGGCAAAGAAACCAAGCCCGTCGCCACCGAAGCCACCCCGAAACTCAATCCCGGTTGGTCGCAATACAACGACGCCGCGTCCGGCAAAACGAAGAACAAGGGCAAAGGCAAAAAGAAAACCGCCAACGCCGCCACAGAGCTTCCGCGTGCGCGAAAAGACACGAAACTCACCGTCGAAGGCAACCAACTCATTCTTCACAGCAGCGGCACCGACCCCGGCCTCGCCTTCGAGCATCTCTCAATCGAATCCCCCGGTCCCTACACCCTCGAATTCCGCCTCCAAAGTGAATCCAGCGGCTCCGGCGAACTCTACTGGACCACCGATGCTGAAACGATCTTACCGAAAGGCAAGCATCTCGACTTCGAAGTCAAACACGACGGTGAATGGAACGACATGAAACTTACCATCGACGAAACAAAGCTCCTGCACGGCCTGCGCCTCGATCCCTGTGCCGGCAAAGGCGAAGTGAAGATCGAAGGTCTCGTGCTGAAGGCGGTTGATGGTAAGGAGCTGGCAAACTGGCCGTAATCCAACCTCAACTTTCTCAAACCATGAAACGCCTCATCATAATCTTCGCGCTCTGCGCGGCTCTGCATGCTGACTTCATCACTCCGCTTTTCACGGATGACTTCTCCCGCGATGAAGCCATCCCCGGCAAAGAAGACATCGGTTATGGTTGGACCAGCAACAGTGCCTGGCGTGCGAAAGGCCACCAGCAGGTCGATCTCAAGGACGGCGTCATGCACGTCACGAAGCACGCGGAGGCTGATCACGGTGTCGCGATCTTCCACGCGGCCGAGTTTCAGGACGGTCTGGTCGAATTGAAGTTCAAACTCGGCGCTGGCGACGATCTCGGCGTCGATTTCGTCGATCGTGAGTTAAAGACCGTGCATGCCGGGCACCTCTGCATGGCCCGCGTGACGAACAAAAACCTCACGATCATGGATTCAAAGACTGGTGGCATGGATCTCAATATTCAAGAGCGTCGAAAAGCTGGCGACAAATCACCTGAACTCGCTGCGCTGCTCAAAACCAAGACCAAATCCTTCAAGCTCGATCTCAAGGCCGAAGACTGGCACACGATGCACATCAAAATCGTGGCCGATCAAATGTCCGTCCGCCTCGACGGGCAGGAGATCGGCTCCTTCAGCAGTGAAGGCATCGCGCATCCAACCAAACGCATGATCACACTCGCGGTAAACAAATCAGCCGACGTGGACGACGTGAAGGTGTCGAAGCTGAAATGAGCATGCGTCTCGCCTGTTCCATCCTCTTGCTGGCAACAGCAGCGCTCGCACAGACGCAGCAGGAAGTCGTGCCAGAGTGGCCGAAGCTGCCGGAAGGTCATGTTCTCGGCCTTTGTGCTGGAGTGGGGGTCGATGCGCAGAATCGCGTGTTTGTTTTCTACCGCAGTGGGCGGAAGTGGTCGAATCCGTTTCCGAAGGATGCGATTACGCAACCGACAGTGAGTGTTCTGGATGGTGCGACAGGCAAGCCGCTCAATTCATGGGGCGCTGACCGTTTCATCATGCCGCACGGGCTCACGGTCGATCATGAGGGTAATCTTTGGCTCACCGATGTGGGACTGCATCAGGTCTTCAAATGCACGCCTGAGGGCAAGGTGCTCCTCACGCTCGGTGAGGCGAGTGTGCCGGGCAATGATCACTCGCACTTCAACCTGCCCACCGATGTCGCGGTGCTGCGCGATGGCTCGTTTTATGTCAGCGATGGCTACAAGAACACACGTGTGATGAAATTTAGTGCAGAAGGCAAGTTTGAGTTCGAGTGGGGAACGAAGGGCAAGGGGCCGGGCGAGTTCAATCTGCCACATGGCATCGCGATTGATGCGCTAGGCCGGGTGATCGTCTGTGATCGCGAAAACGAGCGGTTGCAGGTCTTTGATGCCAAAGGTGGCTTTCTTCATGAATGGAAAGGTCCGCAAATAGGCAAACCCTACGGCGTCGAGATCGACACCAAGGGCCGCATCTTCGTCATCGACGGTGGTTCGCCTTCGCTGAAGCCGATGGAACGCGGCAAGGCGGTTGAACTCGATTCGCAAGGGCAGGTGATCGACACCTTTGGCTCCTTTGGTAGCGGTGCGGGCCAGTTTCAACTCGGTCATGACATCGCGGTTGGGCCTGATGGCGCAGTTTATGTCGCCGAAGGCACGGGCGCGCGGGTGCAGAAGTTTGTGCGCAAGAAATGAGGCTGCGTGCAGTTTCCACGCGCCTCATGCGCATCTTCCTTTTCCTGCTCTTCAGTTCGTCGCTTCTTGCCGAGAAGCCGAACGTCTTGCTCATCATGGCCGATGATCTTCGCGACTTCGGTGGTGCCTTCACGAAGGATGTGGTCAAAACACCGAACCTGGATCGCCTTCGAGCACACGGCACTGCTTTTGTAAAAGCCTACGTGCAGTATCCCGTGTGCAATCCGAGCCGCAGCAGCATGATGACGGGCCTGCGTGCCGAGCAAACCGGCATCACCGGCAATGACACGAAGTTCCGCGAAAAACTGCCGGACATCATCACGCTGCCGCAGCTTTGCAAAGAGGCTGGATGGCAGTCGCATGCGTTTGGGAAGCTCTACCACCTCGGCGGCGGCAAAAACGTCGAAGCGAAGCAAGCGTGGATGGACGCGGGCAAGTCCTGGCACACCGCTCAGGCCTTTGAAGCCACCAAGACTGGCAAGAAGATGCTCGAAGGCCGCAATGTGACCGGCGGTGCACTCAACTGGTGCCAATGGGGTGCCGCCGATGGCACCGATGAGGATCAGCCTGATGGCCAAATCGCCGCTGCCACCGTGGCGATGATCGAGAAGCAAGGCGAGACGCCGTGGTTCATCGGCTGCGGCTTCATGAAGCCACATGATCCCTTCATTGCGCCGAAAAAATACTTCGATCTCTATCCGCTGGAGTCTGTGAAGCCGTGGCACGATCCTGCGGAGATAGAAGCTGTCCGCAAAGACAGCGTTGGCTTTGGCGATTACGGCGAGGCATTCGCAAAATTCACCGAGAAGGAATGGCGCGAGCTATTCCGCGCTTACTGCGCTGGCACCAGCTTCATGGATGCGCAACTCGGTCGCGTGCTTGATGCGCTCGATAAAAACAAGCTCTGGGACAAGACCCTCGTCATCTTCGTCGGTGATCACGGTTACCACACCGGCGAGCGAAGTTGGTGGAACAAGAACACGCTGTTTGAGCGCAGTTGCCGTGCGCCGCTCATCATCGCCGCACCGGGCACGAAGGGCGGTCAAACAACTCGCGCACTTGTGGAGTTCGTCGATCTGTATCCCACCATCGCCGAGTTCTGCGGCCTCTCGATGCCGCATGCGGCCGCCGGTGTCAGTTTGAAGCCCATTTTACAAAAACCCTTCACCAGCCTGAAGGACGCCGCCTTCACCCTCGTCACGCGTGGGCCGAAACTTTACGCTCAAAGCATCCGCACCTCACGCTGGCGCTGCAATCTCTGGAGCGACGGCCAGACCGAACTCTACGATCACGTCGCCGATCCCGAAGAACTGCATAACGTCTCTGCCAAGCACGCTGATGTCGTGAGTGAACTCACGGCGAAGATCAAAACGCTGCCGCCGCTCAAGCTGTGATAACATGGCAGATCGGGTATGATGCCAGCGTATCTTGAGAATGACCAACCGCCGCCAATTCATCGCCACTGCCGCTCTCGCTGTTCCATTCATCGCCCGCGGTGCTGCTCCAGGCGCGAAGATTCTCGAAACAAAAGTCATCTCGCAGCAGCCAGAGTATTACCACGGCTGGCCGACGGTGGTGCGGCGGCAGAATGGCGAGCTGTGGGTCTCGTGGTCAGGTGGGCGTGAGTCGCATGTGTGCCCCTTTGGCCAGGTACATGCCATGACCTCGCGTGACAACGGCGCGACGTGGACTTTCCCGCGTGTGCTGCTCGACACCGCCACGGATGACCGCGACTCCGGCGTGCTGGAGACGGTAAAGGGCACGCTGCTCGTCACCACCTTCACCTCGCTGGCTTATGAAGATCACTTCAAGAAGGCCAGCACCTTTGCCGAGCACACGGACAAAGGCTGGACCTCGAAAACCATGCCGCCGGAGCAGTTTGTGAAATGGAAGGCCGCACACGAGCGCCTGAATGATGAGGAGCGCAAAGCCGAGCTCGGTGAATGGCTCATACGCTCGACTGACGGCGGCAAATCATGGTCGCAGCGCATTCCCACCGTCGTGAACAGCCCGCACGGCCCCATTCAGCTCAAGGACGGCCGCCTGCTCTACGCGGGGAAACAACTCTGGACCGGTGACAGGAAGATTGGTGTCGCGGAATCGAAGGACGATGGCCTCACCTGGCAGTGGCTGGCGGAGATCCCAACGCGCACGGGCGACAAGAATGCCTACCACGAGCTTCACGCCGTCGAGGCCGCCGACGGCACGCTTATCGCGCAGATTCGCAATCACAACGACGCCAACAAAGGCGAGACGTTGCAGAGCGAATCCAAAGACGGCGGCAAGACTTGGAGCGAACCGCACAGCATCGGCGTGTGGGGCCTGCCGTCGCACCTCCTGCACCTGCGCGATGGCCGCCTGCTCATGACCTACGGCCACCGCCGCAAGCCCTACGGCAATCAGGCGCGTCTCAGCGCCGACAACGGCCAGACGTGGGGCGATGCGATGATTCTCTCCGGCGACGGGATCGGTGGTGATCTTGGATATCCGAGCACCATCGAGCTGCCGGATGGAACATTGCTCACGGTTTGGTATGAAACCATGAAGGAACCCAAGCTCGCCGTGCTGCGTCAGGCCACATGGCGGTTGGAATAACGGCTCAGTTCCTCCGTGGATTCTCTGCGATGTAAGCAGCCAGTGCCCGGCCGAGACCCGCGCCGATCTTGCCGTAGCCTTCCACGGACATCAGCGGGCTGTTCCAACCCGTTTCTAGTGTGACCGAAATGGTAGCATCGCCCGTATTCGCACGCACCCAGCCGCTGCTCATACGTCCACGTTCTTCCTCGCTCGTCACATAGGTGGCAAAGCGATACTTGGGCTGCACTTTGAGCGGCTCGATGATGTTCGCGGCGGCGAGATCGATCCAGCGCTGGTAATTGCGCTGTTCAATGCCCGTCATGCGCTCGAAGGCGAAAGGACCGAAGAAAAAGATCGGATCATCCGCGCCGGGATTGTGCAGGTCGATGAAGACATCGAGCCCGTGCTTCACGTGAATGTCGCGGATCATGCGCTGAGCGGCGGCGACCTCGGGATAGATCGGTTCGGCGGCCCAATCACGGTTGTGATCACGCGGCACCGCTTCTTTACCACCAGCGCCGAGGGCGGCGTTGTCCACGTCCATGATCGGGATGAAATGCAGGCAGGTTTTGGCACGCAGCTCCTTCGCCTCGTCGCTCGCATACCAAGTGATGAAACCACGTCCCACTTGGCTGCCGCCCGCCTCCCAGGCGTGATGGCGGGAACCAACCCACACCTGATGCGGCGCGTTTTCATCACCAATGCGAATGCCATTCACCGGACGACCACCGCGCGTCTTCGCCAGCTCGAAGCGTTGCGCATTCGGCAGCTTCGCAGCGATCTCGGTGAGCAGCTTCTCAGCATCACTCGGCACAAACGGCGGCCCCCACGCCAGTGACATCTGCGCAGCCTCGGCTTTGATCGTGTAGCTCATCACCTTGTCTGCACTGAGCGTGCCTTGGGCGGATGGCTTCCACGTTTTACCGTCCACGCTGATCCACGCGCACTTCGGCTGGCACCAAGCCGCTGCGAGCACCGTCTTGTCACGAAACGGCTTTGTCTGCGCCTGCACTTCGAGCGTGAATTCTTCGCCTGCGGTGAGTCCGTCGAACTTGAAAAACCACCAGCACGGCCAGCCGCGTCCTTCGCGCAGCGCGGGCATAATGCGCAGGCTCCGCGTGGCTTGATCGAGCTTCACGACCTCCGCGTTGCCACCCTCGAAGTCAGTGATCACACGCCACTCGGTATGAGCGTGCAGGGTCATGAACAGAAGAAGGAGCAGGCGTTGAATCATCTGCACTCAACGTCACGTTCTGGCTTCATGAAGCATCTGAGCCTCGTTTTTTCTGTTCTCACCTCCACCTGCCTCGCTCAATCCAATTGGCCGCAATTTCGCGGTGCAGGCGGACTTGGTATCGGCAGCGGCAAGCCGCCGGTGGAGGTTTCAACGGAGAAGAACCTGAAATGGCAGGCCGATGTGCCGTTCGGGCATTCGTCACCGTGCATCTGGGAAAACAAGATCGCGCTCACTGGTCTTGCCGATGGCAAACTGGTCACGTTTTGTCTGAATCGCGCCGATGGACGCGAACTTTGGCGTGTTGCGGCTCCGGCGGAGAAAATCGAAGCAGCGCATCGCATCGGCAGCCCGGCGGCACCGACCTGCTGTACGGATGGTGAACGCGTGATCTCCTACTTTGGCTCATTCGGCGTGATCGCTTATGATTGGAACGGCAAGGAGCTGTGGAAGAAGCCCCTGCCTGCGCCAGTCGTCGAGTTTGGCACCAGCGCCTCGCCCATCATTGCGGATGGAAAGGTGATCATCGTCGCCGATCAGGATGTGGGCAGTTACATGATTGCGCTGGATGTGAAAACGGGCGCGAAAGGGTGGCGCGTAGACCGCCGGGAATTTCGTCGCGGTTTTTCGACGCCGCTCATCTGGCGACATGGTGGCGTGGAGGAGTTGATCGTGTGCGGATCGCTATGGACGCGGAGTTATGACCTCAAGGACGGCAAACAACGCTGGTCCGCAGGCGGCTTGTCGCGTGTGTCGAACACAAGCCCGGTTGCCACGGACGATGCGCTGCTCGTCTGCGGCTGGAATGTCGGAGGCGATGAGGACGACCGCGTGGAGATGGAAGCGTACGACAGCTTCCTCGCGGCGCATGACGCTGATAAAAACGGCCTGTTAGGTGAAAACGAGTTCCCCGCAGGCCCACTGCGCGATCGCTACACGATCATCGACGCCGACAAGGATGGCAAAGTGACGAAGGATGAGTATGACACGATGCGCGCGATGTTCGCGAAGGCAGAGAACCAACTCTGCGCCATCAAGCCTGGCGGCAGCGGCGACATCACGACGACGCATGTCACGTGGCAGCAGACGAAGCATCTGCCGTATGTGTTCACACCTGTCGTCACGAACGGCCGCGTCTTCACGGTGAAGGGCGGTGGGCTCGCCTCGGCTTACGACGTGAAAAGCGGCAGCCCCATTTATCAGGCAGAGCGCCTCGAAGGCGCCTCCGGCGAGTATTACGCCTCCGCGGTGTCCGCTGACGGTCGCGTCTATGTTGTGTCACAACGTGGGGTCGTCTCGGTGCTCGATGCCTCAAGCGACAAGCTCAACGTGCTCGCTCGCAATGACCTCAAAGCGCCAGTCTTCGCTTCTCCGGCCATTGTCGATGGCGTGATCTACATCCGCACAGACAAGACGCTGTTTGCATTCGGTCAGTGAGCACAAGTGACAGGGTTGCCGTCGAACATGTTGGGTTTTGTCTTCATCAGCAACCAGAACAGCGCCGCACCTGCATACAGCGCCGTGAAACAGATCAGCACCGCATCCCAGCCGCCCGCGTTGGCGAGCAGCCATGGCACGACGACGGGAAACGCCGCCGCGCCGAGATTGCCGCACATGTTCATCACACCACTGATCGTCGCCACGTGCGAACCGCCGACATGCATCATCACCGTGCCCACACAGGGATTGCCCACCGCCGCGCAGAACATGCCGAGGCTGATGATGAGCACTGCCGTGAGCGCATGACTGACAAACCACGCTGAGAAGACCAGACAGGCACAAACAAACAACGCGATCGCCGGGATGCCCTGCCGCGCCAGCCGCTGACTGCCGGTCTTGCGCAGCACCATGTCTGAAACCGCGCCACCAAAGAGCGACCCGGTCAGATCGCCAACGAGTGGCAGTGCGGTGAGCCAGCCGGAGGTGATCAGCTCGACGCCTCGCGCCTCCTGCAGATAGGTCGTGAACCAACTGCCAAAGAAGATGTAGCCCGCCGAACGAAACGCCTGCTGCACGCAGATACACCACATCGCCGGACTTGTGATCAGCAGTCGCCACGGCATCGCTGGTGGCTTGCCACTCGCCTTCGGCGTGCTCTTCGTGTCGGCTGTGATCAGTTGTCGTTCGGCTTTATTCACCGCCGCATGTTCCGTCGGATCGTTGCGATAAAACCGCGTGAACCACACGGCCCACACGATGCCCGGCAGCGCATACCAAAGGAACATCGGCCGCCAGCCGCAGAAGATGATCAACCATGCCGTCAGCGGCGCACCCACGATGCTGCCCGCCGACATGAAGCCACCGAAAGCACCTGAGGCCAGACCTTGTCCCGAACGAGGAAACCAACGCGCCATCACGGCAATCGCGACCGGCACGAGACCCGCCTGCGCGACGCCCACCAGCGCACGCGACACGATCATCGACGCAAAGCCGCCCATACCAAACAACGCCGTCGCCAGCGACCACAGCACCGCAAACAACGGCAACGCCCGCCGCGCCCCCAAACGCAGCGAAAGCGTCGCCGCCGGAATCTGACACAGTGCATACGACCAAAAGAACGCGCTGCTCAACCACCCCGACTGCTCCTTCGTCAGCCCCAAGTCTGCACGAATCGTGCTTTCCGCCGTCCCCACCGCATTGCGCGTGAGATAGGCCAATGCTGCGGCCATGCAGAGACCAGCGAGGACGATGAAGCGGGTGTGAGTGGGTTTCATAGATGGAAGATCACCAGTCCGTTACCGCGCCATCCGGGCTGAACTCGCGCAGGACGATCTCCTGCTGGAAGGGATGCTTTTTCACCTCGGCTTCGTTGATGGTGATGCCGAGACCGGGTTTGGTATTTGGGCGGACGATGCGGCCTTTGGTTTCGATCGTGAAGCCTTCCTCGACCACATCTTGCCGCCACGGCACATCGTTGTGCACGGTTTCGCAGATGATGTAGCTCGGCTGGCTGAAACCAAATTCCAACGACGCGGCGGTGCTCACCGGCCCCTGTGGATTGTGCGGTGCCAAAGCGATGCGATGCGCCTCGGCGAGCGCGGCAATGCGTTTGGCGGCGCTCAAGCCGCCGCAGTGGGTGATGTCGAGTTGGCAGATCTCGACCGCTCGCTTTTCAAACATGTCTTTGAAGGCCTCCAGGTTCGTCACGCGCTCTCCGCTGGCCACCGGCGTGGTGAGGGCAGCGTTGATCTTGGCGAGGCCATCGACGGCCTCCGGCCAGCAGGGCTCCTCGAAGAAGTAGAGGCCGAAATCATCGAGCGCTTTGCCGAACTTGAGGCCCATCGCCGGTGAAGGCCGCGCATGGCAATCGACCATGATGTCGATGTCCGGCCCCACGGCATCGCGCATGGCCGCGACGGCAGCAGCGGCGGCGCGGACGGGTTTCATGCCCTCGATGGGCATCGTGCTGGGCACTGCCATGCTCTTGAACGCGGTGTAACCATCCGCCACGGCCTGCTGCGCCAGCTCGGCGAAGCGTTTCGCGTTGTCGGCGGGCGTCTGATAAAAATCCTCCATCTTTCCGCCGCCGAGGTGGCAGTAGGTGCGCACCCAATCCCGCACCGGACCGCCAAAGACCTTCGAGAGCGGCATGTTCGCCACCTTGCCCACGATGTCCCACAGCGCGAGGTCGATGCCCGCGATGGCCGTGGCCCGCACGATGCCGTGTCCATGCCAGAAGTGCTGCCGATACATCATCTGCCACAGATACTCCACCCGCGTCGGGTCCTCGCCGATGAGCAGGTGTGACATGTCTTCAATCGCCCCCACGATGCTCCGCGTGTGCCACTCCAGCGTCGCCTCCCCCCAGCCGATGAGGCCGGGCTGGTCGGTCACGACTTTGACAAAGATCCAGTTTCGCATCCGGGCATGGCAGACAAGGGTTTCGATGGCGGTGATTTTCATGGCTGTAGCATAGCCTTTCTAGGCTGTGTGTTGGAAGAGGTTCGTGATGTGTTGATTTGAAAAAACACAGGCTAGAAAGCCTATGCTACTCGTGCTGCAATAGCTTCGATGAGTTGCTCCAAGCTCCCCGCTGCGACGACGGCAATGGTCTCCTGGTAAATGCCGGTGTCGTAAAGCTCGCGGGGTGGGAGATAGCTGGCACCCCAGTCGGCGGCGATGGTGGCGATGAGGATGATTTTGTCGGGGAAGCGGCGGCGGAGTTCGGTTTGGAGTAGGGAGTAGCTTTCGCCTTGGACGCCGAGCCAGATGGCGTCGCCTAGGTGCCAGAGGACGATTTGGAGCGGATAGGTTTCGCCGCGTGGGAGTTGGTGGAGGCGGTGAAGGAGGCGGGTTTTGCGTTCGGCCATGGCGCGGCAGTCGGCGGCGCGGGTTTCATCGCCAGCGGAGCGGGCGGTGGCTTCGTCGGCCTTGAATTGATCGAGTTCGGCCTGGGTTTGCTCGATCGTCGGTTGGCCGGGGCGATAGCGCAGCGGCTCGTGCCAGCGCTGGAGCTTCCAGGTGGCCTTTTTGGCGAGATCGATGCTTTGATGTTTCCACGCGCCGAGCGTGGCACCGGAGACGATGGGGCCAGCATACACAAAAGTCGTCCCGGCGGCGGGAAGAGCGGTGAGGGCTGAAAGCGCGGCGTAACCGAGTTCGCGGCCATTTCGATCCGCCACGGCGGTGTCGCCGACGAAGCCTTCGCGCGGGCCGAGTTCGCCGCTGGCGCCTTGCAGGAAGAGGCAGGGAGCACCGGTGTCGCGTTCGACGAGTTCGCGCATCGTGCCGATGTAGTCGGGGCTGATGAGCGTGTTTTCCCACGCGAGCGTGGTGGGATGGCAGGCGTAGTTCACGATGCTGGCTAGCATTTGGCCTTCATCATCGGTCACGCGGGCGACGATGACGGTGTCGTCGGCTGGCACGCCGGGATTGTGACCGCAGACGAACTGCCTCCCGTCCCAAAAATCTCGATGCGTGGCCAGCGAGCACTTCCCACGGCCATACACGATGCCTGCGGGCTGGAGCGTGGCGATGGCGTCGCGGATCAAAGCGCCCGCTTTTTCGCCGAGTGAGTGCAAATACGGCGGAATGAGATCGCCGCCGGGCAGATTCGCCCGATCGAGGCCCATCAAGCCCGCGCCGTGAGTGTGCGAGAAGACAACGAGAATCTCCTCCTTCGCCACGCCGCCGATCTGCGCCGCTTGAGCGACGAGGCTCGCGTGCTCGGTGGCTCCCATCACGCAATGATCGAGCGCGAGCAGGATCTGCCGTTCGCTGCCTTCCATCGGCGTAAAGACGGTCACGGTGGCTCGCAGCGGACGATGCACACCGGTGGCCCTTTCATGCTTCGCCGCGCCCCACATGCGGTGGTAGATGTCAGCCGGCGGGGTGATGTCACACCACTTCAACGCGAAACGGCAGCGGCTTTGCGGCGAGGGGTCTTCGGTGCGGGAGGGTGTTCTCATGTCATCTGCGCAACCCCAGCAGCTTTAAGCTATCGAGGTGAATCATCGCCTCGATCTGATTCACATCGAGGCGTGGCAGCTTGGTGCCTTCGAGCATGTCGTTAAGCTTGCGAATGCCATCGATGCTTGCGTTGACGGTCGTGAAGGGGAAATCGGTGCCGAAGAGCAGCTTGTGCCACACGCCATATTCTTGGGCGAGCATGAGTGAGTTGTAGAGTTGCCAGGGGCGATAATGAAGCGCGCTGACATCGGCGAAGACGTTTTCGTGCTTCCGGATCGTCACGAGGCACTCACCTTCATACGGATGACCGAGGTGTGCGAGGATGATCTTCAGGCCTGGATGTTTCAACGCCACCGGCTCAATCAAACGTGGTAGCGTGAAGGCCAGCGGTGCTTGCGCGATGAATGTGGTGCCCATGTGCAGCAGTACCGGCAGGCCGTTCTTCTCTGCATACTGCCACAGCGGTTCTAGTTTTAAATCATCGGGGCTGAAGCCCGCATACATCGGCAGCAACTTGATGCCGCGCAGACCGAGTTCTTCGTGGCCGACTCGCATTTCGCTTTCCCAGCCGTCCTGTGTTGGATCGACCGACAAGAAGCCGATCAAACGCGATGGATCCTTCGACACATAGTCCGCCACCGTCTGGTCATTGACCCATAGGCCACTCAGTTTTGTTTTGCCGCCGAATACGATCGTGCAGGTGTCCTCGGGAGCTGTAGCTCGATAAGCTTCATACGTCGCGCTCATGTCCACCGCCACTCCAGGTCGTGCACGACCGGCTTGATGGATGAAATCGTCCGAGAAGTCGGTGGGAAAATTCCAAGCGTGGGAGTGGACGTCGATGATCATGGCTTCAATTCACTGCGCTGCTGCAATCATGCGATCAAATTGGCGCTCGACTTCGCGAGTCGTTTCCGCGTCGAGTTTAAAGCCAACGGGGCCACGCACGAGAGTGTTTTTGAAAATGCCCTGTCGCACGAGCAGATGCTTTTCGACGGCGAGGAAGCCATCCAGACTTGTTTGCATCGAGACGAGCGCGGCAAGCGGGCCGTGAATGCGGTCGGCTTTTTCGGTGTCGCCAGCTTCGAGTGCTTTCCAGAGCGGAACAAGGCCACGAATGAGGTCCGCGCCGGGCATGGTGCCAACGACACCTCGTTTGAAGGAATCGACGAGCGCAATGCCGCCAGTGCCTTCAAAGACACGGGCGCGACCTTGAGTGGCATCACGCAGTTCGGAGAGTTTGGGGCCAATTGGGGAGGCTTCGGGCTTATACTGCACACGCTCTGGCCCAAACTCATCGAGAAGCTCCGCCTGCATCGCAATGGGCATCGGTTTGCCGACATAGCCACTTGCGTCTTGAACGATGACGGGAATCTGGATCGCGTTGATGATACGCGTGTAATATGAAAGCAGTTCGCTCTCACCAATGCCGATAGAAACGGGTGGAATCGCCATCACGGCATCTGCGCCAATGCTTTCTGCATGCTTGGCATAGCGCTCAGCCACTTTAGAGGACTCCGCGCCGACGCTGATCACGACCACGCCGCGATCTTTGCCGAATTTGCACGCGGCAGTGGCGAGTTGCTCACGCTCCTCGCTGTCGAGGCGCAGCGTTTCGGAAACCATCGCCATCACGATGCCATTCGCGCCGCAGTCGTAGAGCCAGGCGATCTCGCGTTCGAGGGTTTCGAGATCGAGCGTTTCATCATCGTGCCAGGGCGTCTGGAAAACGGGCAGAACGCCGCGGAGTTCGTGTTTGGGAGGAGTCATGTCGTTTTGAAATTCACCACAGCAACTTGCCGCCATCAATGACAAGAACGCTACCGGTCATGAAACTGCTCGCATCGCTGGCGAGGTAGAGTGCGAGCGGGCCGATCTCTTCCGGGCGGCCCCAGCGACCCATGGGGATGCTGCTGGCGACTTCACCTTCGAAATCTGGCTTCTCGCCGATCCAGCGTTTGTTTGCGTCGGTCAAAAACGGTCCCGGGGCGATGGCGTTCACGGTGATGCCATGCACGGCCCAATCGGCGGCGACGGCCTTCGTGAACATCGTGAGCGCACCCTTGGAGGTTTCATAGCTGCGTCCGCGCATGGCTTTGCCGGGCCAGAGGGCGTTGATGGAGGAGATGTTGATGATGCGGCCCCATTGGCGCGGAATCATCGCTCCACCGATTCGTTTGGTGAGAATGAAGGCCTGCGTGAGATTCAGATCGAGAATACGCTGCCAGTCTTCGAGCGCGAGATCCTCCGTGGGCGTGTTGATGCGTCGGCCACCGACGTTGTTGATGAGGATGTCTATGGGAGCGTGGTCACGCAGCACGATGTCAGACAAGCGCTCAGCTTCTTCGGGCTTCGAGAGATCGGCTTGAATTGGGGTGACGTGCAAATCCTCGCTGCAGAGGTCTTCGCAGGCTTTGTGAAGATGCTCGGCGTTTGATCCGGCAATGACGACCTCGGCACCAGCCTCTCCGAGTGCTCGAGCCATTTCCAAACCGAGTCCACGCGAACCGCCCGTGATTAAAGCACGGCGTCCGGTGAGGTTGAAGCGGTCGAGAATAGGCATGAAAACAGATCGGCGCGATGAAGGGAGTCTTTCAAGCGCGGCGTATCCGTTGCATGATCACACGCCTGC
>CANIZT010000076.1 GCA_947471905.1 Verrucomicrobiaceae bacterium
CTTGAAAAATACTCGAATGACGCGGCCTCATGGCTCGAAGCCAACGGTGTCGCAGGTGCGAAGGCCTCGGTGAGCGGAATGTTTGATTGGAACACGTTTATTGGCTATGCGGCAAATCAGGATGTGATGAGCAACCTCGGTGGTTTCCTCGGCACCACCTTCGGCACGCTGGCCACGCTGCTTGCCAGCCTCATCATGATCCTCATTGTGATGATGTTCATTCTCATGGAGGCGCACGGCACACACAGCCGCCTTCAGGCGGTGCAGCTCTCCGGCGGCCCTGACTTTAGTGGCTTGATGCGAAGTGCGGACGATATTCAGAAATACCTCGGCGTCAAAACACTCATCAGCGCACTGACTGGTCTGCTGGCCGGTTTCTGGTGCTGGTTCTTCGACCTGCATTATCCGCTGCTGTGGGCGCTACTGGCCTTTTTGTTCAACTACATCCCGGCGGTGGGCAGCACGGCGGCTTCCATCCCTGCCATCGTGGAAGCACTCGTGCAGCATGGCCCCGGCACAGCCATCTTCGTCGCCATCGGCTACGGCGGCATCAATTTCTGTCTCGATAACTTTGTGCAGCCCACCATGCTCGGGAACCGCTTCGGCATCTCACCGCTGGTGGTCATTCTTTCCGTCATCTTCTGGGGCTGGCTGTGGGGCCCGCTGGGTATGTTCCTAGCCGTCCCACTCACGATGGTGCTCAAGGTGCTGCTCGACAACAACGCCGAGTTTCAATGGATCTCGGTCGCCATGGCGAAGAAAAAAGTGCGCCACGGCGAGGTGGAGGTGGCAGGCTACGACCTGCACTTGAATGAGGACGAGACGATTGGCGGCGGTGCCAGCACCGAGCATCCTGGTCGAGAGTGACTTGTCTGCTCAATGCAGCCGCACACCTGTGCCATCTCGCCTCATGAGACAGGCACAGGTTTGACGCATAAAAAACACGTCGTAGCCTCGACAAATCGCGGTTGGCAGGTGGTTTTGGCCGTATGGCATGGTTTGAGCAGAGACAGTGGCAAACAACCAACCACCGACCAACCATGTCCCCCGAAAAATTCACCGTTAAGCTCCAGGAAGCCTTCAATGCCTCGCAGTCCATCGCCACGCGGCATGGGCATCAGGAGTTAAAGCCCGCGCATCTCCTTCTCGCTCTGCTTGAGCAGGAGGGCGGCATTGCCACGCCTCTTTTTGAAAAGGCGGCGGTCAATCCGGCGGCAGCTCAAGGTCTGAAGGCAGGAGTTGAAGCGATGCTAGCGAAGCAACCCAAGGTCAGTGGCGGCACCAGTGGTCTGCATCTCTCCAATGAGATGCGTGAACTCATGACGAAGGCCGAGGACGAGCAGAAGAAGCTCAAGGACGACTTCCTCAGTGTGGAGCACATCATCCTGGCGCTCTTCAAAACGAAGACGGAGCTTTCCGATGTGCTGAAGCAGGCCGGACTGACCTATGACACCGTTTCCAAAGCGCTCACCGCTGTGCGTGGCTCGCAGCGTGTGGTGGATCAAGACCCCGAGGGCAAATACCAGACGTTGGAGAAATACGGCACCGATCTCACCGCTCGCGCCAAGGCTGGCAAGATCGACCCCGTCATCGGTCGCGATGAGGAGATCCGCCGCGTCATGCAGGTGCTGAGCCGCCGCACAAAGAACAATCCGGTGCTCATCGGTGAGCCTGGCGTGGGCAAGACGGCCATCGCGGAAGGTCTCGCTCGGCGAATCGTCGCGGGTGACGTGCCGGATTCGCTGAAGGGCAAAAAACTCATCAGCATGGACCTCGGTGGCATGATGGCCGGTGCGAAGTTTCGTGGCGAGTTCGAGGAGCGGCTCAAAGCCTTCCTCAAAGAGGTCACTTCGAGCGATGGCGAGATCATCCTCTTCATCGACGAACTGCACACCATCGTCGGCGCGGGCAAAGGCGAGGGCGCGATGGATGCGGGCAATCTTTTGAAGCCGCAGCTCGCTCGTGGTGAGTTGCGCTGCATCGGCGCGACCACGCTCGACGAGTATCGCAAGCATATCGAAAAAGACCCCGCTCTGGAGCGTCGCTTCCAGCCGGTGAAAGTCGGTGAACCGAGTGTGGAGGACACCATCGCCATCTTGCGTGGTCTCAAAGAACGCTACGAAGTCCACCACGGCGTGCGCATTCAAGACAACGCCATCATTGCCGCTGCCACGCTGAGCAATCGCTACATCACCGACCGATTTCTGCCGGACAAAGCCATCGACCTCGTCGATGAAGCCGCCAGCCGCATCAAGATCGAGCTCGACTCCATGCCGACGGAGATCGACGTGATCGAACGCCAGGTGATGATGGGCGAGATGGAGCGTCAGGCTTTGAAGAAAGAGAAGGACGCGGCTTCCAAAGCCCGCATTGAAAAGCTCGACAAAGAGATCGCTGACCTCAAAGAAAGCTCCTCGGCACTGAAGGCTCAATGGATGAAGGAAAAGGAATCCGTGCAGGTCGGTCGCAAAATGAAGGAGGAACTCGAACGTCTCCGCACCGAGCAGGAGCAGGCGCAGCGCCGTGGCGATTTCGGTCGTGCCGGTGAGATTCAATACGGCCTTATCCCTGATCTCGAAAAGAAGCTCGCCGCCTCGTCCACGGAGAACAAAGAACCCCGCGCTGCTCACACCTTGCTGCGCGAAGAAGTCACCGAGGAAGACATCGCCCGCGTCGTCGCGAACTGGACAGGCATTCCCGTTTCACGCCTGCAAGAAGGCGAGCGCTCGAAGCTCGTGAAGATGGAGGAACGTCTCGGCAAGCGCGTCATCGGCCAGAAGGATGCCATCACCGCCGTCAGCAATGCCGTGCGCCGTGCGCGTGCGGGCATTCAGGATGAAAATCGGCCCATCGGCAGCTTCCTCTTTCTCGGCCCCACCGGTGTCGGCAAGACGGAGCTGTGCAAAGCCCTCGCCGAGTTCCTGTTCGACGATGACAGTGCCATGACGCGGATCGACATGAGCGAATACATGGAGAAGCACAGCGTCAGCCGACTCATCGGAGCGCCTCCCGGCTATGTCGGTTATGAAGAAGGCGGCCAGCTCAGCGAGGCCGTGCGCCGTCGCCCCTACAGCGTCGTCTTGTTCGACGAGGTCGAAAAAGCGCACCCGGATGTCTTCAACACGCTGCTCCAGGTGCTCGACGACGGCCGCATCACCGACGGCCAGGGCCGCACGGTGGATTTCAAGAACACGGTCCTCATCATGACCAGCAACATCGGCAGCAGCGCCATCCAGGATGTCAGCAATCCTGAGCAACGCGATGCCCTGGTGCGCGACAGCCTGAAGCAGTTCTTCCGCCCCGAGTTCCTCAACCGCATCGACGAGATCGTCATCTTCGACCGCCTCGACGCCGCGCAGCTCGACCAGATCGTCAAGATTCAGGTCCAGCGCGTCATCGACCGCCTCGCGAAGCAGAACATCCACCTCACCGTCACCGACGACACCACCCGCTATCTCGCCGACGCCGGCTTCGATCCCGTCTTCGGCGCAAGACCCCTCAAACGCGCCATCCAAAAGCACCTCCTCGATCCGCTGAGCTTGGCGGTCCTCGAAGGCGGCTTCAAAGACGGCGATCAGATCACGGCGGTGATGAAAGGCGGGAAGCCGGTGTTTGAGAAGAGGTGAGTCGATTTAGAGTTTCGTTACTCTCAATCCTCACATGGATTTATTGCGCGGTCGTCAAAAACGCGAGCAGATCACGGAGTTCGGCATCCGTGAGTGACATCACGAGCCCGGGCGGCATGAGCGAGGTTTTCAATTCGGTGCGGCTGATGACGTCGGCCTCGGGGAAGGAGCGTTCTTTGCCGGTGAGGTCGCGAAAGACTTCGGTGCTGGAGGAGCGGAGCAGGATGCCGATGAACTCGGTGCCGTCTTTGAGCTTCACCAGCGAAGGATAAAACTGCGGAGCGACTTCGCGATGCGGCTCCAGAATCGAGCGAAGGATCGCCGTGCGCTCACCTTGTTGAGCGATCAGGGTAAGGTCGGGCCCAACAACATTGCCACGGCCGCTCTGGCGATGGCAGGTGGAGCAAAGCGCGATCTTGGTATTGAAGAAGAGGCGACGGCCACTTTCGATGTCGGGTTTGCCTGGAAGGGCATCGATGAGTTTGATCCATGCATCGGTTTGATCGAAGGGTGGGCGATTCGCGGCAGGAGTGAAACCAGTGGTGAGGCGGAGGGCACGTTTGGCTTCATCGCTGATCGTGGCGTTGTCGTTGGCGGTGAGTTTTTGCAGCAAAGCCGCGTCGTCGGTGCCGAGGATGGCTTCGGCGCGGAGTTGCGGGCTGCGTTTGTCATCGGCGGCGATCTCGGTACTGGCGCGGCGGGCAGCTAGGGTGCGCACGGCTTCGAGTTGAAGGACTTCATCGTCGCTGTTCGAGAAGTCGCGTAGCAAATCGAGGGTGAGGGTTTTATGCGTCGGCGGTGTGAGGCGCAGCGCGTAGCCTTTGAGGCGTGCGGGCGTTTTTGGGTTGGTGATGCGCTCAACGAGCACTTCGGGATTGGTCACGCCAGCACCAGGATCGCCACGCAAGGTGTTCCAAGTGGCCAGAACAGCCTCGAAGAGATGAAAATCGAGCGTGGAGTCGGCAAGCATGGCCTCGACCTGCGGCATGAAGTTTTTCAGTACGGCATCTGCGGTCCAGCGGAGGCACTCGAAGCGCATTTCAGGGTCAGGATCGCCGATAAAGGCACGCACCCACTGCTCGTCATTCAAATCGACACGTCGCATGGCCACGAAGGCCCAGACACGATCTGGAGGGGAAAGTGACTTTAGCGCTTTGACCGTCAATCCAGCTCGTGAGAGTGCTGTTAGAGCCGCATCGGAGATAAAGGAATCCTTACCGTGTGCGAGTTCGATCAGTTTGGCTGTTTCGAGCTGCGTTTTACCTTCACGAAGATTTTTGGCGAGTTCGGCTTCGGGTGTGACTGGGTCGTTATGTTTTTTAATCCATGGAGCGTCGCTAATTTCGAGTTTCCAAAGGCGTCCGCGTTTGTGGATGGGGTAGGAGCTGAAGACCCAGTCGTTGAGATAAAACACGCCGCTACCTGCGGCCACCATGCAGGTGGGACGAAAGAAGTCGCTGCCTTTAACAAGTGGGATGCGTTCGGAGGTGTAGCCCGCGCCTTTGCGCGTGAGCGGGAAGTAGTCGATGCTGTGATCGCTCCACGAGGGAATCATCACACCGCCGCCGAGTTCGACGACGGCGCAGGGGCCTTCGCCTGATGGATGAACCATGCCCAGTGTGCCGCGCAGCTCACCATTCCATGCAACGAAGGGATGCACCGGCGCGCTGCCATACACCCACTGGAAGCCGTAGTCCGCGCCTTCGACAACATTCAGCAAACGACACGGTGGACGGCTGCCAGGATCGTTTTCCGCCGCGAAGATTTCGCCATCGGCACGCACGAGCAGGCCAAACGGATTCCAAAACCCACGGGCGATGCGGCGCATGTGCTTGCCATCGGCGGTGCAGCGGAAGACGCCGCCTTCGCCGCGTCCGCTCACCTTCGAGCCATCGGTGGCGGTGATGGTCCAGTCTTTGCCAAAGTTTTCGCCGAGTGAGAACACCAAGCCGCCATCGGGATGCCAGGCCATGCCGCTGAGGCCGTTGTGCGGATAATCCGCCAACGTGTTCATCGTCGCGAGGTTCTCTTCCAAGTCGCCGACTCCATCGCCGTTTGTGTCCTTAACTCGCAGGATGCGATCCCGCTCGGCGAGGTAGATCCAGCCATCAGGGCCGCATTCAACATGCATCGTGGCATCCGTCTTGTTGTAAAACACGCGGCGGTTTTTGCCGTTCACATCGAAGACAACAATTTCATCGCGTTGAGGACCATCATAGCCTTCAGGCCTGAAGTGCGTGTGGCATGAGATGGAGTAGATGTTTCCGTGCTCATCGACATCAATTCCCGTGGGCGTGACTAGATCTGGATGCTCCGCCAGCAGCGTGAGTTTCACGCCGGGTTGCAACGTTTCGATCTGTGGCGGCAGTTCCTTCGGCACATCAGGTGCTTTCGGCGGAGGGCTGGTTTGAGCGAAGACGGCGAGCGGAAGGAGAATTAGGAAGCGTTGCATGAGTGCTGGTCTAGCTACGTCCTTAGCGCATCATATCCATCGCCAAGGTATGAAGGATAAATGCGCTCAAGCTGCTCGATTGAGTTCTGAAAGTCTGCCTCTCAGTTTCCCTTTCCCCAAAGCTTCGCGAACTTCTCCGGCACGTAGAAGTCGTCCTTCCCCGTCGCTGAAAAAGCCGTGCGTTCGATTGTTGCGCCGTGCACGCGTTGGCGGCAGATGTTTACGCCCCAGGGGTAGGCTTTGCTGGGGACTTCGCCTTCGATGGGCTTGGCCTCGATGAGGGCTTCGACGAACCAGCGGTCGGCGGCCTTTTTCACGGCGATGTTTTTCACGGTGTAGAAGCTGGTGAGGTCTTCGGAGCGCGTGGTGACACATTCATCGAGCACCGTGCCGTTGGGATTGATGACGATGAAGGGGCGGATGCCCTTGGCGGTTTCGAGCCGGATCTCGACGGTGTCGTCATTGAAGATGGCGTAGCTGTCGCGGTCTTTGCAGTCGGCGCGGAGCTTGTCCATCTTGGGCTCGATGCACTCGATGGCGACGACGAGGCCGCTGTCATCAGGCAGCCAGCGGAAGGCGACTTTGGTGGAAATGAGATGCGGTGTCTCGCCGGTGAACATCTCACTCAAGGGCGTGAAGACGCGGCCTTCGTCGGTCCAGAACGGCTTGGTGAAGTCGCCGTCGATCTTGGGCGGAAGATGCGACCAGTAGCCGGCGATTCCGCCGTTGTTGCGTTGGAGGTTGGCGAAGAGGCCCTTCAGCGGTTGCATCTCGGCTTCGAGAAGCGCGATGCGCTTCGTGTAAATGCTGTCGCCAGTTTTGGCTTTGGCAGCGGTGAGGAGCGCGAAGAATTGGTCGATGTCGGCTTGCTTGAGGAAGCCACCATTGGCCGTGATCTCACGCGCTTCGGGTCGCGACCACACAGCTTCGCCGAACTCATGGAACTGCTTCATCTCGGCCTGCGCTGGGCCGAAGAAGAGGCGGTAGTATTCATCCAACGTGGCCTGCAAGTCGAGGTCGCGATCCCACATCATGCGGGCGTGGAGGTAGATCATGAGGTGCGACAATCCTGGCCGACGGAGGTTGTTGGTCGCGTCAGGTTTGGTTTCATTGGTGGAAATCCACGGCACTTCGATGTCGTAGCCGACGGCGTGGTCATACGCGGCTTTGAGATTGGCCTGCATGATCTTGGTGTGGAACACGGGCACAGGCGGGGCGTGGCGGATGTCGGCATGTTCCAGGTAGTGGTCCATGATGAGCAGTTGCTCGCGACCGTCCTTCATGCGCTTGAGCCACTCTTTGCGCAGCTCGAGATCGCCATTCCACGGTGGCAGCATCCAGCCCGTGCTGTGCTGCATGAGGCCGACGAGCACGCTGTCGGGGATCTTCTCAATGGTGGTCGGCGGCATGGTGGTGCCGCTGTAGTCCATAACGGTGAATTTGCGCTCTGGGAGCTTGGCGCTGATGCGCTTGACGATGTCGAGATTGAAGTCCCAGGCGTAGTTGCTGAAGTTGCCGTAGATGCCGCGCGCTGTTTGCTCCCAGCCTGCGGCGACGTCGGTGCTGTCGATGGACGACCAACCATCGGGTTGCCCAAGGCTGTCGTATTCGATGCCGGGATAGACTTGCCGCGTGAAGTCGAGCGAGGTGATGAAATCGGCGCGCAGCTTTTCGCTGTTGAGCTTGGGTGAGTTATAGTTGGGCTTGCCATTGATGATGCCGAAGTAAGCGGGGTCAGCCTCTTTGCCAAAATAGGTGAGGCGGCCCACGGCATGGTAGATCGGGATGGTCTTGCTGGTGCCGACGCCCATGGATTTATACCACATCATCTCCTGCCTGTAGGTGCCAGGCTGGTTGTTAGCGAAAATGCGCTGACCGAACTCCGGCTCCTTCTTCACTGACTGCTCGGCGATGCTGATGCTATCGAGATGCGGGCGGATCAGCCCGAGTGCTTCATCCGGCATATACCAGCGCATGCCGAGCTGCTCCAGCAAGCCAAACACGGCATACAGCGTGCCGGTGGCATCATACAAAATGAAGCCGCACTCCTTGTTGTATGCGCCCCCACCGTAGAACGACGGCGTGCGCCACTTGTGACCGGTCATCGTTTCCCATGTCTTCTGCGAAAGGTCATGAGCGCGGTCGATGTAGGGGGCAAAGTGGTTCGCCGAGTGAAACACATCGCGCCCGATGAGCACGACGTGATGGTCCTTCGCGATGATCTTGTAGCCATCGAGCTTCACATCATCGACGCTGATGCCGAGCTTCTGCGTGTGCTCGCTCGCGCCGACATAGATGTGATTCGGCGCATCGCTTGGCTTGTCCACGATGGCGATTGTCGCGCCAGACATCGCCAGCAAGTGGCGCTGGAGTTCCTCGGCACAGGTGCGCGTGGCTTTGATCGCATCCGCTGCGATGACGATGTCTGCGACAGGCTTGCCGTTGGTGACGAGATCGACGGCTTGAGCTGGCAGCGCGACGAGGATGCTGATCGCAGTCAGCAGGAGAGTGCGAAGGGTAGTTGGAGAAAGTGTGTGCATGAAGATGTTCCTCGGTCAGCAATGGTTCAGCGTTTGGCAGCCAACTTGGCCTTGGCAGTCGCCAGCGCATCAGCGGGTGGGTTGCTTGATGCCACGACGGCCTCGTAGCAAGCCCTCGCCTTGTCCGGTTCATTGAGCGCCTCGTGAGTCGCCGCGCGAGCCATTTGCACCATGGTCCAGTGCGGCTGTTTGGTGAGGTCGTTGACCCGATCAAACTCCGCAATGGCGAGCGCACCCTTGCCATCCTGCGCGAGGATACGTGCCCGATTGGCGATCGCCTGAAAACGCATCGTGGGACTTGGATCCTTGAGCTTCATCACCTCATCGAGGCAACCCAAGGCCTTCGGGCCCTCGATCAGCCAAGCCAACCGCAGATGCGCCGTGGCCTTCTTGTAATCATTGATGGTGTAACTCAGCGCCGCACGAAAGTCCTTCTCCGCCGCCACCGCATCACGCACGCGGCCCGATGCCTCGCCCCGGACCATGAGCGCCTCGAAGATCAGCGCATCCGGCCAAAGCGAAAAATCCTCGTCCCTCACCAGCGCCACGACCTCCGCATACTTCGACTGCAATGTCAGCAGTTTCATGCGGCAGAGCGTGCTCAGGTATTTGTCCTTGATGCCCGCCGCCAGCTTCGTCGCCTCCTCAACATGCTTCAGTTGCACCTCGCAATAACTCGCCTGAATCAAGGCCGCATCCTTCGCCTCCGGCGTAGGAGCGGACGCGATCAACGCCGCAAACGCCACCTTCGCCTCTGGGATCTTGTTGGAGATAAAGAGCCGCAGCGCGGCTTGATAGTCCGTTGGGAAAGTGGCCGCGTACAACGGAGCAAGCAGCAGGAAATTGAGGAGGATGAGGGGTTTCATGGTGATGGGCTTCACTGAAGTTTACGAGCGTTTTTAACCTCTTCGATGGACTTGAGGATGTTCTCCTTCCACACGCCTTGCAGATTCGGCAGATCCGTGCGTTCGAGAGTCTTGAGTGCATCATCAAACTGGCCACGCTTGGTCAACAAGCGGGCGATGCCTTGCAGCGCGGCATACTCGTCTGCGCTTCCGATGCGTGTCTTTCCGGCGACGACAGCCCCATAGGCATCGAGGGCTTTGTCGTCGTCCTTGAGGTTGTTTTCGCGGTTCTGGGCGGTCAGCAGGAGGATGGCGTCGCGAGTGCGCGTGTCGCCGGTGAACTCCAGCGCGGCGCGGAGATCTCCTTCGGCTTTAGCGCCCGCTTTGGTGATGGAATAGGCTCTGCCCCGCCAATGCAGTCCATCACCGCGCTTCCAGAAGGGCCATGCGGTCATGTTCTCACTGCCGAACTGCTCGATCACTTGCGCTGCCTTGAACTGATCCAGCAGGTTTTGCATCTGCACGGTTTTCTTCACCGCATCGATGGGGATGCGCGCGGTGAGTGCCTCGGCGACTTCAAACTTGCGGAGATGGCGGGCATAACCGGCGGCCTGTTCGAGCGCGTGGGACTTTTGCAAATCGGTGATCTTGCCCTCGGCGGCGGCGGTGTAGGCGGCGAGCGCTTCCTCGCGTTTCCCCGTGCGGGCGAAGTCGGCCGCGATGCGCGTGGCTTCCAGGAAGTCGTCATCCGGCGGGCCGTGGTCGAATTCGAAGCTGTTGCCATCGTAGAAGGTCGCGAACTTCATCACCTCGTGAAAGCCGTCGGTGCCGGTCGGCGAAAAGGCGGAGTACTCCGCGCCATCTTCGCGAATGCGCTGGCGGCAGATGTTGATGTGCCAGGGCAGGCTCTTGTTGGGCCTGCTGCCGATGACCTGGTGCAGCGGATCATTCTCATCCTGTGTGATCGGCAGACGGATCTCGATGGTCCAGTGATCATCAGCGATGTGCGTGGCGACTTCGGTGTTCGAATCCCAACTGAACCATTTGTCGCGCGAGGCACCGCGATCGAGGTCCACCACGGCACCGCTCGGGCTAACGGCGATTTGATAATACGAGCGCGATTCGGTTTCTAGCAGCAGCTCGACGGCATCGCCATACCAGAGTGCGCCGTCGTCTTCCTTGGTGGTGCCGATGTTGGGCTTCTCGCCGAGGCGTTCGTCGCAGCGGATGGCAAAGTAGAGGTCGCGACCGAGCCAAGTGGATTTCACCGTGGTGCCAAAGGTAGGCAGACGTCCCGTTTGCAGCTCGCGCAGAGAGCATGTGGCAGAGGGAAAGGCGTTCTTCCACGCTTCGTCATCGAGCCTGCCATCGATGACGATCTTGCTGCGCGCCTCGCCGACCAGCCGCAGGACTGGCACCGGGCCGCGAACTTTGCCGAGCTGCTGGCTTTTGTTGCGCAGGCCCTTGAGGAAGTCGTCGATGAGGGCGATGCGTTTGCCATACACACTCGCAGCATCGGCCTTTGCCTTCGCTTTGTCGAAAAGGGCGAGCGCTTCGTCGGCTTTGAGTTTGTCCTTTTCCATCTCCTGCCAGTTGGCCTCACAGTATTCAAAGAAGGTGCGCATCTCCGTTTCCGCCTGGCCGTAGAAAAGGCGGCAGTATTCGCGGAACATCGCGTCCACATCGGCGTCCTTGCCGCCCCAATACATCCGCGCGGTGAAATAGACCTGGAAGTGATTGAAGCCGATGCCCGCCGTGCTGGGCTCCTGCGGCACGGTGAGGGAGATGTCTTCGCCATGCGAGATGCCCTTGGTGGCATTTGTGCTTTCGCCCATCGCGTGCGGGGTGAAGGCGGGCAGATACCAGCCGCGGTCGATGAAGGGATAGTTCTCGAAATTGATGATCGGATGGTGGGTTTTCGTCATCCAGCTCTCGCGTAACTTCCTAAACGCCGCCTGTTGCTCCGGCTTGTTGTTCCTCGGCACGCGCGCGCCGACGATGGAGACGACGATATTGGGCTCCAGCTTGTCGATCTTCAGCGGTGGCAGCGAATAGATGCCGTAGGCGCAGTTGAGCACCTTTCCGTGCGGATGCGTCTTGCTCACTTCCTTCGCCACACGATTCACAAATCCCCACACATAGTCCGAGGCGAGGCCGCCCTGGTCGCGCTCGGGCGAGTCTTTGCCCTGGCACTTCTCGCACTGGCAGATGGCGGTGTAACCATCCGGCGGCATCACCGAGGCCATGCTCATTTTGAAGTGATCGAACTGCGCCCGGACATAGCGGACCGATTCCAGAAACAACTCTTCATTCGAGTAACAGAGCTGATTGTTCGCCCCCGGCTCAAAGCGCCGCTTGCCGCCATACATTGCGAACCACTCCGGATGCGCCGCGAAGACCTCCGCGTGATTCGTCATCGTATCGAGCCCGTGGGCGTCCTGGATGCCGTAGGGATCGCGCACACCGAGTCGCATGAACCACATGGAATTGTTTCGCCCATGCACGCCGCCGTGGTAGCTGAAGCGCCGCTGCTCGAAGTCGGGCCGCACCGTCTCGTCGATCTTCGGCAGCGGGATCGTTTTCAAAGCGGGCAGCACCTCGCCCAGCTCACCCGGCAGATACCAGCGCACGCCGAGCTTCATCAGGAAGCCGCACACCGCGTTGAACGAGCCGCGCTCGTCTTGATCCCACATCTGCAAGGGCGCGGCCTTTTCCGCAGCCTGTGCCGTTGGAAGACCAATGTCACCAGGCAGCGTGAAGCGGCTCTTATAAATCAGCAGATTGGGCAGGCCCCAAAGCGCACCCGTGATCTGGTTCCATTCGCCTTGAGCCTTGCCGCTGACGATTTCGCCGTTGTGCTTAGCCCACGGTTCGATGGGTGTGAACTCGCAGTCATCACCGATCAGCGCCATCCAATCCGCACCCGTCGCGATGCGATACGCACCATGCTGCAAACCATCCGCTTTGACCGGCGACTGCGCGCTGGCTCCGACGAAGATCTTAACGGCTTTACCCGTCGGCTGCGTCACGATAGGCAAACGCGCGCCACTGATCTTTACGATTTGATCCTGCAACTCCTGCGCCGCGAGCCGTGTCGAGCGCTGCGGTTTGTCGCTGATGATAATCTCCGCGCGGGCTTGTCCGTTCTCGACGAGAAAGGGATCGGCGGCATGGAGCGCTGGGAGTGAAGTGAGCAGCAGCGAGGTAAGAGTGAGAATGCGTTTCATCGTGATTGATAAATGATTATGGGTTGATCCGCTCCACATCAACGTAGAGCGCTCGCAGCTTCGGTGCGTCGTGGATGTAGAGCAGTCTCCCTGGGCTGATCTCGCGCAACGCGGTGTAGGTGAAGCCGCCAGAATCAGTGATAACTGTGTGATGCGTCCAGGTTTTGCCCTGGTCGGTGCTGAACATGAGGTTCGATCCGGGACGTCCGTAGCTGCATGCGATGACGCCATTGCTCATCACGACCATGTCGGGCGCGACGCTGCCTTCTTCGAGCGTGGTGAGTTTGCTCCATGTTTTGCCGCCATCGTGTGACCACGTTTGCAGCAGCGGGCCGAATGAAAGCGTGCGCAGGATGGCCATCATCTCGGTATCTGAGAAGCGCACCACGGACGGCTCCGGCCCGGCGCCGATGGTCGAGAAATGATTCCATGTCGCGCCGGCATCATTGCTGGTGAGCAGATACGACGCATACTCCTTGGAGGCGCGTGTGTAGGTCGCGGCCATGAGTTTGCCGTCACCGAGATTCCAGATGTCACGATCAAAAGCCAGGACCTGCCCCGCATCTGCGGGCGCGCGAATAAGGTTCTCGAACATCGTGAAGGTCTCGCCCTTCGAATCAAAGCGATAGCTCATGCCCACATACACGCCGGGCTCATACTTCACGTTCCAGCGCGATACGCCGAGGATGCTGTCGTCCGCCAAGCGCACATGCGGCTGTGGCGCGAAGGTCTTAAACTGCAAGTCCTTCACCGGCATCCAAGTCTTGCCCGCATCCGTGGAGCGCAGCGCACCATAGGGTTCATAAATCGCATCCGGCCCCTGAGCGACACTGAGCATGAGCACGCCCTTCCCGACCTCGTAGAGGTAAGGCCGCGTGGGCGGCAAGGGTTTGCCAGGCTTGGCCTCGGGAGCCGCAATGCCGATCTCGGGGTCTTTGGATTTCAACTCATGGCCGCCATGTCGCGGCTGATCCCAACCCGGCGATGGAGGTATGTCCCACGGCTCGCTGACGGTGATCTTGAGCGCAGGTTTCGCTGGTGGTTCGCTGCGTTTGCGCAGACCAAGCCGCACCGATTGCCAATGCGCATCACCCATCCAACCAAGAGCGGTGGAGCCAAACTGCACGAAGGCTTCCGCGCTCTCCGCTTTCTTCCAAAACGCCCCTTCGCCGCAAATCATGACATTGCCATCGGCAGCGATGCTCATGTCGCGATCACGGATCACGAGCTGATAAGTGTGAAACTTCGTCTTCGCATCGAACAGCGCCACGCGATCATGATACGTCGCGATCTTCTCTGGGCGCAGCAGCAAACCTTCCTGATGCACTCCATCGCTGACAAGCAACCCAACAGGCACCCCTTGTTGCGCCGGCCACATGCCAGTGCCGCGTCGAGCCGCCACGGACTCCACGCGCGCCGTGGCTTCGACGACGATCTCAGTGTCAGGCGGTGGCTTCCATGTCGCGCGAAAAGCACCATCAGCCTTTGCTGAGTCATCCACGAGGTGCAGCGCGCCATTCGCCAGCTTGGCTTTCGCCGCAAGCTCACCGACGGCTTTCCATCCCTGCTCCTGTGGCAATGATTTCGCCTCGTAGTTCACCAGCCAGGTGATGGGTTCATCGGCGGCTTTGATTTGGCCGAAGGAAATGAGAAGCGATGAAACGAGGAAGAAAGAGTGTTTCATAGAATGGCTATTTCCCGTGGGCGTAGTTTTGGAATCTCGCGTCCAGCTCCCCGGGCTTCGGCTGGCCTTTCGCGAAGTAGAAACGATAGCGCAGGGTAAGGCTGTCACCTTTCTTGATCGTGGAGTCGCCAGCGCCTGCGGGCTTGTCAGGCTCGAAGTCGTGCAGGCCAAAAGGATTCACAGCGAAGAGTCCGTAATCACGAGCGTGCCAGGTGGTGGGAGAGCGGAGATTGCTGGGATGGCTGAAGATGACGACACCGACGGGATTCCCTTTCGGGTCGGGGCCGTAGTAGCAGACCCAGTTCGCGTGCTTGCCCCAGATGTCGCGATCGCGGACGCCGTTGCTGTTAAAAGCGTGTCCGGTGGATGGGCCGGTGTTCACGCCGCTCTTGCTGCTGTTCATGCTGAGCGATGGGCAGAGGCGCAGGGCCATGGTGCCTTCTTTGGTATCACCGATGATGACATCGCCCTCACTGGCCTTCAGCGTGATGTCAAAATCGAGCGTTTTCTCACCTTCCGGCAGCGCAGTGATGGTGATGCGGCGCTCGTCAGTCATCACGGTCTTGTTGTCCGGTCCAATCCAGTGCGTCGAGGCGGTAAAGCGGCCCTGATTGCCTGCCGCCTGCACGTCCGTGAAGCCAGCGTGAGCTTGCTTGCCAAACACCTGATACTCCGCCCAGAAATTGATCTCATTGATCCGCGAATGCCCAAACCACAGCGAGCGATGATGCGGATGATCCACAAACATCGCCTCGCCAGGCACATCCTTTTTCATCGGAAACTCCCGCGATACATTCACACCCGCCGCACCGATGAGCGGATACATGTAAGGCCGCGCTACCTCCTTGGTGATGTATTCAGTGAACAACTGGCCGTCGATCTCGACCATTATTCCTGTGTCGCTGCGTTTGAGTGACACGGTCTGTGCATGAGCGAGCAGAGGGATCGCGAGGAGGGTGGTAATGAGCGTGAGGATGGCTTTCATTTGGTGAGTCGGATGCGGGCCAGATAAATGGCGGTCGGGAATTCTACGTGACGGTTGGGTTGTGGATTGCCGTGCTCAACGCGATGTCGGCACCATGGAGCGCGTGAGGGAGAAGCAGCGCGGCGATGACGATGAAGAGTCGGAAAAGATGGGATTGGTGTCTTCATGTTTTTGCTGGTGATCTTTTGGTGGTGAGGAGAGGTTGGTTAGATGGGTTTCGGCTAGCCTCAATCCGGCGCGCGGCGAGTTGCTTCGCTGGAACGGGTGGCCGGCGGCTTCCTGACGAAGATGATCTGGTCGCAGAGTACCGAATAGGGGGCGTTGGTATCGAGGCTCCGGCGGTCGTTC
>CANIZT010000077.1 GCA_947471905.1 Verrucomicrobiaceae bacterium
GGCGGCAAGCTCATCGCCGGCACGCACGCTGGTTCGTTGAATCCATACGAGCTGATCATTACCAATCCGGCCAACCAGCTCAACATCAACAGCGTTATTGCCGACACGACCACCCGGCGCAGCGGCAACTCCGCCGCCGTCACCAGTCTGACCGCCACCACCATCAGCGGCACCACGGTCACGGTGTCGTCCACCACTGGTCTGGAAATCGGCGCTGCCGTCTCCGGTTCGGGCATCGCCGCTGGCACGACGATTGCCAGCATCACCAACGGCACGTCCTTCCAAATCAACCAGACAGCCAGCGGTTCCAATGTGGCTCTGACGTTCGCGGACCTCACCAACGTGGTCACCGGCCTGACCAGCACCGCCGGACTGACGGCTGGCATGCGACTGGTCTCGCCCAATGGCTTCCAAGGGGCTGCGAGGATTGTTTCGGTGGACTCCCTCAATCAGATCACTCTCGACCAGACGGTCATCCTCGGCTCCAGCCTCAATTTCGATTTCATTCAACAGTCCACCAGCCTGGTCAAGGCGGGTGCCTCCACCTTGGTGCTCAATCCCACCCTCAGCATCGGCACGAATGGGTTGATGAACCCCAACAGCTTCGATGTGACCCTGGCCAGCGGCTCCTTCAACACCGGCGTCGTGGTGGGCGCCACGGTGACCGGTGCCGGCATCGCAGCCGGCACCACTGTGACGGCCCTTCTCAGTAACAATGGCGTCACTCTCTCGAAGCAGCCCACCGCATCCGTCACCAGCACCCTGACCTTTGCCCTGCCAAACAACTACACTGGCAAGACTTACATCAATGAAGGAGTGCTCCAAATTGCCCGCGAGAGCGATCTCGGTTTGAACCCCGGCAGCTTCGTCGCCGATCAGTTGACCATCAATGGCGGTATTCTGCGTGCCAGCACGGACCTCGTTTTCAATGACACCAACCGTGGCATCACCCTCGGCGTTGCAGATGGCCTTTTCCGTGTGGCTGACAATCGCACCCTTACCATCGGCGCGGTGAACACCATCACGAGTACCGAAGGACGTATGATTTTCGCCGCTGACGGCAGCAACAGGGGGGTTCTGGTCGTGGCCGGCAACAACAACCTATCGGGTGGCCTCGAAACCAGTGGTGACCAGTCAGCCACCACGGGTACGCTCTCCTCCACGTTCAACAATGGCAGCACCGTGGTGACGGTGGCCTCGACAGCTGGCCTAGAGGTGGGAGCTTCCGTGTCCGGAGTCGGTATATCCAATGGCACCACGGTCGCCAGCATCATTGATGGAACGACCTTCCAGCTCTCTGCGGCAGCCGTCGGCGATGGCAGCAATGGCCAAAATCTTCAATATGGCGCTTTCAACACAGTCAAATTGACCGGCAACAACACCATCGGCTTCATTCGCCTTCTTGGCTCCAATATTGCTCTTTTGGGCACCAACACCCTTATCAGTGACATCTTCATTGCCAACGGCGAGTTGCGGTTGGGGGGCAGCAATCAGTTTAGCGGCACGCTGACTCTTACCAGTGGCCAAGCGACTTTCGAGAGCAACACCGGCCTCTATAGCGCTTCCGGCTACAGCATTGTTAACAGTGGCACGATCAATCTGAATGGCTATTCCACCACGGTCGCCAGTATTGGTGGCAGTGGCGTCATCACCAACG
The DNA here is from genome assembly GCA_947471905.1 of Verrucomicrobiaceae bacterium. GTDB lineage: Bacteria > Verrucomicrobiota > Verrucomicrobiia > Verrucomicrobiales > Verrucomicrobiaceae > Prosthecobacter. The sequence goes on from CANIZT010000077.1 coordinate 1,658, forward strand.
ACGGAGTTTACGGTTCCACTTCCATTCTCACAGTCAATACCGCTACCAGTTTCTCTTATGGCGGGGTGCTCTCCGACGGCGTGAATACTGGCGGCACTCTGGGACTGACCAAATCCGGCACTGGCATTCTGACGCTAGCGGGCGTCAGCAACAGCTATGGTGGTCCCACGGTCATCAACGGTGGCGGCATTCGTGTGAGTAGTTTGGGATTTGGTGGCTCTCTCAGCAGCATTGGTGCCTCATCCAACGCTGCCGCCAATCTGGTCTTCAATGGCGGATCACTGCGTTTCTTCGACAATGCCAGCACCTACTCGGATCGCTCCTTCACGCTGGGCGTCGGTGACAATGCGGGCGCCATCATTGCCGATGGTACGAGCATTGGCGCGACACTGAATTTAGGTTTCAACGGCAGCTCGCCTGCTGTGGCATTCCTAGGTTCCGGCAGCCGCACCTTGACGTTGGGTGGTTCCAATCGTGGCGATAACACGTTCAGTTTGGCAATGGGAGATGGTGCAGGCGGCTTCACATCTCTCAATAAAATAGGCAACGGCACCTGGGTGCTTGGCACCACCAGTTCCTACAAAGGTGAGACAATCGTGAATGCAGGCATTCTTGCTGCCACTGTCAATGGTGCTTTCGGCGCAGCAGGAGGCGCGGGCATCATCATTGCGGGCGGCACGAATGCGCTTACTTCGCTTGGTACCCAGAATGCCACCGTTGATCTGCGTAACGTTGCCTATACCACGGTGCAGACCATGTATCTTGCCGGCGGCACTCTGGCCACCACGACTGGGAACAGTTCCTGGGCTGGGCAGCTCTTCGTCACTGCCAATTCCAACATCACGGTAGAACAGGGATCGAGCCTGGAACTCAAAGGCACGTTTGGGGGCGCGGGCACCGTCACGCAGCTTGGTGAGGGCACGCTCATTCTCAGCGGTCAGGCGGATCTCACTACCCGCAACAGTCTCACCACCGCCACGGTGCCCAACCACACCGTGTTGGCCGGCACGCTCAAACTTGACTATTCTACCAACAACAATAGTAAATTGTCTGACACTGGCTCGATCACTCTGGGTGGCAGCCGCTTCGGCGGCGCCTTGGAGCTGGCTTCAAGTGTGGGGGCTAACAATCATCTCGAGATCATCGCCAGTATCACGCTCAATGCCGGTGCCAACCGCATCTTCCGCAGCAGTGGCCTCAATAAACTGCGTTTGAACGGCATTGGTCGCGCGGCCGGTGCCACGGTTGACTTCAGCGCGAATGATATTGCCAGCACCGACACCGGCAACATCAACGGCATTCTTGGCGGTTGGGCCACGGTGGGCGGCTCCAGTTGGGCCACTAACAGCAACGTTAACGAGGACGGAACCACCACCACCGGCACCATCGACAAGCTCATCCGCGGCCTGACGACTTACACGAACACTGGTGCCTTCCCCGGCCCTCTGGCAAATGACTGGGCGGTCAATGCCAATATGGATGTGGTCGGCAACAGCACTCAGAACACCCGCACCATCAACACCCTGCGGTTCAACAACACGCCTAATGTCGCTGGCAACAGCACCTTCGGCATTACCCTGACGGGAACCAATGTGGTTCAAGCCAGCGGCATCCTGTTCACCAACAACATGGCCGCTCATTCGGGTTTTATCGGCGGCGCTGGCACACTCACTGGCGGGGCAGGTGCCAACTCGGATCTGCTGCTCCTTCAAAACAACACCGGCAGCGGCGCGCTCGACATTGCCGCGATTATTGCGAACCTAGCTCCCGTCGGACGGAATGGCACGGTCACCTCAGGCGTAAACACGATTACCAGTGTCAGTTTGGTCGGACTCGCGCCAGGGCTCGCGGTGACCAGCACCGGTTTTGCAGGTGCCACGATCAACACCATCACCGTCACGGACGCAATCAATCAGATCGGAACGCTGACGATGAGCGCCAATGCTTCGGCTGGCACTGGCGTGCCCACGGCGCTGGCTTTCGCTCCAGTGGTCAACGGTTTGGACAAGAGCGGTGTTGGTAATCTCATCCTCTCCGGTTTGAACACCTACACCGGCGTCTCCACGCTCAATGCCGGCATCACCACTTTGCGCACGCTGGCCATCGAGGGCTACGCCGCCGGCACTCAGCTCATCTCCTTCGCCCCTTCTCTTGGGCGAACGCTTAATGTGAACACCACCGGTCTGACCATCGGCCAGTCGGTCAGTGGTGCGGAACTGCCTGGGGGCGTCACCATTGCCACCGTCAACAGTCCGACCAGCGTGACTTTGTCCAATGGGGCGCTCGTCACCACCACCGGTGCCAGCCTGAGCTTCGGCAGCTTCACTAAGAAGACCGGTTCAGTTTCCGCCACCACTTCCAATGGCAGTGCCACCGTTACGGTTCCAGGCGGCACGGCTGGGCTCAGTGTGGGTCAGGTGGTTACCGGCACCGGTATTCCGACCGGTGTCACGGTGACCGTTCTATCCATCGTAAACGGCACGCAAATCACCATCGGTGAAAGTGGCACACCGATTAATGCCAATGCCTCAGCTACCAATAACCTGAACTTTGCTGATTACACGGCTTTCACGCTCACCCGTTCTGCTGACACCCAGAGCGGTACGGTTGTTGTTGTGGGTAGCACGCTGGGCATCACGGTCGGGCAGGCCATCTCTGGCAATGGGATTCCGGGAGGTGCGACGGTTCTCCGTATCCTAGATAAAAACACCATCGAAATCTCCAGTCCGGTCTCGGCCACCGGTCAGAACAATCTGACCTATGGTCTTAGCGCTAATATCGGTGCGACGCTGCTCTCCGCTACCTCCAGTGGCAGCACCGATGTCACCGTGCCCTCCACCGCTTTGCTGAGCGTGGGGCAGGCGGTGTCTGGGCCCGGCATTCCCGAGGGGGCCACGGTAGCCGCTGTCCTCAGCGCAACGGCAATCAGGATCTCTGTTGCAGCGATCTACTCTGGCAGCAACAATTTGGTCTTTGCCGGAACGGCCAGCGGCTTGGGTGCCTCTAGAAACTCAGTCGGTAATTTGATTTTCAATGGCGGCATCCTGCAGTTTAACGGCACGAACGCCAGCACCGATCGCGGCTTTACCATCAACCAGCCGGCGGTCCTGGACGTGGGCAATGCCTACACCGTGCTCACCCTAGGGGGCAACTACACGACGCCCGCCAACGAGGAGTTTTTCGCCATCACCAAACGCGGTGACGGCACCTTGGACATGCGTGGCACATCTTTCGGTGGTTTCGGCCTTCAGGCGCTAGTCGTGGATGACGGCACATTGCGTCTCTCGCCTGCGTTTACGGATCAATACGTCCGCAACGACATCGGTTACTTGGTCATGTCCGGCGGCACACTCGACCTTCAAAGTGTCACTGGCAGGAACACCACTCAAAACATGATTGGCACTCTTCAGGTGCTCGAAGGGGCGTCGATTATTCGTGTGACCGGCAGCATCGCTGACAACACGTTCACCTTCTTGAACTTGCAGGATGTGAACAATGCCTCCGCAATCAACTTCCAGAAGGGCGGGACGGTGCTCTTTGACCTGCAAGGTGGTTCCCTTAACTCACGCGTCTCTCTAGCGGGTCGCGCTCTGGTGGATGTCGGCGTCATTCTGTCCCGTATTACCTTTACCAATCGTTCCGTGCTGGTGCCGGGAGTCAACGACTTCGGCTTTGTGGATCCCGCGACCTCGCTGTTGACCGGCTCCGACATCAAAGGCGCGCATAACTTCATCGCCAATCCTGCGTCCTGGACCTCCTTTAGCAATGTTCATGATGGTGCCTTGGTTGAGGAATCCTTCCAGGGCACCACGGTTTCAAATGCTGCAGTCAATACCATCCTGTTCTTCAACAACGATTTTTCTACCGCTGGTGACACGGTGGCCTCCGATCCTCTGGTGACGGGTGTCCCTGGGGCTGCTCGCCTCCAGGTCGGCCAACTCGTGCGCGGCGGCAGTGTCCCTCTCGGCTCTTCCATCACAGCCATCGACGTTGCCAACAATAACTTCACGTTAAGCAGGGCTCCCACGATCACTGACAATACCGCACCGACCTTGTATGCTTTTGATAACGCCTTCGTTACCGGCAACCTTATCTCGGGCAGCCCTGTGGTCACGAACATCAGTGACCCCCGTTTGCGCGTCGGTCAGGTCGTCACAGGAAACGGCATACCGGATGTCATCGCACTCACCAGTGGCACCAGCACAGGCAGCTTCGATGTCACCTTGGTCGCGCCCAATCCTAATTTGGTTTTTGGAATGCCGGTGGTCGGTGTGGGCATCCCTGCTGGCACGACCATTGTCTCAGTTTCGGGCACGACTGTCACCTTGTCCGCTAAACCCACGGTGACGAACCCTACGGCAGTGCTCACCTATGGTGGAGCGCGGATCGTGAGCATTAACACGGGTGCCAACACGGTCACACTCAGTCAGAATGCCACGACATCCGTGGTTGGAGCCACGATCTATTCGGAATACTTGGCGGAAATTCCTGCCTCAATGAATTCCAGTGTGGTCACCATCGCCGATACGCTGACCATCAACGGGGGAGCCATTCTGCAGACCACGAATGCCGGCAATCATCGCAACTCCATCGTTGGCGGCATGCTTACCAGCGGTCTGCTTAACAGCGACGGCACCAGCGCGGATCTCATCATTCACAACTGGAATCCCAAGGCTCCGCTGGTGATCACTTCCAACATCGTCAATAACGTCGCACTCAGCCGCGTGGTGAACCTCGTGCAGACAGGTGACGGCACCACCGTGCTTTCGGGTGCCAACAGCTACACCGGCAACACGTATATCCAAGGGGGTGTGTTGCGGCTGGATTCGGCTGGTGCCCTCCCTGCCAACAGCCACCTCCGTCTTGATGGTGGTGTGCTTGGGCTCAATGCCGGAGATTTCACCCGTGGTCTGGGCACTGGCGCCACGCAAGTGGACTGGACTAGCGGCGGCGGTTTTGCCGCCTACACGACCAACCGCACCGTGAATCTCGGCGGCAGCAGTGCCCTCGTCACCTGGGGGGCTGCGGGCTTCGTGTTGGACAACACTTCTCTCATCTTGGGCGCTCAGGATGCCAACAAGACCCTCATCTTTGCCAACGGCATCGACTTGGGGCGCAAAGACCGCATGATCGAGGTCATTAGCGGCAGCTCAAGCACCTACGCCGATGCGCGAATCACTGGTGTGCTGGAAGGTGACGCCGGACACGTAGTCAAGGCCGGTAATGGCGTGCTCGAGCTGGCTGCAGTCAATACTTACACCGGCGGCACCGACCTCGCGGAAGGAACCTTGGTCGGAGTGAGCACCGGCGCTTTCGGCGCTGGATTGATCGAAGTGGGCACCAGCACAGACACCCGCTCATCGGGCATGGCTCTCAATCTGGTCTTCCAAGGAAGCACATTGGCCAATGCCATGAAGTTTGGCAACGTCAATGGTGATGGCATCTCCGTCCTCGCCACGTCTGCTGCTACCACCACAGTTAGCGGTGGGATCGAACTTGGCCGTGTGGCGGGTGGCAATGTTTTGCTGCTCACTGCAGACACTAGCAGCGCGAATTACCAAGGGGTCATCTCTGGCACCGGCGGGATCACGCTCCTCGGAGGTGGCACCGTCACGCTTTCGGGCGTCAACACCTACGGTTCACTTACGGGGGCCAGCAGTTCCGCCGCCAATGGGGGAACGATTGTGCGTAACGGCACGCTCATCATGTCCAATGCCGCCTCTCTTGGCACTGGCAGCACTCTTGAGCTGGGGGATGCTACCATCGTGCTGGCTAATGCCAATTATGCTACTGCCGGCAGCTCCTTGCTGGGAGTCGAACGTAGTCTCAGCAATGCGGTTGAGGGTGTCGGGTCGCTCGGTGGTTTCTTTGAGGCCACTGGGGGTGGTTTGATCTCTATCGCTGGCAACCTCAACTCTGGCCCGGGTGCTTTCTACAGAGTGAGCCGCGTCATTGATGGGGTCACCTTCGGCTCCGCCGACATCGGCAAGACCATCCTAGTGAAGGATGAAACCGACAATCCGGAACGCAACGGCGTCTATTCCATCATCCAGGTCAATGATGATCTGACCATAAATCTGGTCCGTGTGGCGGATTTCAGCACCACGGCCAACATGCGCTACGGCACCCAGGTGACGGTGAGCAGCGGCACCCAGGCGGGCACTTTCTACATGGCCGCTCCAGACGTTACTTCTGTCAACGGCGGGGACGCTAACCCTGTTCACTGGGTCCAGGATAAGTCCAACCCGGATGTCGTGTTCCAGGTCAACAACGCGGCGATCACTAGCGTCACGCAGGCCATCGACGTCAATGCCAATGGTTCTGGCGCTACCACCATCGTTTCCGCCAATCCGGTGACCTTCACCAATACCGTCACCCTGCAGGATGTGCAGGCAGGGGTTCAGGAAACCAAGACGCTCACCATCAACTCCGGCACCAGCGCTGGTGCTGGCGTGGCCTTCAGTGGTGTCATCCGTGAGGCGGATGGCGGCACCACGGCTGGAGATGACATCCTCTCCTTGCTCAAGACCGGTTTAGGCGTAGCCACCCTGACAGGTGCCAACACCTATCATGGCACCACCACCGTCTCCAGCGGCACCCTGTTGGTAAACAACACCACCGGCTCCGGCACAGGTTCTTCAGCCGTCACGGTTCTATCTGGGGCCACCTTGTCTGGCAGCGGCACCATCGCTCCTGCTGATGGCAATGACATCAATGTTCAAAGTGGTGCCAACCTTAGTGTGGGCACGGCCGGCAGTCTGGTGGCACAAACACTGACCATCAATCTTCAGACTGGCAGTGATCTAATCCTTGGCGGCACCCTCCGGCTGGACCTGCTCCTCAACCAGTCCAACGTCACTACGGCTGAGGCGGATCGCCTTGTTTTTGCCAAGACGGGCACCCCCGTCGTCAACCTGACTGGTTCAACGTTGGTGGTGACTGCCATCAATGGCCTTGTTCCCTCCGCGTTCAATGTCGGGGATACTTGGAAACTCATAGACTGGGCCGGCATCGTTCCCACCAGCACCTTCTCCAACTTGTCCGGAAGCTACAGTTCCAACTTTGTGGATCTGCCTGACGTCGGAAGTGGTAGGTTCTGGGACATCACTCAGCTTTACTCATCCGGCACCATCATCGTGGCCGTGCCTGAGCCTGGTCGTCTCCTGCTGCTCATTTCTGGCCTGCTGGCCTTGGGCTGGCGGCGTCGGCGGCGCTCAATGCGGTGATTTTGATCGTTTTTTGCAGAACTTAGTAGTCCCTCTCAAGGCCACTGCATGTAATTACAAAATATATACGCTTGCTGTTTCGGCGGCGGTTTTGTAACATCATGAATAATCAAGAAATTCAACCAAGTATCTCTTATGAAGGCCTCGCTCATTTCCTCCCAGCCTGCCAAGCGCCGCAAAGCCATGGCGCTGGTCATGGTAGTCACCACCGTGGCATTGATGTCCATGCTCATCGTGGCCATTTTTTCCCTGACCAGGACCGAGTACAAAGCCACTCAAAACTTCGTCGCAGCGCGCTCAGCCAAACAGCTTGCTGATTTTGCCGTCGCCATCACTCAGGCGCAGCTTCAGAACGCCCAGAACACCAGCACAGCAGCCAATGACCGCACCACTCATGCCACACAGCCCGGCATGGCGCGCGTTTACAACGCCATTGGCGGCTTCGTCCGCGCGCACAAGCTGTATTCCAGTTCGCAGATGGTGATCACCAGCACCAATGAGGCGGACATCTTCAGCGCTGCGAATCAGGTGCCGCAGGACTGGAATGGAACCGCGAACAAGGCCCGTTACGTGGACTTGAACGAGCCGTCCGTCCGGCCAGGGCTCAAAGGCGGTACAACGGCGGTTTTCTTTCCCATCATCGACCCTCGGGCCGCCTTTACTGGCACAAATCAGAACTCCGGCCAGACGATGGTCGCCGTGGAAGGATTTACCTATGATAGCAAGACGCCCACAATAACCGGCGGTGGTGGTCAGGTAAGCTACAACGAGGTGGTGCTACCAAGCCAAGCGGCTAAGGAACCTGACAAGTTGCGCCTGCCCATGCCGGTGGAGTGGATTTACGTCCTGCAAGATGGCACCACCGGTGCGCTTGATTCTACCAATAAATTTATGACCTCCCAGCCGGGCAAGGAGCCCTCTAGCACCAATCCCATTGTGGGTCGTGTCGCTTTCTGGGCTGATGACGAGTCCTGCAAAATCAACATCAACACCGCCTCGGAGCCTACATTCTTCTCCCCGCCATACTTCTACCATCAGCGCGACTCAAAGTGGGCAAACTTTCCTGGCGCTTCAGGCGAATATCAGCGTTATCCAGGCCACCCAGCAACGGTTGCGCTCAGCGCGGTGGTTGCCCCTGGTATTAGCTTGGATCCATTTGCCCCCGGTGCGAACGTTACCAACATCGTGCAGACCAAGGAACTGATCTATGGGTTAATGCCAAAGATCGCCACGGGTGGGTCCAAGGCTGGAACCCGGCCATTTGTGAACGACGACTTTTCCTCCAGCAATGGTGAACTTGCGCCAGCTGTCAGCGGTGATCTTGCCAATGCACGGAAAGAGCGGCTTTTTGCCAGCGTGGATGAAATGCTGTTTCAGGACGATCTGCAAAACGGCAACTATGGTGCTAATGGCCGCATCGCCGCCTCGGTGACGATTCCTGGGCAGAGTAACCGGTTTCTTCTGGATCATGATTCGCTCGAGCGCTCACGTTTCTTCCTCACCGCTCACAGTCGCGCCCCGGAATTCAGCATCCATGGCCTGCCGCGCGTGGCCATGTGGCCGGTGAGTGATGAGGGGCAGGGAGACAGGCGCCGCACCAGTTTTGACAACATGATCGCCCTCTGTGCCACCCTGCGCAGCGGCACCACCGGTGCGGCGGTGGACAATAGCTACATCTTCCGGCGCGCCGAGCCGCATAGTGCCACCTATGATGTGACGGGATCCACCAGCGGTTATGGCTCATCGGTGGGTCTGTCTCGCAACAGCAAGTTGATGGATTACCTCTATGCCCAGATGTCCGGGCTGCAGTTCCCCAGAACCTCAGCCTTGGGCAGCAGTGGGAATTTTGCGGACAAGTACTCCAAACAAAATGCTGCACAGCTGGTGGTGCAGTTCTTTGACTACATTCGCTCCACCAATCTTTACGATGGTGTGCTGGCCCGCGACAATGACGCTTCTTCCATCTTGGATTCCAATGGCAATATCAACGTCTCCGGCACCACTCTGTATGACAAGAAGGATGACCTCACGAAAGTTCGCACCACCTACACTGAGCAGCGCAGCACCCCCAAGGCTGGCGGCAGTTTGAGTGACGGCACCAGAACCAAACAGGGTAACAATATTCTTTCAGATAACGCGGGTGTTCTGCCGGGACACGGTCAGGTAACCCCCGCGCGCTGGGAGAAAGATGGGCAGACTTATCAGGGCTTCGGTCGCATGTTCACTCTCTCGGAAATCGGCTTTCAGTTCATCTGCACTGCCGATGGTAAAAATGACGAGCTATTCCCGGTCACCTGCGGTTCTGTCATCAGTGGTGGTGGCAGCGCACCGAAGTCGCTTGCAACAAAAATTACAGATGAGGGACCGTCAGGACTACCGGCAGAATATTTGCCCTCCGTTTACCCCCCGCCCCCTGCCGGCACGTTGAACCCGTTGGGATTTCAGCGCTGGTACTCCAATTTCCCGCCTTTGACGGATGCGACCGGCACATTATACGGTTGTGACCCGACTGATCCACTAAAACTAAAACATCCGTCCCGGCACCCGGGCTACTTTCCGAATAACTGGAATTTCACCCTTGACCCTAACGTGCCGTTGTCAGATGGCACACAAGGAAAGCCTGCCCAAAAGCGTGTCCAGGCCATGCTCATGCTGGAAACATTCTGCCCCATGCTTGGTTGGACGAAATTCCATCCAGAGTGGGCCATCGTCATTCGTGGTAAGTATGCTCGATCTGTCGCGCTTGACGGGGTCAAGCTCTTCCCGACCACGCGCGACATCATCATCAAATCCAACACCAATCTGTATGAGAGCAGCAATGTTTATTCACTTGGCGGGCATGCTGGCCCCACCGCCGTTTCCGGTGGGCGTTCTGTAGCGGCTTACGGCGTCAGCCAGATGGGGGACGACACTGACCCCTATTTGAGTGGCAATGCTCGCGCCACCAGCACCAGCCGCTACATCCCGGACGCTCCAGGGCATACCGGTCTGAATAACTGGGGCTTGGTCAGCGCGTTTGTCACGGTCAATCGCAACGGACCCATGCAGTTGACCTTTGAGCAGCGCAATTGGGAGATCGAGATCTATGACAAGCACGCGGATGCGGGCGACACCAATAAAGCTGTTCAGATCATCCAGATTAACTTCGATGACATGACCCTGCCCACTCCTGCTTTGGTTTATTCAGGTGAACGGCGGATGTCCCAGAACGGTCCTCCCCAGTCCCTTCCGGTCAATCGCAATGAGATCAATTATTGGTGGGATACAGATTCCTTTGGCCGGTTGACTTGGCGGCGTTCTCTTCAAGCGCCTCATTGGTGGTGCTTCAACCGCATGGGCTGCCTTGGTCGCATGCAGGGGACTGTCAGGAATGACTTCAATGGTACCACGCAACCCGTTCTCTATTCCGGTCTACAATATGATCAAACCTACGATGATGCCAACGATCAGCTTACCTTAGGCCGCCTCGACACGAAAGAAGATTTCAACAACGCAGGAGGCGGCGGAAATTCAACCATTGGGCTCATCCCGCCAGAATCCCCGAAAGATAATAATAAGGGCAATACGCAATTATATGACGAACAGGGCAATCCTTGGTCTGGTAGTGACGTCATTCGCACCTATGTGCCCGCCGTTGGCGACTACCGTCTCATTGCCGCCCGCCGCACCGTGCCCGCCAGCATGTGGATGCGCCATCCTGTCTGGCAGCAGGCGGTGGCCGCCGGTCAGGACCGCGAGATTCGCAATATTCATAGCTTCACCACGCATGGGGCGGGTGGTGAATCGGGCTGTGTTCTGCCGACTGCCGCCATGCGGGATCCTCAATCGCCCTTTTACAACTATGTGAAAAACAGCCCGTATCTGGTCAAAGACGTCCCGTATGAAGATGGGCGTATCCCAGATCTTCCACCATCGGATGACTGGGCGGCGGTGGCCAACAGCTATGGTGATTTTGATAATGGCATCGCCAACTCGCGTGACGGGGCTTACCTCAACAAGCCGGATGAGGGAAACTTCCATGCCGCTATGATCAGCCGATACAACACGACAAAATTTTACCGTAGCGGTTACTTTTATGAACCTTGGCGCAACAGTGACGACTGGCGCAGCGGCGTGTACATGACGCCGAATCGCATGGTTTCATCCCCGGTCATGTTCGGCTCCTTGCCCACCGGAGTCTGGCCTGGTGGTGCGGTCGCCACCAACAACGCTTTGAAGAAAGTCGGTTTCACCGATGGCAAGCCCTGGCAGACCCTGCTGTTCCACCCTTACGCTCGTGTTAACGGCACCTTGGGCCAGACTGTCGTCCAAGGGCATCCCGGAGACAATAATCCGCGTGACCATTACCTGCTGGATCTCTTCTTCATGCCCGTGGTGGAGCCCTATGCCATCAGTGAGCCGCTATCCGTCGCCGGTCGCCTGAATCTGAACTATCAAATCGTCCCCTTCACCAACATCACGCGTGCCACTGGTATGCATGCCTTGATGAAAGGTGAATTCATGACCACCATCCCGAACCCTGATGTGAACAATGCCAAAAACTACCAGCAGGCGGCCACCTCCGGCATGTGGAGCAGCTCCGGGGACCGTTTTTGGGATGAATCGAACAGCACCAACGGCCGCAAATTCTGGCATCGCCCGATCGATGTCACCAAAACGTTGTATCAGTTTGAACAGAAGTTCCGCCATACCGCCACCGGTTCCAATCATGCCGCCGCCCGTTATCGTGGTCTGTTCCGCAGCCCCAGCCAGATCTGTGAGATCCACCTGATCCCTGACGTGAGGAATCAATCTAGTGGTGAAGCTGATCTTACCAACGTTCGTGGCATCAATGACACCACCAGCGGTACACAGTTGCAAACGGTCATGGACCAGTTCTGGCTGAACCACGCTCCTACCGGAGACAACACCCGAGAACGCCCTTATTCCAATCTCTACAACCGTGTCACCACTCGCGGCAACACTTTCCGTGTCCACATGCGGGCTCAGGTCATCCGCACGACACGGTCCACGGCGGTTGATACGGTTGATCCCGTCAAGACAGCGGTGCTCAGTGAGTATCGTGGTTCCAGCCTTGTTGAACGCTACATTGACCCCACAGATGCCTCCACCAAAATTCCGGATTACGCCGCTAGCACCAATCCTCTGTCGTTGCCTCCTTTGGAGACATTCTATAAATTCCGCACCCTTGAAAGCAAACGCTTCAGCCCCTGATCCACATGGGTTTCCTGCTGCCAACTTAGCATCTATGCATTTCATGAAACGCTGTCTAAACTCACGTGCTGCGTCTGGCTTCTCGCTGGTGGAGGTCGCGCTGGCAGTGGCCATTGCCTCCTTGGCCATCATCACACTCCTTGGGTTGCTGCCTCAGGGGCTTGAGATGTCCCGCAAAACCGCGCTACTGACCAACAATAGCAACATCCTTGAACAAGTTACCCGGGATCTGGAAAATGCGCGTTTCGACATGCTTCCAACACAAGTCCTGACGAAATACTTCAGCGATCAGGGAGCAGAGTTGAAACTGAACTCCAAAGACATTGTGTATATTGTGCAGATCGATCCTGAAGTGAAGTTTCCGGCCTCCCTTCCAAAGAACGCCGCCAATCAACTCTATCTGAAGCGGTTTATCATCAGAATTGCCGCCTCCAGCAATCCGGACTTTAAGTTTGGTGAAAACAACCGAATGAGCTACTCCATTTTCAGTCATTTGGTTGCTAAAACTCGCTAATCACTCGTGCCATGACGTACCGCATTACCAGCCTTCGTTGTATGATTCACCGCAAACAGCGCTTCGGACGGGGGTTTACATTGGTTGAACTGCTCGTCTCAATGACTTTCCTAGTTATCCTGATGCTCGTGATGTCTCAGGTTGTGGGGCTCGTACAGCGCAGTTGGGTGCGGTCCAATTCTCGTGTTTCCCAGTTCCGGGAGGCGCGTACTGCTTTTGATTTGCTCACCCGCACGCTTTCACAAGCCACACTGAACACCTACTGGGACAATGAGTTCGATCCCTTGCGGACGGATGCCGCCGGTCAGCAAGTCAATCGTGCTAAAAACTATATCCGGCAGTCGGAATTGCAGTTCATCAGCGGACCCAGTACCCTGGTCCTTCAGGGAGCTGCCGGCAAGGCGGATAGTTATCCAGGCCATGCAATCTTTTTTCAGGCACCTTTGGGGGTTACCAGTTTGGTAGAAGCCCAAGGCTCGCAGACGAACACGGAAAACATGGTCAACCTTCTATGTGGACGAGGTTACTTTGTTGAGTGGGGTGATGATAAACCCTATCGCCCGCCATTTTTAAACAAGTTAAACACCGTGCCGTCTCGCAGCCGCATGCGGCTCATGGAATACAGTCCGACAGCGGAAAGAAACCGGATTTACGACTCCGCTCTGCGCCCCTTGGTAAACTCTGCGAATGGTACGAACAATGGCAAGCGCTGGTACAATGAAGGAGACTATGCGGTTCTCAAAAGTCTTGTGCAGGAGAAGGAGACGTTGCAAACACGTGCCTTCACGCGTCCGGTGGCCGAGAATATTTTAGCATTGGTGGTCTCACCGCAATTGGAGACAATCGGCAACACGTCGGTGTCTCCTTATTCGATCGCTCCCCAATATCTTTACGACTCGACGTTGAAGCTGAATCCGGGCGCAACAGCAATACAGTCGAATCCTCAAGGTACGCAGCATCTTCTGCCGCCGATTCTTAAAGTCACAATGGTTGCCTTGGACGAGGTGTCGGGCGAGTTTTTGTCCAGGTCGGAAAA
>CANIZT010000078.1 GCA_947471905.1 Verrucomicrobiaceae bacterium
ACCAGCGGGCCTTTGCAGGTGATGGTGAAGTGATTCCACTCGCCCACGGGCTTGGCCATGCTCTTGCTAGGCGGCATGGCATCATAAATCGCGGCGACCATGCCGTATTTGCTGCCATCGGCGCTGTCGTGGACTTGGATTTCGAGAGCGGAGAGGACGTTCTTGATGTCGCCAGAGCGGAGGAAGATACCGCTGTTCGATTCCGCGATCACCTTGAATTCGAGATCGAGGATGAAGTCGCCGTAGGAGTCCTTCGTCCACAGCGTATCGTGGGTCTTGGCGACGAGTTCCTTGCCTTCATAGACCCAACCGGCGGGATCGACGGTTTTGGAGAGATCGGCAACAAACAGATCCTTCCAGCCGGTGGTATCTGGAGGTTCGGCGGCGAAAGAGAGGCTGAGCGTGGTGAATAAGGCGAGGGCGATGGGTTTCATGGTGTGTAACTCAAACGCAAGACAAGTGGGTAAGATTCCAAGTTCCAGAGTTATCGAATTGCTTTTTTCTCCGTCGCGGCTCATCATCTCAAAAAATCAGAAAAACTGTCCCCGCAACTCACCAACGCCACCCAATGAAACTCGCTCGCTCACTGTCCCTCCTATCGGTTCTTGCCGCCCTTTCCATGGCCTCCTGCACTCAGTCCCGCCATGTGGTTGGCAATGGCTACAACCTCACCGCCTACGGTCCAGACAGCTATGGCGGACACGGCGGCGGTTACGGCAGTGGTTACGCGATCTGGCCGATGCCCACGGATAACTACGCCATGTACAGCACCTTTGATGATCCCTACGCTTGGGGCGACGGCAACTACTACCGTTCCTCCCAATCGTCTATGACCAGCTACGCACCAGTCGCAGCCTCTAGGCAGGAGACTTCGGGCAAGTGATACCAAGGGCGTATCGCCCTCTGATAATTCGTTTGTTTGAGACAAGATCAGTTCGCGGTCGTCCAGTAGTGCACCGCGCCAGCAGCATCACCGGCAAACAGTCCTTTACCATCGAAGGTAATGCTGGTTTGCAGCGGTAGAGATGTCTCATTCGCAAAGGTCTTTAAAGCGCTGCCGTTGGCGGCCCAGAGGCGCACTTGTTTGTCGCGACCGGCGGTGAGGAGTTCGCCGTTGGGGCCGAAGGCGGCGGAGAGGACGCCGTTGGGGAGCTTGCCGTAGTAGCCTGTGGGGCGCACGGGTGGATGTGCGTTGGTATTGGTGACGGCGGGCCAGCCGTCTTTGGCGTCCCACCAGATGAGAAGGCCGTCTTCGCCGCCGCTGGCGAGCATGCGACTGTCGCTGCGCCAACTCAGAGCGCGCACGGCGGCTTTGTGCTCAGCGAGGGAGAGGAGAATGCCGCCGCCAACTGCGTCCCAGAGATGAATCCCGCCTGCGCGGTCCGAGGAGGCGAGCTTTTTGCCATCGGGACTGAAGGAGAGCGCGGTGATCCAGTCGGTGTGCTTGGTGAGCTTGTGACGCAGCTTGCCATCGGCGGTGCCATAGATTTTGACGACCTTGCCGGAGCCGCCGAGGGCGATGAGTTGTTGATCGGGGCTGAGATCGGCAGCGAGCACGGCATCGGTTTCGTCACCGATGGTGGTGAGGCGTTTGCCGGTTTTGATGTCGAACAGCACGACGCTGCCGGACTGCACCGGTTTGCCACCGGCTACCATCAAAACGCGGCCATCGAGGCTGAAGCGGATGACGTTGGGTTGCCCCTCTGGGAAAGCGAGTGCGCCGAGTTCCTTCTGCGTGGTGGCATCGATCAAACGAACGTGTTCATGGCCTGCGACAGCGATCAAAGGAGCGCGTGGACTCGCTGCCATGGCGATGATGGGCAGTGGGCGCTTGAGCTTCGGTGGTGTGAAGGCGGGCAGTGACTCGGGCATCGGCGGTGGGCCGTCGAAGTTGAGTGTGGCGGCGGGTTTGAAACTGGTATCGCGTTCAGCGACGAGGGATTTGCTCGCGGAGGACTCGCGCAAGCCGTTTTGAATCCATTGGCGGATGAGTTCGATCTGAGGAGCGGGCAGCGGCGCTTTTTTTGGCGGCATGCGCTCGGCGTCGTCTTCGGCGGTGATGGCTTGGAAGAGCAAACTCTGACTCGCACGGCCAGCGATGACGGCTTTGTCACCACTACCGCCTTTCAGCACGGCGGTGAAGTTGGCGAGGTTCAGATCAGCCTTCTGCTCGTCTTCACCGTGACATTTGAGGCAATGCTCGCGGAAGATGGGCTTGATGTGCTCATCGTAAGTGATGACGGCATCAGCGGCAGTCGCTGAGGTGAGCAAGAATGGGAAAAGCAGCAGCGCGCGCATGATCAATGATTGAAGATGAACTCCGTGGAGTTGAGCAGGCTCCAGAAAATGTCCTGGTAGGGTTTGCGGTCCTTGGTGTCGCTGCCGACGAGTTCGAGCAGGGCCTTGAGTTCATCTGGCTTCGGCTTGCGGCTCAAGGCGCGGAGGTAGAGGTCTTCGATGATCGTTTCGGGCGGCGTGACGGCTTTGAGATGCTTCTCGATGACTTGTCCGGCTCCGATCTGGCTCTGCACGGTGTCTCCGGCGACCATGTGCAGGGTTTGCGAAAGCGTGGGCTCGAACTTGGTGTCGCACACGCAAACGCTGGCACGTCCGGCACGGCCAAAGGTCTCGAAGAATGGATCGCCTGTCATCGGACGCGTGGTGTCGCCAGGGCTGCGTGGGTAATGCTGGATGGCCTTGGTGCCTTTGGGAAAGTAAACGAAGCCGCGCTGGCCGTCTGTGGCCTCCACGATGGCATCGAGCAGCACATCGGCTCGCAAGCGGCGGAGTTGTGAGCGGGAGAACTGACGCGTGTCGTCGGCATTCGTCTTGTTCGGCTTGGCGGAGAGCTGGTATGTGCGCGAGGTCGTGATGTCGCGGATGAAGCCTCTCAAATTGAAGCCAGAGTCGCCGAGATGTTTCGCCAAAGCATCGAGCAGCGGGCCGTTCGTGGGTGGATTGCTCACACGCATGTCATCCAGTGGCTCGACGAGGCCACGCCCCATCAAATGCGCCCACATGCGGTTGGCGAGGTTGCGGGTGAACAGCTCGTTCTTCGGCGATGTGAGCCATGCGGCGAGCGCTTGACGCGGATCTTTGCCCTTAGGCACACTGCTCTCACCGCCGAGCACGGTGGGCAGCATGGGGCGCTCATCGACGAGATGTTTTGCAGGCGCGGCGGAGAGATCGTTGAACACATAGAACTCACGCGGCTCGACGCCGAGCTTGCGTTGGATGCCGGTGAAGAAGCTGACCCAGCCGTAGTAGTCGTCCTGCGTCCAACGGTCGAAGGGGTGGTTGTGGCACTCCGCGCACTGGATGCGCACGCCGGTGAAGAGCTGCGAAAAATCAGCGGCGAGGTTCTTCGGCGTCACTTTCACGTCATGCACGAGCATGGTATAAAGATTCGCGGGGCCACTGTTAAGGTTGCTGCCCGTGCCGGTGATCTGATCGGCCACGAACTCGTTCAGCGGACGGTTCTTGGCGATCTGCTCGCGTATCCATTCATAATAGACATCGGCGGCCTTCACATCGGTGGCGCTGGGGGCGTAGCCGCCGCCTTTGACGCGCAGCATCTCGGCCCAGAGAGCGGTCCAAAGATCAGTGAAGCCATCGCTTTGCAGCAGGTGGTCGATCAAAGCCGTGCGCTTGTCCTTCGACGTGTCTGCCATGAAGTCGCGATACTCTTTCGTCGTCGGCAACGAGCCCGTGAGGTCGATGTAAATGCGACGAATGAAGGTTTCGTCATCGCAGACATCGGAAGGCAGCAGGCGCAGCTTTTGAAGCCGATCATGGACGATCTCGTCGATGTAGTTGTGCGCGGGTGGATTCGTCCAGGCATAGTTTTTGTCCTGCGGCAGCACGATGACTTCGGAACCGATGGTGAAGCGATTGAACCGCGCAAACACATGCGTGTCGCCACGTCCGGCAGCGGTGACGATGCCGCTTTTTTCGATCTTGGCTGTGGCGGGGTTGTTGGTGGCAAAGAGCGCGAGGTCCGTGACATCGCGCTTCGATCCATCGGAGTAGCGTGCAGTCACGGTAGTCTTCTGGGTACCCTTGCCGCCTTCGAACACGATGCGATCTGGCGACAGCGTGATCTCAACTGGCTGCGGCACAGCATCCGTATCATCGGGCGCTCCAGCTTCGATCCAGGCGAGCAGTTTCTTGTAATACTTCGTTTCCGGCTTGAATAACTCGCCGCCCGTGTGCGGCACTTTGCCGATGGCTTTAAGCAGCATCAAACTCTGCTCCGGTGCCGCGAGGTTCACCCGGCGGCCCACCATCTCCTGCGTGATGCGGTAGTAGTCGCCCTTGGCATCGTAACCGAAGAGCGAAAGCATGAAGCCATCCTTCCCGCGTGCTGATCCATGGCAGGTGCCTTGATTGCAGCCTGAACGAAACAAGATGGGCATCACATCGCGGCGAAAGCTCGGAGCTTCCTCAGCGATAACCGATGCGGTGAACAAGAGCGAAACAAACAGGGATCGGAACATTAGCGGGACGTGCTGGAAGTTTGAACGAGCGCGGGATCGACACGCAGGATGCCTTTGCCAGTGCGTTGGCGGATTTGCTGGCCGTGTTCGGTGACGGTGATCTCGCAGCTCAGCTCTTTGTATTGGCCGAGCAACGCCTCGCTGGTGGCGACGATGTCGAAGATGAGCTGCTTGTCGCCAGATTTGAGCTTGGGCGTGCCAATGACGCTCAGGCCTTTCGGCAGGCCGAGCAACGTGGCTTCGGCTTCGCCTTCGAAGGGCTTTTTGTGCTCCACATCCCACACTACCTGCGCCTTTTCACCGCGCCGCACAGCAGTGGGATTGCTCTTCAGGGCGATGTAAGGCTGCGCGATGGTGATGTCGATGAACGCACTCGATGCGCGGATGCGACCTGCACCAAGGTAATACGATCCGCCTGCGGTGGAGGCAGTCATAGCGAGGCGATACGTGCCCGGCATGGCCGAGGTGCTAGCGCTGAGGCGCAGTGTGCCTTCGTTTTGGCCCGCAGGAATGGTGAGCGTAGGCTCGCCTTCGACACCGGGCGGCACCCAGTCGAACTGATGCTCGATGGCTTCATCAAAGCCGGGCTTGCGCGTGATTTTGACCGGCAGCGTGAGTTCGCCGTTTTGGGAAAGCGGGATCGTCGGCTGCTCGACGTCGATTTGATACGGCGTCGGCTCCGTGACGGCAAAAGCATAGTGATCGACCACAAACGAGTGCCATGCGTGGCCGCCGCTGTGGCCGAGGAATGGAAACGACTGCTGCGGCCGACTGAGAAGCGGCGTGCCATCGCTGGCTTTGCAGGTGATGGAGATGAGCGCAGTCTGCGGCTTTGTTCCGGCCTCGGCGATGAACTGCACGGGCACCTGACGCTGACCCGCAAGCACACGCGGAGCGATCATCTGCACACCTTTGGGCAAACCACTCACCACGAGATCGAGTTCGCCTTTGTAGCGGCTGCCGGGAGCGTCGATGAGGTTCACATTCACCGTCCAGCGGCCACCTTGAGGCACGGCGATGCTGGTGAGGCGAGGGCACTCGACCATGTCGATGACGCGGGCCTGGATGAAGGTGTTGATCTCGTCACGCACGAGTTCGACCTCGATGCGGTAAACGGAAGTCGGATCGCCGAGGCCACGCATGTCGGTGATGTTGATCAGGTAATCGCCATCGGTTTTCGGCTCCCAAATCACCGCCGGGTCCATGAGTTCCTTCCGCTGAATCTGACGTGACATGGCCCACAGATCACGATCCGTAAGAACCGAGTCATCAGCCGTGATGTCATCGGTTTCAGCTTCGGCTTTGCGAATCGTGAGCCGTGGATCGAGTGGCGTGCCCAGCGAGCGAGCAAACACTCGCACACGCCAACGATCACCCGCTTTGGTTTTCACGCGAAAGCTGTCGGCATCGCCTGCGGCTTCGATTTTGCCATTCAAAGCGGCGGGAAGAGCGCTGACGGCAGTTTCATCGGCGTCTTGGGCTTCGAGCACGTTGGGGAACTCACTCACGCGCATCAGCAGCGGCGATGGCATCGTGTCGTTGAAATGAAAATCACCGGCTTGAGTTGGCAGCGTGATTTGAACGGCCTCATCGCCTGCGGCATCGCCAAGCAGTATGGCGGCCAGTTTTTCGCCTTTCATGCCACCGGCGGGATAAATGGCCAGCGGACGATGATTCGAGCCAATGTGCGCGAGGTAGTAGCAGTTGCCGCCGGAGTTGAAGACGCGCTGTTTGACCTCAACGCGGTATTCGCCGTCAGCGGGCAGAATCGTGCTCAAAACGGGATCTTGCAGATGCAGGGCGCTGTCATCGTTGCGGGCGAGTTCTTTGCCACTGGCATCGAGAATGCGTGCGGTGAGGTCGAACTCGGACCCGGCATAAAACTTCTCGGTGAGCCACACCGAATCGACTTCCACGGAGAGATGTTCGCCTTTGCGGCCTGTGACACGATACATATCGACATCGCCGACTTGATTCGTGTCCATGCGACCGAGCACGGCGCTGTTCATCGGCACCGATTGATCTTCCTGCGCTTCTTTGACGATGGGAAACCGCGTCACCGCGAAGGTGCTGAGCGTGGTCAGCTCCGTGGCAGTGCGCAGCTTGAAGGGATGCAGCCCGAGCGGGCAATCCGCGTCGATTTGGAACTTCGCCATGACGCTGCCCTCAATGAATCCGCCGTGAATCGTGCTGCGCGGCTCAGGCAGCAACGGCAGGCTTTTCAGTTCCACACAGCGGATGCCGGGTCGATAAAAGAGGGCCTCTTTCGCCTCCTTGATGAAGGAGCCTTCAATCGTGACTTCGACCGTAGTGCCACGCTGGCCTGCACGCGGCGTCACATACTCGATGTGATGAACCATTGGGCCAGCGAGCACCGGGGTGAGCAAACACGATGAACCGATAAGAGCTGCAAGGAAACGCATAACGATTAGGAGATGATTCCCTTCACGACTTTGCCACCATTGACGATCTCAATCGGCCGCGTGCCACCGAAAGCGGAGAGTTCTTGGTTTGAGTCGATGCCGAGTTGGTTGTAAACGGTGGCGAGGAAGTCTTCGAGCTTCACTTCGTCACGCGCAGGCTCGGCGGCAGTCGCGTCGGAGGCACCGTAGATTTGCCCACGCGTGATGCCGCCGCCCGCAAGCAGCATGGAATACACGCGCGCCCAGTGATCGCGGCCATTGCTAGTGTTGACCTTTGGTGTGCGACCAAACTCGGTGGTGACCATGACAAGCGTGCTGTCGAGCATGCCACGCTGATCGAGGTCGGAGATGAGGCCGCTGATCGCGTGATCGAGCGCAGGCATGTGCTCCGTGCAGGTGCCCTTGATGTCCACATGCGAGTCCCAGGAGCCGTAGTTCACGCTGACGAAACGCACACCAGCTTCGACGAGACGACGTGCAAGCAACAAACGTTCGCCCACCGCCGCTGGTGCCTTTTGCTTCAACTCATAGCCGCGACCATAAAGCTCGCGCATCGCGTCATTCTCATCCGCCAACGAGAAGGCCTTTCGCGCTGCATCGGAGGTTAGCAGCGAGTAGGCGTTCTTGTAGAAGTCATCCATCGTGTTCAGTTTGTCGATGTCGGCATCCAGCTTGCGGAGTTGCGCCTCCACGATGTCACGCGCGGCTTTGCGCCGCTCAAACTGCTGCATCGAGATGTCCTTCGGAATGCTGAAGTCGCGCACCTGAAACTCGCCCTTTGCCCCAGGGTCAGCGTTGAGCTGAAACGGGCCGTATTTGCTGCTCAGGAAGCCCGTGCCGCCTTCAAAGCCACGCATCGAAGGAACCGCCACATACGGCGGCATTTCCTTTCTCGAACCAAACAGATGCGACACCACGCTGCCCATCTGCGGGTAGTCGATGACCGTCGTCGGCGTGTAACCCGTGAAGAGATGATACGTCGCCTGCTGGTGGTCCGGGATCTTGCCCACCACAGAGCGCACGATGGTCAGCTTGTCCGCGACTTTGGCCAGACGCGTGAAGTTATCGCTGAAAACTTCGCCTGTGTTCGTCTTCACCACACCAAACGCCCCGCGATACTCCGACGGCGCTTCCGGCTTTGGATCCCAAGACTCCTGCTGCGACATCCCGCCCGGCAGATTGAGATGAATGATGCTCTTCGCCTTCCCCTCTTTGAAAAACCCCGGCTCAACGATGGCCCGTGCTTCATGTTTGAGCAAATCGGCCATGCTAAGCCCCAACGCACTACAAACGCCGATACGCATCGCCTCGCGGCGCTGGAAGTTCATTTGACGAAAGCCGGAGCAACCAGCGGAAGTGGACGTTTTCATGGGGATTACAGTTACAGCAGGGGTCGCCGCCTCTATCATGATTTTTGTCCGATGCGATGAGGCCTTTGCAGATGCAGAAGGCGTGTCTCATAATGGGACATGAAATTGAATCTCGAAGGTCAGTCGATTGCTGTGTTTGGAGCCGCTCGTGGCATTGGCCGGGCGATTGCGGACGGGTTTGTGGATGAAGGTTGTGCGGTGCGCGGATTCGACCGGGAAAAGAGCGCGGATTTCGTCACGACGGGGGATGTGACGAGCTATGAGGCGGTGAAAACCTTCGCGGCGGGCTTTGAGGCGGTCGATCACGTCGTTTTCTGCGTGGGCATTGGCTCCGGGAAGTTTGGCTTTCCGTTTTGGAACCTGGAGCCGTCCGACTGGACACGGGTGCTGGAGGTGAACCTCATCGGCGCCGTAAATGTGGCGCATGCGTTTGCGCCGAAGCTGATCGAGCGCGGTGGTGGTTCGATGCTGTTTCTCGTTTCCGTCGCCGGCCAGATGGGATCGCAGACCGATCCGCCCTACAGTGCGTCGAAGGCGGCGTTGATCAATTTCACTCAGTGCGCGGCCAAGGATCTCGGCCCGCACAACATTCGTGTGAACGCACTAGCTCCTGGCATGGTGAAGACGGAGTTGAATCAGTCGATTTGGGCAGCCGGGCAGAAGAAACTGCCCGAAAGCCAACGCCAGAGCTTCGACGACTGGGCAGCGGAGAAGATCAAGAAAGTCTCCCACCTTGGTCGCTGGCAGATGCCGGACGAATATGCCGCCATGGCGACGTTTCTGGCCTCAGATCATGCGAAGAATATCACTGGGCAGACGATCAATATTGATGGTGGGCAGGTGATGCATTCGTGATTACTCATAGAGGCGGAACAAGCCGCTATGATCGAGATCGCCGAATCCCTTTTCGTGAACGAACTTCTCCCACTGCGCGAGGGAGTTCTTCAACGTGGGTGAATCGAGGCCGACGGAATCGGCGAGCTGGGACATGAGGCGGACGTCTTTGAGCTGGAGGGTGGCGCGGCCGCCGGGGGCGAAGTCGCGGCGGACCATGCGGTCGCCGTGGAGATCGAGGATGCGGCTTTCGGCAAAGCCGCCGAGAAGGGCTTTGCGAACGAGAGCGGGATCGACGCCGGAAAGCTCGGCCATGCGCAGAGCTTGAGCGACGGCGTCGATGGTTTGGGCGACGATGAGCTGATTGGCAAGCTTGGTGACCTGCCCGCTGCCGCTGGGGCCGAGATGGGTGATGTTTTTGCCGCAGGCTTGGAAGATCGGCAAGGCACGCTGTAAATTGGCCTCGCTGCCACCGGCCATGATGGTGAGCGTGGCGGCTTCGGCACCGACTTGACCGCCGGAGACGGGCGCATCGACCCAATGCACGCGTTCGGCCCATTTTTTGGTCTCGGGGACGCCGGTGGTGCCAAAGTCGATGATGAGGGCATCTTTGTGCAGGCCTTCGATCAAGCCGTCTGGGCCGAAGACGACGTTTTCGACGACGTCGGTCATGGTGAGATTGATGCAGATGACTCCGGGGCCGATTTCGCGAGCGAGATCGGGCAGCGAGGCGGCGCGACGCATTCCGAGTGCCACGGCGGCCTCGGCGGGCGCATCGCTGCGATTCCAAACGACGACCTCGGCTCCGGCTTCGTGCAAATGGCGTGCATTGGCCCGACCCATGTTACCGAGTCCGACGAATCCGATCTTGTGTCCTGCGAGTGGCTTGCTCATGTCGGCGAACTCACATCAGGCAACCACTGATGGCAAACATCTTCCCTATCCACGCATGAAAATCATCATCACCGGCGGCGGCGGCTTTCTTGGCTCCCAACTTGCACAGAAACTCCTGGAACGCGGCACCTGGTGCGGCAAGCCGATCACCGAAATGGTGCTTCTGGATGCGTTTTTTCGCGGTGAGCCGACGGATGCGCGCGTGAAGCACGTGAAGGGTGACATTGGTGACCGGGCGACGGTTTTCGCGGCCACGGGCTCGAAGTTCGATGTGATCTTCCACTTGGCCTCGATGGTGAGCGGTGAGTGTGAGGAGCGCTTCGATGACGCGATGCGGGTGAATCTGGATGGGGGGCGCAATGTATTTGAAGCGGCGAGAGCGGCGGAAGGTCGGCCGCGTGTCGTGTTTGCGAGCAGCGTGGCGTGCTACGGCGGCATCGACATGTCACAGATGATGTCCGACCTCACGAAGCAACTCCCGCAGACGACTTACGGCATGACGAAGGCGATGTGCGAGATGATGGTGAACGATCACACACGCAAAGGCCACTTCGACGGCCGCAGTGTGCGTCTGCCGACGGTGATCGTGCGTCCTGGCAAGCCAAATGCCGCCGCATCGAGCTGGGCGAGCGGCATGTTCCGCGAACCTCTCAATGGCGAAGTCTGCAACCTCCCAATTCGTCGTGAGCAGCCGCATCCGATGACGGGCTTCCGCACGGTGATCGAGTCGTTTATTGCTTTGAGCGAAGTTGAAGAAGCCAAGCTCGGCAAAGACCGTGCTTATGTGCTGCCTGCGCATCGTGTGACGCCGCAGATTGCGGAGAAGGTGATTCAAGAGGTCGCTGCGAAGCGTGGCATCACGCTGGGACCCATTGTGGATGCGTTTGATGCTCGGATTCAAGGCATCGTCGATAACTGGCCGCAGCAGGTGGATGGTGCACGTGCTGAGGCGATTGGCCTGCCGCGTCCGCCGGAGCTGAAGGTGATCGTAGACCAGTATGTGGAAGACTTTTTGGCGAAGTGAGCTTTCACGTATGTCGCTTGCTGCCACCTCAGATTGAAGTAGCCTCAAGGCATGAGCGACATACGACCCTTCCCGAATGCGCCGCAGATCAAGCTTGATCCACGCCGCATCCTTATCGGCTTCGGCGTGCTGATGATTGCCATCGGCCTATTCTCCGGCATCTACCAAGTTCCCGCAGAATCCGTGGCGGTGGTACAACGGTTTGGCGGCTATTTGAAAACAGAGGACCCCGGTCTGCACATCAAGCTGCCCTGGGGCATTGATCAGATCACGCTGGTGGAGGTTCTGCGTCAGCAGAAGCTGGAGTTTGGCTTTGGAACTCGTGGTGCCACCAACCCCTACCAATATTCGCAGGATTATCGCGACCAAGAGGAGGAGAAAAATATGGTCACCGGCGATCTCAACACCGCCTTGGTAGAATGGGTGGTGCAGTATCACATCAGTGATCCCGTGGCCTATGTGTTTAATTTCCGCGAGCCGTTGCCTACTCTCCGTGATCTCTCGCAGGCAGTGATGCGCGAGGTGGTGGGAGACCGCACAGTAGATGAAGTACTCACCATTGGCCGCCAGGAGATGGAAACCAAATGCGCGGAGCGTCTGCGTGAACTGGTGATCGCGCTGAGCATGGGAGTGCGCATTGATCAAATTCAGCTCGGCAACATCAACCCGCCCGCCGATGTGCAAGCCAGCTTCAGCGATGTGAACCGCGCGAAGCAGGAAAAGGAATCCACCATCAACAAAGCCAGCGGGGAGTATTATCAGATCATTCCACGCGCCAAAGGTGAGGCGGATCAAAAAATCAAGGCCGCCGAAGGCTACGTGGCCAAACGCGTCAACGAAGCGGAGGGCGACGCCGCTCGTTTCAAATCCGTGTTGGCCGAATATCTCAAGGCGCCCGAAGTTACCAAACAGCGTCTTTATTTGGAAACCATGAGTGAGGTACTGGCGCAGGTGCCGGGCAAGATCATCCTGGATGAAAAGGCCTCCTCGTTCCTGCCACTCATGAATCTGCGTCAGGCAGCTCCGCAAAAAATCCCCGCACCCGCAGCACGATGAAAGCCACTGTCATTTTGATTGTTCTCCTCGCAATGAGCATTGTGCTCGGTTCCGGCTTGTACACCGTGAGCGAAACGGAGCAGGTCGTCATCACCCAGTTCGGCAAGCCGGTGGGAGAGCCGGTCAAAACGGCCGGGCTACACTGGAAAACGCCCTTTATTCAAGCGGTGAACCGCATCGACAAACGCGTGCTGGAATGGGATGGCGCGTCCACTCCCATGACCACCAAGGACAAAGTCATCGTCGTGGTGGATGTGTTTGGCCGTTGGGAAATCGCCGACCCGCTGGTGTTCTTCCGCCAACTCACCGACGAACGTCGTGCTTTGTCACGGCTGGATGACATTCTGGCCAGCGAGACGCGCATTGTCATCGCCAAGCATGATTTCATCGAGGCAGTGCGCACAACCAAGGACCGCAAAGCGGTGCGCGATGTGGACAACAGTTCCAGCGTCGGCAGCACTCCTTCCAGTGCCGATGCGCGCATCGGCGTGCTGCCGCCGATCAATTTTGGACGTGTGGAACTCGAGGCTGAAGTGCTCAGGAACGCCATTCCCAAGGTTGAGGGCTATGGCATCAAACTGCTCGACGTACGCTTCAAGCGCATCGACTACGATCCGTCTGTGAGCCAGTCGATTCACCTGCGCATGATCAGCGAGCGTGAACAGATCGCCAAGCTGCACCGCGCCGAGGGCGAAGGGGCAGCGGCCACGATCAATGGCGAACGCGAGCGCGACCTAGCCACGATTGAATCCGAGGCCTATCGCAAAGTACAAGAGCTTGAAGGTACAGCGGACGCGAAGGCCACGGAGATTTACGCGAAGGCCTACAACCAAACGCCCGAAGCCGCGCAGCTCTTTGAGTTCCTCAAGACGATGGAAACCTACAAGAAGCTCATCACCAGCGATACGACGATGATCTTCACCACCGACAGCGAGTTGTTCCGCTACTTGAAGTCAAGCAACCCGCAGGCAAAACCGGCGACGGGCAGCAGTGTGGAGTTCACGCCGTTGAACAAGCTGCCGACGTTGTTGGAAGTGGGGCGGTAAGCTCCTTCCGATAACCATCTTCACGGCTGCGGCTTCGGTGCTGGCAGCAGCGGAGCATCTGGCTCGAAGTCGAGCACGTCTTGATGGGTGCGCAGGGCTTTGCGGGCCTTCTCGAAGAAGGAACTGAGGTCTTCGGCGTTCATCTGCTGCTTGTCGTCGATGTAGGCGTGCAGCTTCTGGAGCTGTGCGTCGGCATCGAGATTCACGGAGCCCATGACCTTCTGCGCCTGCGTGTAGGTAGTGGAGAACTTGCCCTGCGCCTGCTCGAAGGCTTCCTTGGCACCTTCCTGGCGGAGGTATTCTTTTTCGGCTTCGCGGAAGTCTGAACTGAACAGGCGCTTGAAGAAACCGCCTTTGGGTTTCGTGATCTGCTTGGAGGCTTGGGCATCAAAGTAGTTCGCCAGCTCCTGAAACTCCTGCATGGGCTTCTGATACTGCTTTTTCAAGTAACCGAGGCCGGTAGTGATGATGCTGAGCTTCTCGACCTCGGCCTTTGAGAGCGTTTGACCAGCCTTCACCTTGTCCTCCAGCAGGTCGATGTATTGCAGCGTGGTTTTGTTGCCCTCGAAGATGTTTTCAAACTCCTTGGCGGCGGTGGCGAGACGCTGGCGCTCGCCTTTGCGCAGGGCGTCGATCTTCTTTTCGTTCTCGTCATTGAGCGCGGTGATCATCTTCTGATGCTGATCAGCCTGAGCACTGAGGGTGCGCTGGAACTCAGCCTCTTTAGTCTTCAGTTCATCAACGTGCTCAGCCTTGAGGTGCTCAAGGTCGGAGCGCAGGGCCGTGAGATCGGAGCGTGATTGGAAGAGGAACCAGCCCAGCACGCCGGAGGCGAGAAAGCTGAGCACGAGCAGCGCGGTTAGATTTTTGATGGCAGTCATGGTGTGGGAAGAATTCGTGAGACGTCGGCAGGGTGCAAGGGCATTCAATGCATGAGTTTTTACCTGCTCAGCAGGGTGATGCACGTCATCGCTCTGTTCATCAAGCCGGAATCCTGCTAGGGCTGGTGAAAATTCAGCGTCTTGTCTCCACGATGTCTACCACCGCCCGCCTCACGATCGTCCGCCATCAAATTCTCGGCACCGCCACACTCGTGGCTTTCCTGATGTATCTGGACCGCATCTGTCTGGCGAACATTCTCGGCTCGGACTCGTTTCAAAAAAACATTCACCTCGACCAAGGGCAGATCGATGGGGTCAAAGGCGCGTTCTTCTGGGCCTACGCGCTGTTTCAGGTGCCAGCGGGCTGGTTGAGTGATCGCTTTGGTGCACGACTGCTGATCACGATTTACATCGCGACGTGGTCGCTGTTCACGGCGGCGACAAGTTTTGCCACAGGCTTCACGACGTTGCTCATCGCGCGCATGCTGTGCGGGCTGGCGGAGGCGGGTTATTACCCAGCAGGCTGCAGCCTGGTCACGCGCTGGGCGCACATCGAGAATCGCGGCTTTTTCAGCGCCATCATCTCCTGGGGCGGACGCATCGGCGGCGCGGCGGCACCTTGGCTGACGGCTTATGTGATCCTGAGCTCCGGGGACTGGCGCTATGCAGGCTGGATCTACGGCTTTGGCGGGATGGCGGTGGCGATATGCTACTGGCTCGTTTTCCGTGAGCACCCGCGCCAGCATCCACGTTGCAACGCATCCGAGATCGCGCTGCTGGCGGAGGGACGCGGAGCGTTTCAGCCGGTGACGAACCCACCCCGGCGTTTCCCATTACTGGCGGCCTGCCGCAGCATGAATCTGTGGTTTGCCAACGCGGTGCAGTTTTTCACCAACATCGGCTGGGCCTTTCTAGTGCTCTCGCTGCCCGACTACCTGAAAAAGGTCATGAAGCTCGATGACGCCGCCGCCGGCTGGGTGACGACTGCGGCACTGTTCATCGGCATCCTAGCGCTGCCCATCGGCGGTGTCACCACGGATGCCCTCTCGCGTCGTTGGGGGAAGCGTCTTGGGCGCATGCTGCCGATGTCACTGACGAAATTCGCCGCCGCAGGCTGTTACCTGCTCGCACTGAAAACGAACTCGCCTTGGAGCATGGCGGTAACGTTTGGCCTGGTCACCTTCTTCGCCGACTTCGGCCTGCCGGCGATGTGGACCACAATGCAGGACATCAGCGGCAAGTATCAGGCGCAGTTGTTCGGGTGGGGCAACATGTGGGGAAATTTTGGTGCGGCCATTTTGCCCATCATCTTCACTAAGACACTGCTGCTCTACGACACCAACCACGACTACCATGAAGGCGTCTGGCTCTGCGCCGGGGCATTTGTGCTTGCCGGCGTCTTTGCGCTATTCGTGAACGCAGAAAAGCCCGTGACACAGGAACCGGTTTAATCGGCTCGCCACATCACGGGCTAGAAAAGGAACAAACGAGGGTAGTATTACCAGCCGTCGCCGCCGCCGTCGCCACCACGGCTGCCACGGTCAAAGCCGCCGCCACCGCG
>CANIZT010000079.1 GCA_947471905.1 Verrucomicrobiaceae bacterium
ACTTTGGCTCCACTGCGCACGATGATGGCGTGGGCGGTGCGGGAGGCCTCGATCATCTTGTCTTCGGCCTTGAGGTCCATGTCCACTGTGACGGAGAAAGACGGCTCCGCTTTGAGCAGGTCGATGCCTTTGCTCGAGATGGGGTCGTTGTTGCCGGCGATGAGGATGTTGAACTTGGACATGGGGTTGGTTTGGGGGAAAGGGCGCGCAGACTAGCCACCTTTATCCTGCGCTCAAGGAGCAATGCGTGCTGGACAGAACAAGAGCGGGAGCGATGTATAAGGCCATGTTTGCAGGAACTATGTTCACGTCAGCAATATTTGCCCTGATTGGTCCTTTTTCGATGGAGGAGATCGCCATCGCAGGCGGGATCGCCATCTTGCTGCCATCCCTGATGGTCTGGTTGAAGATGCGTGGCATATCCAAACGCCTGCAGGCTGAATCTGCTGCCACGTTGGAAAAACTGCGCAGCGAATCCGAAGCTACGCTGAAAGCCGAGCAGGCGAAAGCTGCCACCCAGTCTGCAGCAGACAAAAAAGCTGCGACCGAGGCCGCTGCGCGTTTCACCGATATTGAACAACGCTTCACCACCCATCGTGAGGTCGCGGAACGGCGTGCAAATGATGCCTCGCAGCAGATGACACGCCTTGAGGCGGAACTGGCTAAGACGAAGGAGATAGCTGCGCAACTGGCACCAACGCAATCACGCATCAAGGATCTCGAGATCGCCGTGGCGGCCGAGCAGGGCCGGGTTAAAGCGCAGGAGCAAGCGCTTGAAGCCACCAATGCCCGCGCGGCGGATTTTGAAAAGCGCATGATCGAAGCACAGGAAATTCTGCTCAAGCGCAAGGCGGAGATGCAGGAGTTTGAAGGCGAACTGCGCAAAGTTCGTGCTGAACAGGCTGCCTATGCGGCAGCAGGTGGTGCTGAGGCCGAACTGGCCAAAGCCCGCGAGGTGAATCAGCAAGCCGAAGCGAAAATCGCCAATCTGCAACGTGCATTAAAGGCGGCTGAGGCCCGCACTGAGATGGTGCAGAAGGAATTCATGAATGCCGTGGGTGTCGCTTCGGCCCCTATTTCTGGTGCTTCCGCTGCTGCGACAAGCAGCGACAAAAAAGTGCGTGATTTGGAAGAAAAACTCGCGCATCTGGAAGCGGAATCGCGCAAAAGGGCGCGCGAAGACGGCTACAAGATCGCGGAGCTCGAGTACCGCTTGAGCGATGCGCTGGAAGCTGCTGGTAAACAGCAGACGGTGGCGATCAAAGAAGAGCCAAAGGCTGAGGTGCCGCCACCTACGCCACCTCCAGTGGTTGAGGAGACTCCTGCCTCAGCAGTGGAGGTCGCACCACCACCTGCCATTGAAGTGCCAGTGGTTGAAGCTGCACCTGCCGCGCTGGCTGAAGCATCCGCGCCTATCGTGGAGGCAATGTCTTCGACTATTGTTGAATCTGTCGTACCTGCGGTTGTTGCTGCTCCTGAGCCGGAGATTATCCCGCCTGCGACGGCTGTGGAGGCAAAGCCTACTGAGGCAGCGAATGAGGCCGCGACTGAATAGCACCGGGCCAGACTGCTCCATTTTGAGGCAACTTTCGGTGTCGTGCGATTTCGCGATTGCTTCACGCTAGATGCGTCGTTCTACTGGCTGCATGAAGTCCAACCTCGCACTCCTTCTTTTCCTCGGCATCAGTAGCACCGCCTTCACCGCTCCTGACTGGAGCCGTTTCCGCGGCCCAAACGGCACCGGTTTAGCTGTTACTACCGGCCTGCCATCCGTGGTCGATGACAGCACGACACTGTGGAAGGTGCCGGTGGGCAAAGGCTGGTCGTCGCCGGTGCTGTGGGGCGACATGGTCGTTGTCACCGCCGAAACCGCCGCGAACAAGCGTGAGGTGATCGCCTTCTCGGGTAAGGATGGCAAGGAACTGTGGCGGCATGAGGAGGAGTTCGTCCCGCATCAAATCCACAAGACTTACAACACCTTCGCCAGCAGTTCCGCCTTCATTGATGCCGAGCGCATTTACATCAACTGGAGCACCGGCACGAACATCCAAGCTCTTGCGCTCAATCACCAAGGCAAGCTCGTTTGGAAAAACGACCATGTGGCTGATTACATCCACGAGCACGGCACCGGTATCTCGCCTGTCGTCGAGGACGGCATCATGATCGTGCGCAGCGAGTTTGACTGGCAACGTGACGGCAAGGTGTATACCGAAGACCCGGCGCAACAGAAGTGGAAAGCCTGCATCGTCGGTCTCGACGCCAAAACCGGCAAGCAGGCGTGGACGCTCGAAATCCCCAACTGCCTCAACACTTTCTCCACGCCGGTGGTGCATGCGTTGAAGAACGGCAAAAAGGAAGTGATCTGCGCCGACACTGGCAGCGGCGTCATGGGCATCGACCTCAAGACCGGCAAGATCAACTGGCAGCACAATCCCGGCTACAGCCAGCGCAGCCTCGGCTCCGGCGTGCTGATCGATGAGTTCTACTTCTGCACCTTTGGCACTGGCGGTGGCGTGAAGGAAATCGCCGCACTTGATCTGAAAGGTGGCAAGCCTGCACCCGTGACTTTCGACATCCCCAAAGGTCTTCCCTATGTGCCTTCGCCGTTGGTGATTGGCGACAAAATGTATCTCCTCGGCGATGGCGGCATCCTGCGCTGTGTTGAGTTCAAGACTGGCAAGGTCATCTACGAAGAGCGCGTCGAAGGCACTGCCGGCAGCGCGAAGTTTTTTAGCAGCCCCGTGGCTGGCGACGGCAAGATCTTCTGCGCCAGTCAGCAGGGCGATCTCATCGTCATCAAAGCCGGTCCGAAGTTCGAAAAACTCGCCGCCAGCAAACTCGATGCTCCAGTGAACTCTGTTCCCGCGATTGGCGACAAGCGACTCTTCATCCGCACGGCTAACTCGCTCTACTGCATCGGTGCCAAGGGGCAGCCGGTGCCTTGAGTGATTCCGTCAGGGAATCTCACTTTCAGGAACAAGCTCGACGGTGCCATCTAGGTGACCCACGATCTTTTTCTTGGCACGATCTGCTTTGACGCTGACGAGAATAACCGTTTGACCTGCTTCCGTGTCTTTCATACCGGCGCCACGGTAATCCCAGCCTTGGCCATAATCGCCAGTTCTGCTGGATTCGGGACGTTGGGCCAACAGGGCCTGATCAACGATGTTTTCTTCGACCATTTTTTCCAGTGAGGGTGGTAGGTTTCCTTCGTGTTCTTGGGCATACATTTTCACCGCAAGCGCAAGTTGTCTTGCATTGCTCATCGTCTTTGCTTGAACAGCTTTTTCCTGAATGGAGCTGAAAGCCGGGATTGCGATAGCCGCGAGGATCGCAATGAGCGGAATGGCGGCGATCATTAAATATCCCATCACCAGTCCTGCGACTGCCATGCCGCCGCCTTTAAGCGCGCCGGCGGATTTTTTGATCGCTGATAGCCCCAGATGCCCAAGGATGATGGCCGGAATGCAGGGGAGCCAGAGTAGCAATCCTAGAATGCCGCAGATCATGCTGGCAATGGCCATCCCGGAGGTTTTGGCGGATTGTGGGGAAACCTGGGCCGGAGTGGATGCCGGCCCAAACACTGGGGTTACAGCAGCAGGAATCGGCGGCGTCTGCGGTGGCAGTAATTTTGCCAACGGTTCCCATTCAGTTAAGCCCTCATGCCAGCCCAGATCGCTGCCACTGAGTTCTCCTGCCACGAGGCGGCGGTACACTTCCTCTTTCTCAAAGGGGCCGGACTTTTCTCCGTTTTTGGCGACGTGGTATTGCATAGGTCTGTTGGGATAAATGGATGTGGGCGCAGGAATACCAGCGGCCACAGCAGAGGAACAATTACAAAAGGGTGTCAGTTTAATCAATTCCGCTCATCCCGGCCATGAACAAAATCCCCTTTGCCAAGGCGGAGGGGGCGGCTATGTCTGCCGCCCCAAATTATGAGCAAAAAAAGTGACTTCGGATTGATCGGCCTCGCTGTGATGGGCCAAAACCTCGTTCTCAACGTGGAAAGCCGCGGCTTCCAAGTGAGTGTCTATAACCGCACCACCAGCGTGACGGATGAATTCGTGGCCAAGCATCCTGGCAAAGCCCTCGTTGGCACCAAGACCCTCGAAGAGTTCGTCGATAGCCTCGCTCTGCCACGCAAGATTCACATCATGGTCAAATCGACCGCCGTGAAAGACAGTGACCGCGATGCCGTGGATGCCGTGATCGAGCAGCTCATCCCTCTCCTCGCCAAAGACGACATCATCATCGACGGCGGCAACAGCTTCTACAAAACCACCGAACGCCGCGACGTGTATCTCGCAGAGAAAGGCCTCCGCTTCATCGGCGCAGGTGTTTCCGGCGGTGAAGAAGGCGCCCGCAAAGGCCCCTCCATCATGCCCGGTGGCCCTGCCAGCACCTGGGAAGTGATGAAGCCTATCTTCGAAAGCATCGCTGCCAAAGTCGATGGCGAGCCATGCGTCATCCACATTGGTCCTGGCGGTGCCGGTCATTACGTGAAGATGATCCACAACGGCATCGAGTATGGCGATATGCAGCTCATCTGCGAAGCCTACAACATCTTCAAGCACGCTGGTTTCACCACCGACGAGATGGCCGCCATCTTCAATGAATGGAACGAAGGTGCCATGCAGAGCTATCTCATCCAGATCTCTGGCAAAGCCCTTGAACAAAAAGATCCTGAGACCGGCAAATCCATCGTCGAACTCATCGTCGATAAAGCTGGTCAGAAAGGCACCGGCCAGTGGACCCTCATGAACGCAGCGGAAAACGCCATCGTCATCAGCACCATCAACGCCGCTGTCGAAGCCCGCATTCTGAGTTCCAAGAAGAAAGCCCGCGTCGCCGCTAGCAAGCAACTCACCGGCCCGAAGGTTAACATCACCACCGCCAAAGCCGAACTCGTGAAGAAAGTTCACGATGCCCTCTACGCCTCCAAAATCATCAGCTACGCGCAGGGGCTCGATCTCATCAAATCCATGGGAGAAGCCAAGAATTGGGGCCTCGATCTCGGTCGTATCGCCAGCATCTGGCGCGGCGGTTGTATCATCCGTGCCCGCTTCCTCAACAGCATCACCGACGCCTATCGCGAGAATCCCGCGTTGAGCAATCTCATGCTCGCTCCGTTCTTCATCGACGTGCTCAGCAAGACTCAGCAGAATTGGCGCGAAGTCGTCAGCATCGCGACCTTGAACGGCATCCCATGCCCCGCCTTCAGTGCCTCTCTCGGCTACTACGACAGCTACCGCGCCGAGCGCCTGCCTGCGAACCTCCTCCAAGCCCAGCGCGATTTCTTTGGTGCTCACACCTACGAGCGCACCGACAAGCCCGAAGGCCAGATGTTCCATACCGAGTGGCCTGAGGTGATCGGCTAATTCGAAGGGAGCGCGGACACTCTTGTCCGCATCATCCAATCAACGCAAAGGCGGCTGGCATCCCCAGCCGCCTTTTACATGCCATGCGCCTGACGCGATGCCGCATTCAAGGCACCTTCACCGGTGGTGGTCGCGGGGCGTCTTTCAAATCGATGCTGCCGCCACCCTCCACCTGCATCTCCAGCACGGAGTACTGCCAGGGCTGGCCAGACTGCCGCGTCGCCTCAGCCTTCAGTGTGCCGCTGCCCTTGGGACCTGAGATCGGCAGGCTCAGGCTGGCGGTACCGTTTCCGTTGTCGCAGTTCACGCTGCCTTGGAACGACCAGCCGCTCTCCATCGGCGTGCCGAGCGCCTCCCGGACCTGCGGCGAGTTCTCCGCCCGCCGCATGACCTCCGTATAGAAATCCGTGCTCTTGATCGTGCCTATCGCAAACCAAGCAATCGCGGCGGCACACAACCCGAAGACGACGATCAGTCCCAAGCAGCCCCCACAGCCGAGCAAAACCCACTTGGTGGGACTGCTCTTCGGTGTCGCAGGTATGGGTGGCGGTGGCAAAACGGGAATGGGTGGAGGCGTGTCCATGGCGTCAGAGGTGATTTCCATCGATTCAATCACGTCCCCACTGCTAAGTCGATCCATTCCCGCAGGTGAATTCTTCCACACTAATGACCTGAGATGATCTGCCAAAGTAGCCATCTTGCTCCGTGAGTTGGGCAAAACGCTATCAAAGCGGGTGGTATCGCCCAATCGGCGATCAAATTCACTCGCAAACGGCATTTCGTATCGATGCGGGTGTCACAAGTCGCCCGCGTCCGTCGAGGAACTCGCGGCACGGTATGTCCGCCAGGCCCAAGGATCGGACAACGTTTATCGGTTGGAGCGCCTCGCCTGAGGCGGCAAGGTGGTCTAAAACCCCAACCTCAACAATTGCGCCTCCGGTCGCAACAAGCAGCGGATTCAGCCTCTTTTTCTCAAAAGTGAGCTCATGTTTGCCGAATCTGACTTCTAGGTGCCCACACATAGACCCCATTGTGTGGGCAGAGTGATCTCACTTCGTAGACACATAGACACCATTGTGTGGGCAGTGTGATCTCACTTCGTGGGCACAGTGACCCCAATGCGTGGACAAAGTGATCCCACATCGTGGGCACATAGACCCCAATGTGTGGGCAAAGTGACCCCACATCGTGAACACATAGACCCCAAAGTGTGGGCAGAGTGACCTCACTTCGTGGGAACATAGCCCCCAATGTGTGGGCAATCTGACCTCACTTGGTGGGCAGTGTGAGGTCATCGAGTGGTCCATCTGGGCTGAGGTAGAGATTGATGCTGGGGGATGGGCGAGAACCGCACCGTTGCCTTCGTTCATGGATCGCCATGAAACTCGCCACTCTGCTCATTCTTCTACTCGCCCTCACGCTCCATGCTGCCGACAAACCTTTCTCAATGCCCGGCCTGAAGCAAGACATTGAGTTCGCGAAGGCGGGGGATGTGTCGCTGACGCTGGATGCGTTTGTGCCCGAAGGTGAGGGGCCGTTTGCGACGTGCATTCTCGTGCATGGCGGTGGCTTCACGAAGGGGGACAAGCATTCGTTCATCACGCCGCTGTTTGAGCCGCTGGCGAAGGCGGGTTTCACGTGGTTTACGATCAATTACCGTCTCGCACCGCAGCATCCGTGGCCGGCGTGTGCTGATGATGTGGCGTCGGCGATCCGGTGGGTGAAGGCGCATGCGGCGGAGTATAAAGTGGACCCGAAGCGCATCGCGATCATCGGCGAGTCGGCGGGTGGGCATCTTGTTTCATGGGCGGGTGTGATGGGTGAGGGCGAGACATGCGTCGCTGCTGTGGTGCCGTTTTATCCGCCGCATGATCTCGTGGTGCAGGTGAAACGGCGTAACGCACTCGGAGGACTTGGCGGACTCATTGGTACCGAGGAGCTGAATGACGCAGCCTGGCAGAAGCTGGTGGACATCTCGCCGATGAACCACATCAAGCCGGGCCTGCCGCCCTTTCTTCAGATCCATGGCGATAAGGATGAGACGGTACCGATCTCGCAGAGTGTGAATTTTGAAGCGAAGATGAAGGCGGCAGGCAATGCGTGCGAAACCATCACTATTCCTGGTGGTGGTCACGGTATGGGTGGCTGGGCGAAACTGAACTCGGATTATGCGGAGCAGATGATCACGTGGCTGCGGAAGACATTGAAGTGAGGCTTTTGGTGCACAAGAAGATGCAGTCCGCGCGTATTGGCAGTCACAGCCATGAAAGCTCTCGCCGTCCTCCTTTGTTTCGCTTTGCCTTTGGTCGCTCAAGACGTGCTCAAATCATCGCTCGTCTTCCATGCCTCGTTTGATGCGGGATTGAACGCCGATTTCAGCAAGGGCAGCAAAGATTGCGTGATCAAACAGGGCAAGGAGTTCGTACCCTGCTTGCCGAATGATGACGTGAAGATCGTCGCCACGGGCGGGAAGTTTGGCGGCTGTATCCATTTCCCGAAGAAGGGCGTCACGCGACCGCAGTTCAATGGGCTGAACGTGCTGGGCTACAACGACAAGTCATGGAGCACAACCGTTTCGGTGTGGCTACGGCTGACGCCGGATCAAGATCTGGAGCCAGGCTACTGCGATCCGGTGCAGATCACGGGCGATGACGTGAAGAAGGGCTACATCTTCCTGGAGTTCTCGAAGGATGAAACGCCGCGATTCTTTCGTTATGCGGTACGGCCGCTGTTTCACATCTGGAACCCGACGAATGTGCAGTGGGCCGACATGCCGTTTGAAAAACGTCCGATGGTGCAGGTGGCAAAGCCGCCCTTCACCCGCGACACCTGGACACATGTGGTCTTCACGCTGTCGAGCGTGAACAGCAAGACTGCGAAGTCCAGCGGCAGTCTTTACCTCAATGGGAAGTTGCAAGGCCGCATCGAGAACTGGGACCTAACCTTCGGCTGGAATCCAGCGAGCGTGGCGCTGGTGCTTGGAGCTTCGTATGTCGGCCATCAGGACGATCTAGCGGTGTTTGATCGTGCCTTGACCGACGCAGAGGTGGAGCGGTTGTTCAAACTGGAAGGTGGCGTGAGCAGTTTGCGGTGAATCTGAGAGGAGCGAGGACACTCTTGTCCGATGAGATCAAACCCATGCGGACAGGAGTGTCCGCACTCCCTTCAATCGATTCGTACTGCCGCGCATACCATTTCCAGCACACGTCCGAGTGAAGCAGCACCGGTACCTTCTTGGAAAGCATTCCCAGGGATGGGCTGCCAGTTATCGCGGTCGTTTTTTTGCTCGGGCTGGGGAATGCGGGTGAGCGTAGGATCATACTGGCCGTCTTTGCCGCCGAGTTTGTAGATCACGAGATCGAGCGAAGGCACGACGTAGAGGCAGAAGCCGCCAGCACCGGATTTCCAAAAGGCATCCTTCGGTGCACCGGCGACGTGACCATCGGCGTTGTGCTCCCATTGCAGACTGAACGGCACATGCGGGTTGTACGGCGACCAGGTTTGGCATTTCTTGATGTAATCGAGTGGAACAAGTTGTTGATCCTTCCACTTGCCCTCATGGGCGAGGCAGTAAGCAAAGCGCAGCGCATCCGTGGCGTGCAATGCGGTGCTGCCAGCGCCGTTCGCGTGGGGCATGACGAAATCGCCGCGATGCAGGCAGTAATCCCATGCGCCCCAGCCTTGAGGCTTGGCGAGGCGTTCGTGAATGAAGTCTTTCAACTCCATGCCGCTCACGTTGCGCAGCACGATGCTGGCGATGTGCGGGGAAGGGGATGAATAGGAGTAACCGGTGCCCGGATCACACCAGAGCGGCACATCGAGCGAGGATTTGTCCAGGTCCTTGATGTTTTGTCCGGGGACGGGCTTGAGCTGTTTTGGTTTTGGATCGCCTTGAACGTAGCCGGTGGGCGTTTGTCCTTCGCCCCAGTAGCCACCGGTCATGCAGAGCAATTGACCGAGAGTGATGTTAGCTTTGCGTGGATCATTGAGTGGAAAAGCCTGGGGCAGATACTTTTCCGTGAAGACCTTGGTATCGAGGCCGTCGGGGATCTTGTCTTTGAACTCATGCAGCATGATGCCGCAAGCGATGCTGCAAAAGCCTTTACCAGTGGAGGCCATGTCGGGATTTGCATTGCGACTGGCGCGGCCGAAGTAGCGCTCGAACACGAGGTAGCCTTGGTGGACGACGAGCAGGCCGCCATTGCCCGTGCTGCGCTCGGTGATGGTGTAGGCAGGCTCAAGCTTGCTCAAATCCATGCCACCCTGTTCGCGCATGGCTTTTTCCGTCTTCGCCTCACGCCAGCCACCTTCGCTATCAGGCGGCGGGAAGTAAGTGTCGGCGGCTTGAAGTGCTGCGGCGGTGAAAGTGAGCGTGGCGAGAAGTTTGGCATTCATCCAGTCAGCATGAACGGGATGAGATTGTCTTGCCAGCAAAAGCCGCAGGCGCTGTGCGTTCGTCGCGTCAGTTCATGGCGTGGGAGGGTCGGCGGGGAATACAATGTGTGGTATGCGGGTTGCAGCGGGCTTGTTCCCCGCTATGAAATCGACCCCAACTCAACCCCTGAATCCGCCCCAGCCTCTCCCCATGAGCACCACCCGCGTTCTCCTTACCACCACGTCATTCCAGGACACTCCCGGCATCCATCACGACATGCTGGCCAAGACCGGATTTGAGATCGTCCGCGAACGTGGGCCGCTTCCTGAGAGCCGCATGCTCGAACTGGCTGGCGAGTTCGATGCCTATCTTTGCGGTGACGATGCCCTGACCCGCGCGGTCATCCAGAAATCACTGCCACGGCTCAAAGTCATTTCCAAATACGGTATCGGCCTCGACAAGATCGATGTTCCCGCCGCCACCGATCTCAAGGTTCCCGTTCTTTTCACTCCGGGTGTCAACCACACCACCGTCGCCGAGCACACGTTCTGCTTGATGCTCGCCGCCGTGCGCAATCTCGTCGTTGAGGCGAATCACGTCGCCGCTGGCCGCTGGACGCGCATCACGGGCAACGAAGTCTGCGGCAAGACCCTCGCCATCGTCGGCTTCGGTCGCATCGGCAAAGAAGTAGCCATCCGCGCCAAAGCTTTTGGCCTGAACGTCATCGGTTACGGCAACTATTGGGACGAAGACTTCGCCCGCTGGTATGACATCAAGCGCGTCGAGAACTTCGACGATGTCCTGCGCCAAGCTGACATCATCTCGCTGCACACAAAGCTCACTGCAGCCACCAAGGGCCTGATCAATGCGAAGAATTTTCCGCTCATCAAAAAGGGTGCCGTCATCGTCAACACTGGTCGCGGTGAACTCGTCGATCTCACGGCACTCGTCGAAGCGCTCAAGTCCAACCAGCTCCTCGCATATGCCGCCGACGTTCTCGACCAGGAGCCGCCGCCTGCCGATCATCCGTTGCTCGGTCTGCCCAACGTCATCCTCACGCCGCACATCGGCTCCCGCACGCACGAGAGCGTGCAACGCCAGGCCAGTTGCGCCGTGGAAAATCTCACGCGTTACCTCGAAGGCAAGGAGCCGATTGCTCGATCCAACCCGTTCTGATTTGCAGCTTCTCCCATCCAAACATCATTCCTCCACTCCCCACTTATGAGCCTCTCCATCAAATCCCGCGAATCCTGCGCCTTCGATCAAATCTCACTCGGTGAAGTC
The DNA here is from genome assembly GCA_947471905.1 of Verrucomicrobiaceae bacterium. GTDB lineage: Bacteria > Verrucomicrobiota > Verrucomicrobiia > Verrucomicrobiales > Verrucomicrobiaceae > Prosthecobacter. The sequence continues at coordinate 11,038 of CANIZT010000079.1, forward strand.
ATGCTCCGTCTCGATCCCGGCGAGGGCCGGATCCGCACGGCCCGCAATTTCCAAGCCTGGGAAGGTGGCGGCGAATACAACACCTCGCGCGGCCTGAGAAAATGCTTCGGCTACAAGACCGCCGTCGTCACCGCATTCGTGGACAACGAGGTCGGTCATCTCATCGAGGACTTCATCATGCAGGGCGGCGTCGCGACTGACTTCATCAAATGGCGCGAAGACGACGGCATCGGCCGCACGGTTCGCAACGGCCTGAACTTCACCGAGCGCGGCTTCGGCATTCGCGGTGCGGTCGGAAATCCTGATCGCGGAAACACCGCCGCCTCGCAGCTCAAGCCCGGCGACATCGATTGGGATCACATCTTCGGCAAGCTCGGCGTCCGCTGGTTCCACACCGGCGGCATCTACGCCGCGCTCTCTGCGACGACCGCTGAACTGACCGTTGAAGCGGTGAAGGCCGCCAACAAGTACGGCACGATCGTCAGCTACGATTTGAATTACCGCCCCTCGCTCTGGAAAACCATCGGCGGACTGAAGAAGGCGCAGGAGGTCAATCGCGAGATCGCGAAGTATGTCGATGTCATGATCGGCAACGAGGAGGATTTCACCGCGTCGCTCGGTTTCGAAGTGAAGGGCCAGGAAACGCTCGGACACATCGAGACCGACGCCTTCAAGGCGATGATCGAGACCGCTGTTAAGGAATTCAGCAACTTCAAGGTCGCCGCGACAACGCTGCGTCATGTTATTACCGCCACGAAGAACGACTGGAGTGCGATCCTTTGGCATGACGGCAAGTTCCACGAGAGCCGTCAGTATCCCGGCCTCGAAATCCTCGACCGCGTCGGCGGCGGTGACAGCTTCGCCTCGGGCGTGCAGTTCGGTTTCATGGAGTTCAATGACGCCCAGAAGGCAGTCGAATACGGTGCCGCTCACGGTGCCATCGCCTCCACAACCCCCGGCGACACCTCGATGGCGACCCGCAAGGAAGTCGAAAAGACTTTCGCCGGCGGCGGTGCACGCGTCGTGCGGTAGCACCGCATGCTGTGACGCTTGGGTGCAGCGAAAAGTCGCGCGTTGTTTACGCTTCAGCGTGTCTGGGTGCTTTTAGTCACGCTGAAGCCTGAACGACGTACGACGCGCTTCTTGCGGTGCGGTTTTGTATCACTACTCTCCAAGTCCATCCATGGCATCCACCGACTTCACGCCTCCCCACGTTTACGAACAGCCGTCTCCGGCGTTCGACATTAATACCATCGAAACGCCTGCCTATGTGGTCGATGTGGCGCTGCTGCGCAAAAACATGGAGAAACTCATCCGCGTGCAGAGTGAGTCGGGTGCCAAGGTGCTGCTGGCACTGAAGGGCTTCTCGATGTTCAGCGTGTTTCCGATCATGCGCGAGTATTTGAGCGGCTGCTGTGCTAGCGGGCTCAACGAAGCGCTGCTGGCGCAGGAATTTGGCAAGGAGGTGCATGTTTATGCGCCCGCTTTCAAGGAAGCGGAGATGCGCGAGATCATTCCAATCGCCCATCATCTGAGCTTCAACTCACTGGCTCAGTTTCGGAAGTTCAAGCCGATGCTCGATGCCGCCAAAGCCGCCGGGCATGCGCCCAGCCCGGGCATTCGTGTGAATCCCGAGCATTCTGAGGTTGAGGTTTCACTCTATGATCCATGTTCTCCTGGTTGCCGTCTTGGTATTCGTGCCGAGGCGCTCGAAGGCGAGGATTTGACCGGCATCGAGGGCCTGCATTTTCATGCGCTGTGTGAACAGGACTCCGATGTTCTCGAACGCACCGTGGCCGCCGTCGAAACGCGGTTTCCGCGACTGCTGGAGCAGGTGCAGTGGGTGAACATGGGCGGTGGGCATCACATCACACGCAAAGACTACGATGTGGAGCGCCTCATTCGGGTGCTGCGCACCTTCCGTGAGAAGTGGGGCAAGGAAGTCTATATCGAGCCCGGTGAAGCCGCTGGACTGAACACCGGTTACCTCGTCGCCGAAGTGCAGGACATTGTGGCGTCAGACATTCCGACTGCCATCCTCGACCTCTCCGCCACGGCACACATGCCGGACTGCCTGGAAATGCCTTATCGTCCGCATATTTTCGGGGCGGGTCTGCCGGGTGAGTTCCCACACGAATACAAGATGGGTGGCATGTCCTGCCTCGCGGGCGATGTGCTTCCGGGATACTCATTCCCTGAGCCGCTCAAAGTTGGCCAACGTCTCGTTTTTGCCGACATGGCGCACTACACGATGGTAAAGACGACCACGTTCAATGGCGTGCCGCATCCCGATATCGCGATCTACGATCCGGCGACGCAGGAATACCGGGTCGTGCGCCGCTTTGGCTACGCTGATTTCCGGAACAAGCTGTCCTAGCGTGCTTCGGCGGCTAGTTTCTCGATCCATTTGCCCAAATCGGGCGGGCTGAAGGCCGCCATGCTAGCGAGCAGTTGCTCGGGCTCGTTCCCAACCAGCACGCATGCCGCGTGCTCGGGCTTAAGAAAGCCGCTGCGGCTCATGTGGGTGATGAAAGCGATCAAGCCATCGAAAAATCCGCCGACGTTGAGTAGCGCGACCGGTTTGTCGTGAAACGAAAGCTGCAACCACGTCAAAGTCTCGAACAGTTCGTCCAAGGTGCCGAAACCACCAGGCAAGGCGATGAAACCGTCGCTCAGATCGACCATCATCTGTTTGCGCTCGTGCATGCTGGTGACGACGTGCAACTCGGTGACGCCGCCGTGCCCGAGTTCCTTTTCCATGAGTGACCGTGGGATGACGCCGATGACTTCGCCGTGTTGAGAAAGCGCACCGTTAGCGACTGCCCCCATTAAGCCGATATTGCCTCCGCCATAGACAACACCGATGCCGTTGCGGGCTAGAAAAGCGCCCAAGTCATGCGCGGCGATGCGATGCGAGGGATCGTTTCCGGGATTGGAACCGCAATAGACACAAATTCGGCGCAGTCGGGGCATGCGCGATGATGAATGCTTTCCGCCGCAGTGCAAAGGCTTGCGTTCCGCATGCGTTTTTCGTTACGTTGACTCTTATGAATTCCACCCGCCGCTCTTTTCTCGCCTCTTCTGCCGTCGCCCTCACCGGCTGCAACTTCATTCCCTCTTTCAAAAAGGGGGATTTGATCGACGCGCATGTGCATGTGTGGACGCCGGATGTGCAGAAATACCCACTGGCGCGTGGTTATGCCGTCAGCGACATGCGCCCGCCGAGCTTTACGCCGGAACAGCTTTTTGCGCACTGCAAACCGGAAGGTGTGAACCGCATCGTGCTCATCCAGATGAGCTACTACCAGTATGACAACCGCTACATGCTGGACATGATGCAGGCGCATCCGGGTGTTTTTAGCTGCGTTGCTATCGTGGACCAACATGCGGAAGGTCTGGCTCAAACGATGCGCGATCTGGTGAAGCAAGGTGTGCGTGGTTTTCGCATCAGCGCGGGCAAAGAGAAGAATTTGTCCGAGTGGATCGGATCAGCGGGCATGGCTACGTTGTGGAAGACTGCCGCTGAAATGAAAGTGAGTGTTTGTCCGCTGGTCAATCCCGACACGCTGCCTCTGATCGACAAGATGTGCGAATGGTATCCCGACACCAGCGTGGTGATCGATCATTTCGCGCGTCTTGGCATGGCGGGAGCGCCGAAGTCGGAGGAGGTGAAAAATCTCCTGCGTCTCGCACGTCACGCGAAGACGCATGTCAAAGCATCCGCGTTCTATGCCTTGGGAGCCAAGAAAGCCCCGTATCTCGACATGGGACCTCTGATCCGCCAAGTAAGAGACGCTTTTGGGCCACAACGCGTGATGTGGGCCAGCGACAGCCCGTTCCAGGTCGATCCCGGTCACAACTACCACAACTCCATCGCGTTGATCCGCGACCGCCTCGATTTCCTCAGCGAGCAGGACAAGGCGTGGATGCTGCGTGGAACGGCGGACAAGGTGTTCTTCTCGTCTGTGGCTGTTTAAAGGCACAAAAAACCCCGTCAGGAACACTGACGGGGCTGATTGAAACGAAGCGGGTGATTGGATTACGCGGCGGCTTCTGCGGCGCCTTTATGGCCGAGCTGCTTCACGGCGAGATTCAATTGATCGTATTCGATCGGCTTTTTGATCACGGTGACTGGTCCATGAGAAAGAATACGGCTGAGAATTTCACTGTCTGGATATCCGGTGATCACGACGATGGGTAGATCTGGGTAGATGGCCTTGAGTTGGGAGTAAACTTCATCACCAGGCACATCCGGGAGTTTGAGATCGAGGAAAACGAAGTCGAATTTTTGCTTCTTCGCCATGGCGATAGCTTCAGCACCGGTGCCAACGACAAGACGGCCAAAACCAGCCTTCTTGAGGAACTGCTTGAACAGGGCTTGTAGAGCGGGATCGTCATCCACTACCATGACGGTGGGCTGACCAGCTTCCTCCTCCTTGCGCAG